>CAZJJJ010000001.1:0-35574 GCA_964546295.1 uncultured Methanosarcinales archaeon
AATATCGTATTCGGAAGGAAAGTCTCCGCATCACGCGTCAATGAGACTATAGACAAGTACGCTAACATATACGTGCTATGTAAGACATGCGGAAAGCCCGACACGAAGATAGTGAAGAAGGAACGAATAGATTATCTGAAGTGCATGGCCTGTGGTGCACAGAGCCCTATAAAATCGAAATCATAGAGAAGTTTTCTGCAATGCTTTTTTTGCGATCTTTTGGTCGGTGCCCAATACTCTCAAGAGGCTTATCATATCTTTAGGAGAGGACATCCCATTCCATGATCTTGCAAGAGAGAATGCTTTCAGACTGACCCCATACTTCTTACAGAGGGCTATGTTCTGAGACATCCTCCCCATCACTTCACCTTTGTATTTTGTGGATTTCAGGAAACCGATATTGATGCCCACAGCAATCCCATTCTCAGCAAGCAACTTAGCAGTCACTTGATTCAGGCCAGAAGACCTATGATGCATGAAGTCCCTTTTCTGATACTCTAGGTTTGTTATGATGTCCGGCCGTATCTCAGTTATAGCACTACGTATATCTTGATCACCACCATATATGAATATTGTCCTAAGACCCTTCCTCCTAGCAAGATCTGCATCTTTCCTATTCTCTACAGCTAAGAAGATCTCTAGAGATAAATCAGTAGAGGGCCCTTCAGTCATCTTCGTAACGCCATTAATATCTTTCGCTCCCGCTACGATATTGAGTTTTGAGAAGCCTAACCTCTCTGCAGTTGCCTTAATTCTTTCGAGGTCATCACCATAATGGACAAAATCTTCAAACATCACCCTGATAAATCATCCGTTTTTTTTAAATGGTGCTGATTTTGGATTTTTTCCAGAAAAATCGCGTTTCTTAAGGAAAGGTTTTTAAATAAAGCTTCATTTATAAATGCTTATAAAGACCATTGGGGGTTTTATAGATGGGAGAGAAAAAGATAGAGATTGTCAACATTGTAGTGTCCACGTCTCTGGAGCATGACATACCTTTGGAGAAGATGGCTGCAACCCTTTCTAACACAGAATATAATCCTGAACAGTTCCCAGGACTGGTCATAAGGATAAAGGACCCGAAGACTTCAGCACTCATCTTCAGTTCTGGAAACGTCGTATGCACAGGTGCACGGAATATCAAGGATGTAGAGAGGTCACTCCAGAGGATTATAGAGAGCTTGAAGAAGATCAACATAGAGATAACGATAACACCGAAGATAACCATACAGAATATCGTAGCCTCCGGTGAGATCGGTATGGACCTCAATCTGAACACGCTCACGCTGAAACTGGAGAATACAGAGTATGAGCCTGAGCAGTTCCCTGGATTGGTATACAAGCTAGCCCAGAACAAGGCGACGTTCCTGCTGTTCAGCAATGGTAAGATCGTATGCACAGGGACAAAGTCCGAAGAGGAGGTCCACGAATCCGTGGAGCTTCTGATGCAGAACCTTGAGAAGACCAAATAGGTCTTCATTTTTTTTCTATTATCATTTCAGGCTCAGTATGCCTTTCTGAAGGAAGAATATCACTGCCACCCATGTCAAGCGTGTTCTTATATCAAGCATCAATAGTATCAGTATGATAGCACAAGATATCTCGACAAAGGAAGCGAAGTCTTTAGGAAAGATCAGGAACTTGAGCCCTATGTATACAAGTATGTACAAGGGCAATACATGAGAGAACATGCCAAAATGGAAGCCTACAAAAGTTAGCGCTGCAAAGATATCGAAAATCCCTAAAAGCCTGATCAGCATGAACTCAGAAAAAGACATTTCTTATTTAAATCTCTGCACAGCTCATAAGAGTGCGCTTGCCACTAGAAGATATATGACAATGGATGTTACATCAGAGACCACTGTCGCAAAAGGCCCACTACCGAATGCCGGATCCTTACCCAATCTGTCTATCACAAGAGTAGTCAGTAGAGCAGTGAAGTTCGTGACCAGTGCTGCGAAGAACAGAGAGAGACCGATGACGAATCCCATGTATGGCTCTCCCCAAAATAGTGTCACAGTGAAGAATGTGAATGAGCTTATTATTAGTGCCAGGAAAAAGGCGATCAAAGTCTGTCTGCCGAAATACTTGACACGGTTTATCTCAGCTCCGTGCGATGCGATGTCCCTGACAGACAAAGTTACATGCTGTGAACCGAGAGCATCTGCCATATAGACAATCGCAGGAATGAAGAAGGCAAGTATCATATGTTTTTCGAGGACCTCTTCGAACCTACCAACTATTCCCGCAGCAATCATTATTCCTATAAGTCCTATTAGGAGCCACGGAGACCTATGCCAGACGGAGACATGGACGGGAATCTTCATAGTATCCTCGTATTCCATGTGCGAAGTATCAATCCCTGCCATCTTGAGGAAATCCTCTTGAGAAGACTTGTGCACAATATGAAGGATTTTCTTTGGGGGTAACACGCCAAGCATCTTGCCATCCTTTACTACAGGTATGGCCTTCACACCATTTTTGATAGCCTGATGCGCTGCAAACTCAGCTCTTGAATTTGGAGAGACAGTCACGGGATTCTTCTTCATGATCCTGCGTATCTTTGATTCGGGAGAGTAACGGAATAGGTCGCCGACAGAGAATGTCCCTTTAAGGATGCCTTTAGCATCAACCACATAACCATAATCCATGAATCCATAGCTCCTTTTCTTCCGTGAAAGATGGTCCCTCACTTCAGCTATGGTCTTATCTGCGGTCTGGACGAGAAAATCCTCCTCCATCTCTCTCGCAGAAGAATCTTTTGGATAATTTTTGTTCATGATACATTCTTTGAAAAGCTGGTTTATATAATTTTGCTAGTAAAATAGATACGGTTTCTTTCAGAGTGAAGCATAACTTTTTTATTTGTATGCGGATTCATTTGCTCTATGGGAATCGCCAATCAATTCAAGACAGGATTGCTCTTGTCATCGTTGAGCATCCTCCTCCTCATTGTAGGAGAGCTCGCTGGTGGTGTGCAAGGCTTGACTATCGCTATAATATTTGCATTGCTCATGAACGTAGGTTCTTACTTCTACTCCGACAAGCTAGTCCTGAAGATGTACAAGGCAAAAGAAGTGAATAAGGAGCATGAGCTCTATAAGATGGTCGATAAGCTCAGAAAGAAAGCTGAGCTTCCGATGCCAAAAGTATATGTCATACCTAGTGCAACGCCCAATGCCTTCGCTACTGGCAGGAATCCAAAACATTCGGCGGTCGCTGCTACAGAAGGCATACTCAAACTTCTTAATCATGATGAACTCGAAGGCGTGATGGCGCACGAATTAGCGCATGTGAAGAACAGAGACACACTCATTGCAACAATAGCTGCAACTATTGCAAGCGTCATCGCATACGTGGCCATGATGGCAAGATGGGCAGCGATCTTTGGAGGCTTCGGAGGGAATGATCGAAGAGGAGGAAGCGGATTAGAGCTTCTTGTACTCGCCATACTCACACCTATCATAGCCACCATAATACAGCTTGCGATATCCAGATCAAGAGAGTACCTCGCCGATGATGGTGCTGCTAAGATTTCTGGAAATCCGAAAGCCTTGGCGGATGCCTTGAGAAAGATCAGCAGCGGTGTTGCCCAACATCCCATGCGAAGCACGGAGAACACAAGGACTACCGCGTCACTTTTCATAATAAACCCTTTGAAGGGGGGCGGATTTGTCAGCCTATTCTCTACACATCCACCCGTACAAAAACGGATAGAGAGACTGCAGAACAGATAGTTCATTCTTCATTATATTCCTGCTCAAGCAGATTCTTGATGTCCTGAGCCTTCTTCTTTCCGATAAGCTCGACAGACATAAGATCTTCGATGCTTGATTCAAGGATGTTCTTGATGGAACCAAAACGTCTGAGAAGAGGCTTTGCCAACCCCTGACCTATCCCGGGCAGCGCAGATATTATGTATTCCTGTTGCTCTTTCATGCTCAGTGGCTTTGAGGAATGTAATGTGTAATCCTTGTAACCTTCATCTTGTTCACGCTTCACTATCGTGTGCATATACGAAGAGGTCTCTTTGTGGTTCTTGGTGAAGATGACAGGTATCCCATATGATACGGTTATTGTGGACATCATTCCTTGTATTGCCTTAGGGTCTATCTTACGTATGGCATAGATGTCTTCTGTACCTTCTACAATGATGAGTGGTCTTATGTAATACTCCTTGAGCGATTTAATCTGCTGCAAGAGACGCCCATCAATTATGCTATCGACAAAATCAGGTATCCTTTTGTATTCTACTGCCACACGTGAGCTTAATATGTAATCTCCCACATCAAGCTTCTTCAGATCGATCCTGCAATCGTTGTCGATGAGATGTCTCACGATGAGAGAATTCTTTTCCCTGTAGTCTACAGCAACAGTGTACTTAGGTTCCTTCCTGCTGAATTCGAGCAGAGTGGTCTCCTTTTTCCCTTCTCTCTCGTTCTTCATCTCTTTCATGAGCTTGAGCATACGTTTTTCCTTGTGGAATGAGGACCATCTGTACATCTCATCACGTGTGCCTTTGCAGAATAGGACCATGACATTCCCCTTCTCCATCCTTCCTGTACGCCCTCTCCGCTGTATCGTCCGGATCGCTGATGGTATAGGTTCATAGAAAATAACGATATCCACTTGGGGTATGTCAAGGCCCTCCTCACCGACAGAAGTCATCACCAATGTATCGAACTTTCCGTCGCGGAACTCTTTCACTGTCGCCAACTGATCCTTCTGCGACATGCCTGTCCCGTTCTTCTTTGTCTGTCCTACAAAAAGTCTCGCTTCAACACCTTCGATATCATCTAAGATGTCCTTGATCTTCTCACCAGTCTCACGATATTGGGTGAATATTATCTTGCGCTTGCTCTTGTTCGCTCTCATGAGTGAGGCCAGCTCATTAAGCTTGGGGTGCTCTACACCGTTATCCACTAGGCTCTTTGAAAGCAGATAGCACGATCTGTAATCAGGATCCGCTACAATGTTCTTTATGGATTTGGTCTTGGTGGAAGAGCTCTCAGATTGGAGGCGTTTGAGATATGTATACAATGAACTTATGCCTTGTGTCTCCAACAGCTCTAGCATGTGGCTTATCTTCATCGCTTCGCTGAGAAGAGATATGGTCTTCATGAGTTCCGGTGTCTTCTCACCCTCCATCATATTCTTCTGCAAGGAGCCCATCATAGATATCATCTGCCTCCGTGTCAGGCCGAAGGTATTTGTCACATAGCCATATTGCTTGATCTGCTTCATCCTGGTATCATACATCTTGTCAAGAAGAGCCTTGATCTGGAGCATCGATGGTGGCAGATTGACTTCAATCCATCTGACATCAGTGTCCTGGACATAAGGCTTGACATCCTCATCATCGTGTGTCCTGACCTCGATCTTCTCTATATAGAGGTTCTTGCATATCTCATCTATCTTCTCCTTGTCAGACCCTGGAGAAGCTGTCAGTGCAAGTATCCTGGGATGTTTTGCAAGCTTCATGTATCGTGATGCGATGAAGACATAGGAATAGTCTCCAGTTGCACGGTGCGCCTCATCGAAAACCATGAGAGAGACATCCGATATGTCTATCCTGGATGATATTATATCATTCTCAAGACCTTGCGGTGTCGAAAATATCAACCTGGCATTTTCCCACTCCTCTTTCCGTTTGTCTGGAGATACGGAGCCTGTCAGCAAGGTGAAATCATCATCATGATATCTTGTGTGTTCCATGAAGTATCTCATATGCTGGTCTACCAATGGTTTCGTAGGCGCTAGAACCACAATCTTAGAATCTGGATATGCTTTCAGGCGATGCGCTGCCACCATCAATGCTATCGCTGTCTTTCCGAGTCCTGTGGGAAGAACAACAAGACTATCATTGCCAGCACACTGAGAGAATATCTTCTCCTGGTACAGCCTTGGCTTGAAATCTTCTAGCATCGGACGGAGGTATTGCCGAGAACTTATAAATATTGTTCAGAGCAGTTCCGATGTCCTGTGCAATAACTTTCTGATCATCTCCGCTTTGAAGGCTTGCCGTGGCCAGGACATAAGATATCATATCTCATCGCCGACATCCGCCTCAAAGAGACTTTCATCTCCGCCTCATCAGACGTCGGAAGATCTGTACGTCCTGTTGTATCCATCCCTGGATCGAAGAAAAGATCACCAGAAAAAAGTATCTTGCTATCCTCATCCTCATACAATATACATACGGAGCCTTTGGCATGGCCAGGGGTCTCATATATCGTGAAACCTATGTCCTTGAGACGACTTTCGGGGAAAGGTCTAGGATTGAAATCATTCGTGTATATTTCCTGCACAGTCTCACTGTCGAGTATGGCCTCATTCGGATTGTCTTGAAGAGATCTTATGGCAGTATCTGATGCAAAGAAAGGCGCATCAGGGAAAATGGAGAAGCTTCCGATGTGATCATAATGCATGTGAGTTATGAGGACCATCGATACATCTTCAGGAGCGACAGGAAGAGAACGCTTCAATCCCTTGGCAACAGATAATGAGCCCATGTCGATGAGCACACGTCTATCTTTTATGAAATACGAATTGCACGTATGGATGCCATTGAAGTATATCCTGACAACATTATCAGTAATGTTCTGTATCATCATACCACATTCATCATATTATTGCGAAATCATTATACCACCACAGCACCAGATAAGCTGCCAATCCCATCATTAATGCTGAGATGGTCGAGACCAGAGGCCCATATACATATATCGAAGCGCCAAGGACCCCTATTATCGTTGCACATGAGACGTAGAATATCTTCGTGCTATACAGGATGTAGGTGCCGGATACTGGTGCCGGATGGTCGTGCGTGTCTGCCTCCTCAAGACCTCTCTGTGATTTGAAGAAGAAAAATAGGATATCTAGAGGGATGAGTCCCATCACAGCATATATTATGTTGAACTCCATGGCGATCACCACATTAGGATTCGCCAATGTAGAGAACATCCTGAAAAGAAGCGCAAGATACACGTTAGCCAATGGCCCAAAGAATGCGATGGTGGCATTATCGAGGTAATTGTGTCCATACCTGAATTCACCGATCCTCATCCGCTCGTGATGGAATATCATCAATCCAGTAACTGGTAAGAGCACATACACCTGTCCATCGGTGATGAAGGCGATAAGAAGCACGATGAGCAGCATGTGAGGTAAGATCTTCATCTTTACAGTATAACCTCTCTTTATGGCCATAAGCTTATGACCGGTCTCTTTTGCGAGGACTGCCGTTGCGGCAATCATGAAAGATGACAGTATTATGTTTAGGGATGCGAGTGCATTCTGCGATTCGAGGAGTCTCCCATATCCTATAGAGAAAGCGAATACGAGAGATATCGCTAATGTCTGTTTAAGCTCCTCATTATCAAAAGAGAAATATTTCTTTACCCGGTAAAAATATTCAAGCATGATACTGAACTGTCCTGCATACTATTTATATTTTACCAAGATGAGGTGTCATTAGAGAAACGGCCCTGAAGGTAATCGCCAATGATTTCATTGTCGGACCTTCAGGTCTTGACGGCCCTGAAGGGATTCGAACCCTCGACCTAGTGCTTAGGAGGCACTCGCGCTATCCAGGCTGCGCCACAGGACCTTAAGAACTACTAGTTTTCAGGTCTTATTTAAAATTTCTTCGATTTTCGAATCTATCACTGCTAAGGCCTCTGAATTATCAGACCTTTCCCTCTTCTCCAGATTCTCCTTATACTTATCCAGATTCCTCAAGAATAGCTTGACGTTGTCTGCTGTGATCTTCTTTGCGAACATCCCAAAACCTTTGTGTTCAAGCATCGTTGCGTTCATTATCTGCTCAAACTGCCCTGATACAGGATTACTCAATACTGGCTTTCTCAGGAAGACTGCCTCACTCATGAGAGTGAATCCTCCGTTGGTGATCACAGCCTTGGCTGTTGCAAGATCTTTGAGGAATCGGTCGCCAGTATCTGTCTTCCTGAAGATGAGGTTGTCCTCCTCTTTCTCCTCATCGAAACCATAGACTATGAAGACATCCTTGTTGACCTCTTTGAGTGCAGGAAACAATCTCTTATTGGTCTTCGACGTCTGATAGACAAGAACATGATCATCCTCAGACACCCCCTTCTGCTCGAGTATGTCTCTGCGTATCAGAGAAGGTATCACTGAGGTCTTTCTCTGTGTCGGCCTAGGATTGAAGAAGCTGACCACAAAATAGTGCATGATGTGCTTACTCCGTGGAGAAAGTATCTTGAGGAAAGATCTCTGTTCAGTCTCGAACATCTTGTACTTCTTCTTGACATACTTCGGCGCATCAGTCCTCGAGATTGAATGTATGTTGTCCACACAGACTATTGGGATCCTTGATTTGACAGCGGCCCTGGTAGAGAAATATTCTAAATCAGTGATCACCAGCTCTGGCATGAATGTCTTGAATATCTTTGTGGTCTTCCGCATCCCGTTCTTTATGATGCTGGGGAACATCACGAAATTCTTATACATGGTCCGTGTGTAATTCACCTTGTTGTTCTTGTAGACAAAACTTATTCTCGCGATCTTCTCAACATCATAATCATTCTTCATAAGATCGTAGACCCTGTCAGAAGTGAGGATTTTGACCTCATGTCCCTGTGAGATAAGGTGGTCTATGACTACCTTACTCCTGGAATAGTGGCCCAGACCATCAGATTGTATTCCATATATTATCCTTGCCACTCAAACATCTCCGTGGTGTGCTTTTACGTCCAAGATATTACCTTTGTTTTTAAAAAATGAACGATATGGCATCATACATTGTTCGTTGCATGACAAGACTTATATTTACTGCCTGAAAACTCAGGTATATGGATTATGTCATAAAACACAGCCCTGAAGACTTCTTCGTTGAGGAGATCTTGGGTCATGAACCTGATGAAGGTGAAGGATACACCTTATGCTGGATGAAGAAGAGAAATATAGATATGTTCAGCGCGTTAAGAATCATCTCCGAGAGACTGAAGATCCAGAGCAAGGAGATCGGATATGCAGGTATCAAGGATAAGGTCGCAGTCACTAGCCAGAATATAACATTACCTATCAAGACAAAGCAGTCTTTCATAGGGAAAGATGAGGACAACACAGAATTTGCTGATGGGATTACTATAAGATACATCAGGGATGTCAAGGATAGGCTGAACCCGGGAGATCTGGAAGGTAACAGGTTCAATATATGTGTGAGATCGCTCACAAGAGAGAGAAGCTTCGATGATGTGAAGATACCTAACTTTTTCGGAGAGCAGAGGTTCGGGAAATGCAATCACGTCATCGGCGAGATGATCATAAAAAGGGATTTCGAAAGAGCCGCACTCTTGGCCATGGATAGCCAGAAAGATGGTAGACTCATCAGAGAGCATCTTGACAAAGATGAGAAAGATTTCATTGGTGCGCTTGGGCGTATTGGGGGAAATATACTTGTCCTCTTCATCCACGCATACCAGAGTCATCTTTGGAACATGATACTTAAGGAGATAATAAGCAGGAGAGGTCTCGACCAGATCTCGGATAATGATCTGATACCCATCCCAGGCTTCTCCTCTGGAGGAGGTAGGTTCACAGAAGAGTATAGAGATGTATTAGACAAAGAAGGAATCTCCGAAAGGGATTTCATAATCAGAGAGATCCCGAAGATCTCCAGCGAAGGTGATAACAGGAAAGCGCTGATGGATATCTCTGATCTCTCATACTCGTTCATGCAAGACGATGTCTTCAAAGATAAGCTAATGTGCAAGATATCGTTCTCCTTAGGGAAAGGAAGCTATGCGACAACTGCAATAGATTTCCTATTCGGGTGAATCTATGATTGACAAGATGTCTTTCCATACTTCTTCGATGGATTTTGTCCCATCAACCTTGTCAACGATACCTTTATCTCCATAGTGCTCAAGTATAGGCTCCGTCTGATCATGATATACCTTCAGTCTCTCTCTTGCAGTATCCTCATTATCGTCGGCCCTTCCTGCACCTTCACCGGCCCTTCCAATGATCCTCTGGACACATACATCATCAGGCACATCAATCTGGATGACCTTTTCAATGCTCGTGAACTTATCCAGCTCTTGGGCTTGATGCAACGTCCTTGGGAAACCGTCCAAGAGAAACCCATCTGAACAGTCATCAGTGGACACTCTATCTTTCACCATAGCTATCGTTACATCATCTGGAACCAATTTCCCTTCATCCATATATTTCTTGGCTTCTTTTCCGAGATCCGTGCCCTTAGAAAGGTTCTCGCGAAATATGTCGCCCGTTGATACATGAGGAATGCTCAATCTCTCACTTATGTTCTTTGCCTGTGTCCCCTTACCTCCACCAGGAGGTCCTACAATGATCATACGCATAAAAACACCTCTTCCCACTTAACGATATCAGAAGAATGCAGTCATCTTCTTTATATTGTTTTCCAAAAGGATCAATGATATGACTATCCGAAATACTCTTCGGCAACGTATGGAGATATCTTCTTCTTCCATGTCTTCATCCTCAGGGAGGCAACATCTTTCATCTCCGTATTGATCTTAGCAAGATGCTTGAAATACATGGAGATGTACCTGGCATCCTGTTCCGCGGACTTCTCTATGTCAAGATACTCAGCAGTCCTAACCATATACATTAGCTTCTGATAGAGATTGAACATCTTTTTCTTCCGGGTCTCTGTTATGTATGTGCACTCATGCAAGAGAGATATGGATGTGTCGGGGTTGAGCATGTCTTCTATCATGCTGGCATGATTATCCACCCTGTTCTTTATCTTGTTACGGATCAATCGGAGTATGAACTTGTCACCATCCGATGTTGAAATCTCGAGCTCCTTGTCAACATCATCGAAAGGGGGTAATGAATACCTCTTAGCATATTCCTCATAGAACTTCTTCGCGTCACCCGACCCCATAGTCGCAGGATAAATGATGTTATTATAAATATTTCTGTAGTCAAAAGAAGATTCATGGAACACAATGCAACCGTGGCGTCTTAAGCAAAATTTTTAAAGCGTTGACCCATCCTGACATACATGTCTCTTCAGGATACCGTACACGAGATTGTGAAAGAGAAAGGACCTGTTCTACCAGCAGAGATTGTCTCCGAGGTCACTAGAAGGACTGGTCAGCAGAGAGACATGTTCTTTATCGGGGCGATCCTTTCAGAGCTCATGTCCGGCGGGAGTGTGAAGATGACGACCGCAAAGATCGGAGGTTCTAGGCTATACTATGTCTCCGGGCAAGAGGATCGTCTGACAAAGTTATACGATTACCTCAACGAGAAGGAGAAGAAAGCCTACAAGCTATTAGAAGAGAAGAAGGTTCTGAGAGGGAACGAACAAGAACCTGTGGTAAGGGTTGCATTGAGCCAGCTCAAAGATTTCTCAAAACCCATAGAGGTGAAGCTTAAAGATACTGAGACGTTCTGGAGATGGTATCTTTTCCCTGTCGAAGATGCAAAGAAGATGATAAAAGATATGGTGTCGAACGAGCTGCAGAACTTGAAAGGGGATTCAAAAGAGGCCCCACAGATTGATGCTCCAGCACCTCAAGGCGAAAGGCCATCACCACAACCCAAGGAGCAAAAACAGCAAGAACCAGAAAGAAAAAAAGATGATAAGCCTAACAAAAATGAGGAGCAATCATTCATCACACAAGTCAAGGAAAGCAAGGACAAGCAATCAAGACTCGACGAGACAGACAATCATGACGATGAGTTCCTGGAAAAGACACGGAACTTCCTAAAGGATAAGGGGATAAGGATCATCTCTTCGGCACCGCTGAAGAAAGGTTCGGAGTGTGAACTCGAGATCGAGACAGAGACTCCTGTAGGAAAGATGAGGCTCTATGCCTTCGCGAAGTCAAAGAAGAAGCTCAACGAGAATGATCTTGGATTTGCGTACATACGTGCCAAGAACAGGAATCTCGGCCTATGCTTCATCACCCCGGGAGAGCTCACAAAGAAAGCCAAAGAGATGTTAGATGATGAGCTCAGATCCATATCATTCTTAGAGATGAGGTGATTATCGTTTTTATACGTCAGAAGACCATATACAACAGGCCATATGCATATCTCGTCAGTACGAGATGGGATAAGAGATCAAAGAAGGTAAAGCAGAAAGTCTCGAAATATCTTGGCAAGATAATGAAACTAGAGAGAGTACGAGACTCATCATTCTTAGAATATTTCGCGTCCATAGATGATATAGAGGAATATACGCGAAGGAACAGCATGGAAGATATCATAAAAGATCTTGTCGAGCTCGAACTCTACAGGCACGGATATCTCAGGAGAGAGGGTGATGGAAGAGTGATGGTGAATGGAGAGCATGAGATTGACATAGAAGGTCTTGACAACCTGAAAGGTGTATTCTCATTGAACGAAGGCTTTCTTGCTAAAGAGACCATAAGAGGCATAAGAGACTATGATAAGATATTCAAGAAGGCAGAGGATAGATACCCATTTGATTTTGCGGCACTATTCGTAAATGCTGGAATCAACATCGATAAGGAGTTGTTCATCTCTCTATATAGGCGATGTTTTCCTGATTTCTCGGAAAATAGACATAGTGCCTAAAAACTGGAGAAAGCTTTTAAATCATAAGCACGTCGTGATACGGGTATGGGAGTCAAGATCTCTGAACTGGTGAACGGAAAACAGGTAACTGTCGACGAGTTGAAGGGAAAAACTCTTGCAGTCGATGCCTTCAATATGCTCTACCAGTTCATAACCACAATACGACAGCCTGATGGTTCACCACTCACCGACTCTAAAGGTAGGACGACATCCCATCTTATAGGATTATTCTACAGACTGACAAACCTGCTGAAAAAAGATGTCAGGTTTGTGTTCGTGTTCGATGGTGAAAGCCATGAATTGAAGCAGGCAGAGACAAGACGAAGAGCAGATATCAAGCAGAAAGCAGAGGAGATGTACAAAGAAGCTAAAGAAGTGGAAGACCTGGAACAGATGAAGAAGTATGCATCAAGGACAGCAAGACTCTCAAAAGAGATGATTCAAGAATCGAAGGATCTGATTAGTGCAATGGGAATTCCTTTCATAGAAGCCCCCTCCGAAGGTGAGGCGCAATGTGCGAAGATTGTCAGGGATGGTAACGCATATGCTGTCATGAGTCAAGATGCAGATTCTATGCTATTCGGTGCGCCAAGGATAATAAAGAATCTATCCATATCACAGAGGAGGAAAAAACACAATTCTTTGGGTTCGGAGAAGACACAGCCTTTGATGATAGAACTGAAAGATGTCTTAGAGGAGTTACAGATAGATCAGGAAAGACTTATCATAATGGGAATCCTGATAGGGACGGATTTCAATCCGGGAGGCATAAAAGGTATCGGACCAAAGAAGGCATTGAGATTAGTGAAAGAATATGAGGAGCCAAACAAGATTTTTGAAGAGCTAGGTTGGGATGACCATTTCGAACACGATTGGACGGACATACTCCAGATATTCAAAGAATCACATAGCACAGGTAGTTATGATATCTCACAGAAATCGTTTGACAAGGAGAAGGTGGTTAATATTCTCGTACGAGAGCACGATTTCTCGGAAGAGCGTATCGGAAACATATGTGATGAGCTCTCAGCATCTACTGAAAAAGAACAAAAAGCATTGGAAGATTTTTTCTGATATGACAAATATTTTATATTGAACCAGACCACAAGAGAGTATGAGCCTATCAGTAAAAGTGAGAGCAAGGGATGCTGAAAGAACAAAGAAAGAGCTCGATAGAAACGGATGTCTTGACAAGAGCAGAAAAATCCACGAAGAAGAGGGCTACATATTCATACCTATTTCTGGTAAGAAAGGATGTGATATATCATCCGAGCATAGTTTCTCAAGGAAAAAGCTCATACAGAAAAACAAAAACGAGGGATTCAAGGAAAGGATCATCAGATTCCTATCGTCTGAGGAAAAGGAGAGGGTTAAGACTTCCTATGACATTGTGGGTGATCTAGCAATACTCGAGATAGACGAAGACCTAAGAAAGAGAGAAAAGAAAATTGCGGAAGCACTGCTAGAGAGCAATAAGGTAGTGAATGGTGTCTTCAGGAAAAGCAGCGCACATGAAGGCAAATACAGGACACAGAAGCTCAAATATCTTGCAGGAGAGCAACGTCTTGAGACCATGCATAAAGAGAACGGGATAAGGTTAAAACTAGATATAGAAAAAGTGTATTTCTCTGTTAGGCAGAGCACAGAACGAAAACGAATTGCTGAGAAAGTGAGAGATCAAGAGAAGGTGCTCGTGCTATTCTCGGGCTGCGGACCTTTCCCTTGCGTGATTGCCAAGCGAAGCAGTCCGAAGTTCATCTGCGGGGTGGAGATCAATCCGATAGGTCATAGATACGCGATTGAGAATGTGGAGCTGAACAGGCTTGACAATATCTACCTGCTCAATGAAGATGCCAAGAATGTCGATAAGATAAGGGAAAGTTTTGCACACATAGCTGAGCATGACGGATATTTTGACAGGATAATAATGCCACATCCATCTGATTGTGAGAGTTTCCTGCCGTACGCTCTGGAGTTCGCAAAGGATGGTACTGTGATTGACCTTTACACTTTCTCTGATGAGGATAAGATCAAAGAGAAGGAAGTATCAATGCACGAGAGTTGCATTGAACTTGGATGGAAAAGCAGCATTAACGAAAGCGTCTTATGCGGACAACATTCGCCTGGAAAGTTCAGGATATGTATAGAATTCAAGGTCAAGAAAAATAAATGATTCGCTCAGCAGTTACTCCTCTCATCACATGTCAGATGGTGTTCACTTCATCACAGCAAATCTCTTAACCATACATTCTTGTATGGTCTATAGTATCAGATTTTTCTTCTGCCTCTACCTTCTTTATGGCTTCAAAGAAGTCCTTATTCGATACCTTGCCTCTATTATCTCTTATGGCGAAATAACCAGCTTCAGTACATACAGATTTTATATCTGCACCAGACAGATTCTCCATATTCTTTACGATGGTATGATAATTTATGTCGTCTGTAAGCGGCATGGAAGATGTATGTATCTTGAATATCTCTAACCTTGCCTCTTTTCCAGGATAATCTACAGATATCAATCTGTCCAACCTTCCTGGTCGGGTTATGGCAGGATCCAATATATCCTTCCTGTTCGTACAACCGATTATCTTGACATCGTCTAGGGGTTTGAAACCGTCAATCTCAGAGAGAAGCTGCATAAAAGTCCTCTGGACCTCTCTTTCGCCCGATGTGCCAACCTCAATCCTGCTGGCCGCAAGAGCGTCAAGCTCGTCAATGAAGATTATAGAAGGTGATCTCTCTCTCGCCAGTTCGAAAATCTCCTTCACCAGCTTCGCACCCTCACCAATGAACTTCTGAACCAACTCAGATCCAACGACCTCGATGAACGTAGAATGCGTCGATGCAGCGACCGCTTTTGCCATCAGTGTCTTTCCAGTTCCTGGAGGGCCGTGGAGAAGGACGCCTTTTGGTGGCTGTATGCCCATCTTCTTGAATAGTTTAGGTTTAGTCAATGGAAGCTCTATGACCTCTTTCAATTCATTCGCTTCATGATGCAATCCGCCGACCTCATTCCATTTTATCTTCGGCTTCTCGATTATGACATACTTCTCTACGTTGAAATTCTTTACAGAATCTACTTTCTTTATCACGGTGAGGTTCTTCTGCTCGCATAAGATAGAATCAGAAGGTCTGAGCTCTTCACACTCCTTGGATAGACCCACAACAAACTGGTTTCCGTTAGGTGCCTTTATCATGGCATTTTCGCCCACATAATCGACGAACTCACACACCATGTATGGGGTCTGCTTGAACCTTTCAAGCTCCAATCTGAGCCGAGAAACAGTCTCTTTGAGTATTTTGTTCTCCTCCTCATACTGGTTCACGTCAGCACTGTAGCCGTACATTACCTTGTCCAGATCCTCTTTGTGTGTGTTCTCATCATTCACAGCCATACCTATAACCTCACAACAAGACTTTCCAAAAATAACTGGTTTTTATAAATCTTTTTGTGAACCCTTCTTTAGTGAGAACCCTTAGCCAGAATCGTTATCTTTTAGGAAATCACTCTCTCATCGGTACAGTTAAAACAAGCCGTCTAGACGCGTCTAGACGCCCATGGGCGCGCCCGTAGTCGACCATGGGCGCGTCTAGACGGCCATAAAGCAAATTTGGAGAGAGCGCATAAAACAACAGAATTTGCAACAATTAGCCGTCTAGATGCATCCAGACGGCCGTCCGATTTTTGGAGAATTTTGCTAAAATCACACTACAAATTCTTTGAAAGAAGAACTTTTTTCATGTTGTCAGGAACATAATATCGCTTGACACCTTTGCTATCATCTGCCTCCTTTATGGGAAATCCTTTGTTCCGTATGTGACACACATGGTTCTTCGCAGTATTTGGAGACACGCCTAAAACAACTGCAAGATCCTTATAGCTCAGCTTCATGTCTGTATTGCAGAGTTCTGCAAGAATCCTCTTCTCAGAATGCGTGAGTATGTCAGAGTAATACGAGATTGGTTTTGCCCCATCATCATACCCCTGCCCTATGGGGGTTTTTGTCTGGGAGAGTGAGGTCGCTGAATCATCTTTCTTCTGTCTTGATGCCTCTGTCTGGGCGTCTAGACGCATCTCTGGACGGGCTTGGACGCTCTCTTCCCTCTTTCTTATGAGAGACTGTTGATCAGCTACAATTCTATAGATATCTACCAAGTATTTGTTATAACGTTCGAAAGCAGAAGAGATGTTCTTTTCAAGATCCTTCATATATTTCTCCTGATCTTTTGACAAATCATGAAGATGATCAATCCATCTGTTTATGTTGTCTATATCCTTTGCATGTATCTCATTATGATGATCGTGCTTCTCGTGCAAGACCTTGCTAAGCCCATCGAGCTCTTTGTGGCTGTGATGAAGGTTGTCTATCCATCGCTTCTGCTCCTTGATATCTTTCTTCAGGTGTTCGAAGCTCTTAAGGACATTAGTCCTGAGGCTTGACAGGTCCTTACTTATTTTCTCCTCTTTGCCTCTGTTAAAGAGATTCTGTATATGTCTTATCACCATCCCAAACCCAGATATGCTATCCATTAATGACTATATAAATCTTATTATAGAAACAGATGATGAATGCAAATCCCTGCTAGAACACCGCGAGAATCCGCAAGATTCTTTTGTGCCACTATACAATCAAAACCTTTAAATAGATAAGCTATATCTTCCATCCCAGTTCAATGAGGGGTATATTATGGCTGAAGATTCATCAGAGAAGAGGTTTGCTAGACAGCTGTTAGGTAAGACCATAGTAAGTAAGACAGGAAAAAGATTCGGTGAAGTGGGCGACATAATTTTTGAGACTAAATCCGGTGAGCTCATTCATATGGTTGTCAAGAACCCGACCGCATACACGGAGAAACTTGATCTCGAGAAGGACAAGTTCGGGTATATGCTAATCCCCTTCAGTGTTGTGATAGCTGTCGGCGATTTCATGGTTATCGCTGAAGAAGACATCATCTGATATTTCTCATAATGATGTGGGGTTTTTTGTACTATGTTAGGAGATAGGAAGAACGATAGTGCTATATGGACAGAGAAGTACAGGCCTTCTGCTTTCGAGGAGTTTGAAGGACAAGACCACATAAGTGAGAAGGTCAAGAGTTTCATAGAGCGCAAGAATATGCCTCATCTTCTTTTCTCTGGGCCTGCGGGCGTGGGTAAGACGACCATGGCCCTCATAATAGCAAAGAAGCTATATGGTGAAAATTGGAGAGAAAACTTTCTCGAGCTGAATGCATCTGATGAGAGAGGGATCGATGTCATAAGGAACAATGTCAAGGATTTTGCGAAATCTAAGTCACTCGAAGAGATTCCATTCAAGATAATATATCTTGATGAGTGTGATGCTCTCACACGAGAAGCACAACAGGCACTCAGGAGGACTATGGAAAATTTCACTAAGACGACAAGGTTCATACTCTCTTGCAATTTCTCTTCAAAAATCATTGATCCTATACAAAGCAGATGTGCTATATTCAGATTCAAGAAACTGCCTAAAGACAATATCCTTAAGATAATAAATGATATAGCTGCTAGTGAGAGCCTTCAGATCACTGATGACGGCAAGGAAGCTCTTTTCCTTGCATCTGAAGGAGATTGTAGACGTCTTAAGAACCTGATGCAGTCGTGTTCCGCGCTCTCAGAGAAGATAGATGAGAATTCCGTCTTTGCTCTCGCTTCTGTGGCGAGACCTGAAGAGGTGAAAAGGATAATTGAGAATGCTATCGCTGGAAAGTTTGAAGATTCCAGAAGACTGCTTCTTTCCACCATTCTTGATTATGGTCTTTCCGGTCTTGACATCATAAAACAGATGCAGCAATCTGTGATGGATATGCAAACCAATGAAAAAGTTAAGATGAAACTAATAGAGAAATGTGCGCAGACAGAGTTCAGGATTGTTGAAGGATCTGACGAATTTGTACAGCTCGAAGGATTGTTAGCGTATTCCGTGCTTCTTGGTTCTGCAACTAGGAAGTAGCGCATCTCTCCTTGTTATTTCTAGATAAAATATTTAAATGAATCACACAGATATACTAGTATGGATGGAAGTGGTGATGGTTCTGGCATATCTGAGGAAAGGATTACTCAGTTAGAGCGTGAGATTTCTGAATTGACAGCAATGCTTCGTGATGGGCTGCAGACAAAGCAAACAGAAGAAACCCATAAGGAAAAGAATCTGAGCATATTAGCAAGACAGATTGAGGAGCTTGACGCAGAGAATTCTAATCTGAGGTCACAGAATGAGGAGTTAAAAAAAAGCCTAGAAAAAGCACAAGAGCAGAACAAAGCCATAAGTGAAAAGAGTAGAAAGGAACAAGACGAGTATGAGAAAAATCTCAAAGAGATCAAAAGGAAAGCTGATAATTATAACTATATCGAAGAAAAGCTCACAAAACTCACAAGACAACTCAACGAAGTGAAATCTGAGAATGTTGACATAAAGAAACATAACGATAAGCTAAAGGAGATTTTACAGGCCAATGAGGGTGAGAAAAAGAAGAGAAAAGAATTGGAAACAAAACTGGAAGAAAAGAACAAGAGGTTGGAAGAGTATAAGAGAACATTCGAAGAGTATGAGGAGAAGCTGAAAGAGCTCAAGAGGAAGATTGACGAACATAGTTTCTCAGAAGAGAAATTGACGAAGCTCACAAAGCAACTTAATGAGATCAAGGCGGAAAAGGAAGCTTCCGAGGAGAGGTATGAGAAGCTGAAAGAGATGATGGAGAAGAGCAAGAAGAACTATCCTGAGCGCATCAAAGAGAGGGATGAGGCAATAAAAAAGCTCAATAGCCAAGTCTCTGTGTTGAAGAGAGAAAAGAATGTGATTGATGAGACGAATGTAAGACTTTTCTCTGAAATAGATCATCTGCAGGCAGACCTGAAGAAGTTGAATAATCAGATAGAGACTAAGGACAAAGAAGTCCATCAGGTAAGAGAGCTCCTTAATAACGAGAAAAAACTATCTGAAGAGAGATTGAGGAAACGTCTGAGAGAGTTTGCACAGAAAGAGACAAAGAAGCACATTATGCTGACGGTCAGGATAAAAGAGCTCTTGGATCTAGTAAATAGACAGAGAGAGGTCATCGAGAATGTGGATAGAGCCGACATGACCCTTTATGACCTGATAAACAATACCATCAACCAAATAAGAGAAAACAGGAGATCCATAGATTATAGCGTTGTCGAGAAGAAGATTGAGGATATGAGTACTGACATCGCATCTGTTGCAGATCTGATTGACATGCCAGAAGAGGAAATCACAGAAGCTCTAGAGAAGAGCAAAGAACAGGAGATCGAGAATGAATTCAATGTAGAGGACGAGGAGACAGAATCAGAAAGGCGTATACGAGAATCCGCCAGAAGGAGCATAGAGAACGGAGATAGTGCCGATATGATAAGAAGATCACTCATAGATTCTGGAGAGGATGAGTCACTCGTGGACAAAGTCCTGGACAAAGAGCTCGAAAACCAAAAAGCAAACACATGAGTGCCTCATAAGGCTATCTAAAACACAGAAAAATATATAAAGACATATTCTATATCTCGGCTTGGAGTGTGGTTTATATGCTAAAGATGAAGAGGATTTCCGAAAGCTACGATATGAAGGTCTTCACTGATGCTGGGGATTATTTCGGTGATGTTGAAGAATCCATACTGACAAGGAATAATATATTCGGATGGAGGGTAAAGGCTTCAAAGAATTCTTACCTGAATAAGGTGCTTGGCAGTGCAAAGGGAGTCATTGTGCCTCACCAGCTTGTAAAGGCCATCAGCGACATAATGATCATATCAAAGTCTGCTGTCCCATCCTACAATCCTAACGAAGAAGAGTGATTCTTTACATATTTTCTTTTTTCATCCTGTTCTTTTGACACTTTTAGGCACTATGTGATTTTTACTTTTTATCAGTTGTTTTATTGCATAGAAATGCTTATTAAGAGAATATAGGTGCGTAAATGTATGGTGGAAAAGAGTGCGAAAAAGATTACTGGTGTAGTCAGTGGCATGTTTGCCGGAAAGACCTCCTTCTTGATAGACATCTGTGAAAAAGGAAGGTATGCTGGCGAGACAAGTGTAGTATTCAGGCCAGCATTGGATGATGGAAGATTCGGTGGGAACAGGGTTACCCATGATCTGAAGGAGTTAGATACTGTGGTCTTCAAGAACTCTTGGGAAATCCCAGAATATCTAGAGCGGTATAAGAGAGATAACGGACGCTATCCGGATAATATTGTTGTATTAGAAGCACAATTCACTGATTCAGGATTGATTTCCGTCTTAAAGTCGACAGCCCATAATATGGGGATTATGACATGGTACGACGCACTTAATATGACATCTGAAGGCGACGGTTTTCCCTTCGTTTTGGATGATGAGCCCAAGAAAGAGATAGGAGAGCTTATGCAGATAAGTGATGATATCATAAGTCCAAAAGCAGTATGTCTGGAAGCTGCAAGAAGAGGAGAGACTAAGACTGAAGCCACCAGGACCCAATGGAAATTCTGGATATACGGACCGAAAACTGATGCACTCGATGTTGGCGGAAAAGAAAAATATGAAGCAAGATCAATAAAGCACTGGCAAACAAGACCATACGAAGGATTATATAAGAATGTGATTGAGAATGCTGACCTAGAAGGAAAGATAAGAGGTTATTTGCTTGAATCATCGAAAGCACCCTCTGCATTAGTGACTCTCTTCGAGAATGATGGTGAGATATATGCAAGATTCGCATCACTGCGGGACATGCATCTTACTCATGAGGGATACGACATCATGCAATCAAGAAGTGCTTTCATAGCAGAAAATGATATGAGGTACCTGAAGAAAGATCAATATTCTTTCCTTATAGATGAAGACACTAGAATAACAGGCAGCAACGATAAGATCTTCGAGGGAATTGATGAATCTATGAGAGATATCAATAACAATAGCTCTAATATATCTGAGAAAGAGAAAGACTACATAAAAGAAGAGATGGAAAGGAGCTATGAACCATTGAGAGAAAGATAAGCAATCTCAACCATTCTTCGCGTTTTCGAATAGTGTCTTAAGTCCTGATTTGAGAGAACTCTTGTCAGATATTCTGTCATGTATATATGGATTCACTATCCAATGCTTGCCGTCAGCAATCTTCTCGACGAAGATTATCCGCAGATTCTTGAAAGAAACCAATATTTTCCATTCGGACAATAGTCTGTTGAAATTCTTCTGATTGTTCAATGTGACGAAACATACATCAAGATCTTTAGGTATATCATCGAAATCTAGGTTCTCTTGTATTATGTAATATTCATCCTTATCTTTGAAACGAACCAGAAAACCCCTCTCATCATCCTCAATGGATTCTATCTTCTTATGAAAAAGATCTTTGTGCTTTATGAATCCTACCGCCCAATCGTGCAACCTGGTGTTCATTACTCTTTGGAAAAGTCCCTTATTTAAAAATTATTTCGTTTAGAAACGACTTTATAACAACTTAATCTTACCAGGCCTTAATTCGAAAAGGTCGCCTTGTTCAAGTAGTCTTGTAAGCAATTCTCCTGCTCTCACTATATTATAGTTTTTCAGTTCATTCTCTATGAGTTGTCTATCCACACCCTCACCTAAATCATTGTTCTGAATCACTCTTTGCACTATCTCATATATGTCCTTCTTTTCTTCATTCTCATCAGAGTTTATCTCACCATCATCTGTCTTAACATCTTGGATATCATCAGAAGGTTTGAAGAAAACACCAGATTCTTCCTGCTCTCTTATCTCTTCTTTACGGTATTTCAACCAAGATATGTTTTCAAGAGTGTTGATTACCTCTGCAGCTATATATGTGTCATCATCATATCGTCTTGGTCTTCCGACCACTATCACACAATCCCCTTCCTTCATCTTTTTCCTATGTAATATATCCTGGTTTCTGGCAAAACTGCAATTTATGTGTATAGAACCTGTGCCATCATCGATCATGAGAGATACGCTGTTGACATCTGCAGAAACAATGATCCCTATTATATTGACTCGAGAGACGTAACCGAACCTTGTCTTTACATAATTGGGTCTGAGCTCCCCTTTATCCTCAATGAAATCACCTTCTTTGATAGAAAGTATATCTACTTTTACAGCAGGGAGCCGTTCGTATGCATTATTTTGTACCATTTTGATTATCAAACCTATTTATGGTATCATATTTTAGAGATATGATCACGTTTCGGTTCGTATATGTCCCCCGATCTCTTAAGCTTCTCAATGGAATCGACGATGTTGTCCTCACCTATTCCCTTTTCTTTACCTAGCTTTATTATCTCCTTAACAGGTATTGTCTTTCCTACTTCCTTCTCCAACTCTGTTATAATGTTCTTTATCTGAGTAATGCTGGATCTTTCTGAAGCAGAGACATTAGATGTTATCCTATCAAGATCAATCTTACCTGTCTTTGGATCCATTCCCATCTGAGTCAATGAATAATGGACAAGGTCAATCGCTTTCTTTGCGTCTTTTGCTGTAACACTTTCTGATAACCTTATCTTCGCAGAAGCCTCACTAAGCCTTATCAGACCTTCAAGCTGCCTCGCAGATATCGGTATTGATTTAACACCATCCTCTTCGGAGCCAGAACCTCTCATCTTCACATAGTATGATTGTATCTCTTCTATGGCTTCTTCTGTCAGCACAGGTTTGATAGATTGAGAATAGGCTATGTATTTCCTTAAGAATTCCGTGCTCAGTTCCTGTTTGCTCTTTTTATCTAATGTGTGCTCCTTATGCCTGTTTAATATGAATCCTGCAAGCTCAGAATCCTTATCCTTGTTGGGCATGTCTCTGAACGGAAATATGAGATCAAATCTGTTAAGCAGTGTTGAAGGGAGTTCTATCTGTTTTGCCAGCATCTCATATGGGTCGAATCTTCCCCATTTAGGATTGGCTGCTGCGA
This sequence comes from uncultured Methanosarcinales archaeon, assembly GCA_964546295.1. Classification (GTDB taxonomy): domain Archaea; phylum Nanobdellota; class Nanobdellia; order Woesearchaeales; family CAZJJJ01; genus CAZJJJ01. Next base: position 23,505 of record CAZJJJ010000001.1, read on the forward strand.
GGACTGTGGTCTCACAAACCAATGTGGCTTGAATGTTCGCCTTGGATATGCTGACAGTCTGCTGCTCAAGCGCTTCATGCATTGCGCTCATGTCTTCCCGTGTCATCTTATCCAATTCATCTATGAAGACCATACCTTTGTTTGCAAGCACTAGAGCTCCTGCTTCCAAAGACCATCCATTGAGAAACTCATCTTTCACTACAGCAGCAGTAAGTCCTGCACCTGATGCTCCTTTTCCAGATACAAATTTTCCTTTTGGTGCGATTAGAGACATCCTCTTCAACAATTGAGATTTTCCAGACCCTGGATCCCCTATCAGAAGTATGTGCATATCGCCTCGTGACGATATATCACCTTTGCGTATCTTCTTCAACCCACCAACCATCTGGAGGATGAGTGCTTGCTTGATGTAATCATGACCATAAATATTTGGTGCTGCGGATTCCACTATTATCTTCATGAGATTCTTATCATTAGCCAGCTCCCGTATCTCTTCTATCTCCTCCTCACTGATATTGATCTCAGAGAATTGTTCTTCTATAGTGTGTATATAATTAGCTTCAATCATGATATCAAATCTTGTCGATTGACCCCCTGTCCTTAGTGTTACAGGTATCTCTTTCATAATGCCAGTTATCATTATCTTTGTTCCTGGGTTTGTCTTCCGCTCTGTCATTGGAGAGACAAGATCCTCTTTCAACAGTACATTAATCCTCTTAGGCTGTTCTCCCCCTTCCAGAACTTCTGGTGATTCTTCGAGCACCATCCCCTGTGCATCGACAAATGCCTTATGTATCAGCCTGAATTTTCCCTTCCTTCCACATCCACAAGTGGAAGGTTCCCTGAATTTCTCATCCAGCTGGGGAACAAATATCTCATGGCCACAAGAAGGACATTCGAACTTCGCCATCGTGACTTGAGGACGCACATCAGATTTCTGCCTAACAATCCCATTAAGTTCGACGAATTTGCCAATATGAGTACTTCTTAAGTTCTTTATCTCTACGACCTGAGATTGCGGAAGATTATAGAACCTTACCCTGAAGTTTTCTACCTTCTTCTTATCCACTGGAAGGTCTATATTCTTCAGAGCCATCTCGGCTGCTTTTATCGAATCATCAGGGCTCTCAAGTATAAGCTCTGATAATTCAGGATCATGCCTTGCTATGTCCGAGTGCCTAATGTGAACAAAGAATTTTCCCTTGCTTATATTGTTAAGAATCTCAGAATAGTAGTTCTCCTCAAAGAAATCCTGAAACTTATTTATCTGTTCAGCAGCATCCATCAAACCCCACAATGAAAGGTTTCATATTTTGTTTATATATTTTTTCGCAATGTAAGATATAGAGACCTACACCCCTTCGTTTCCTGTGGAGATTTTCATTGAAATTGGGTGTTCCCTACGTCACTTACATCACGATAATAATTGAATCATTGTCACTTTCTATTATTCTATCATTATATCATCCATCTATTCTTAGCTAAGTTATAGTTATTTATTTTATGTTATATCTATTATTTATTATATTATTTTCTATATAGAAAATTATTATTATATTATATTATTTAATTATTCATTGTATTATTATATCAAACAAAAAATCGTACTTAAACAAGAAAGAGAAAGATAACGAAATATTATTTGATTACAAAGGAAGAGAGAAGGATAACTCAGCTATGGATATAAATAATGATATGAATAACAAATATGATTTCGTATATAGATACAGATCTTCACGGACGAAAATGTCATATTCTCGTGTTGTATTTTCTTTTAATGAGAGTCACATGATACAATATAACTTTCCATAGGAAACAAAGGGGTCTCTCTCTACAGAAAAATTTATTAACCTTACCTTCATCTGGAAATTAGGGGGAGTTCAATGGGTGATGATATACTAGGTGAATACTTCAAAAAATATATAGCTTCTAATTCGATATTCAAGAACAAGAAGTCCCTTCAATCCTCATATATACCTGATGTTATAGTTCACAGGGAAGAGGAAATAAGAACGCTTTCTTCAATGCTTGCTCCTGTCTTGAGGAATGAGCTTCCATCAAACATATTCGTATATGGTAAGACAGGTACAGGAAAGACTCTTGTGCTGAAGAGGATAAAAAGTGAATTGGAGAATGTTGCCGAAGAGAATAACATAAGCCTCAAGATATTTTATGTGAATTGCAAACTACGGAAGATAACCGATACAGAGTATCGTCTGCTTGCTGAATTGTGCAATCTTATAGGTGAAGATGTACCAAGAACGGGTCTTGCCACTAATGAGATATACTCCGTATTCCAGAAGAAACTTGATAGTAAAGAGACCACTCTTGTGCTCGTTCTTGATGAGATTGATGAGTTGGTGAGGAAGATAGGTGATGACATATTATATAGTCTCACTCGTATAAATTCTGAGCTCGAGAGATCACAGATATGTATTGTCGGAATCTCCAATGATATGACATTTGCCAATAATCTTGAGCCAAGAGTTAAGAGTTCTCTCAATGAGGAAGATGTGACATTCTCACCTTATAATGCCCTTCAGCTTCAGAACATATTGGCTGAAAGATCAGAATTGGCTTTCAATGATGGCTGCATAGAAAATGGTGTGATAGAGAAGTGTGCGGCTTATGCCGCACGGGATCATGGTGATGCACGAAGGGCGTTGGATCTGTTGCGAGTGGCAGGAGAGATATGTGAACGTAATAGTGAGGATAAGATTACCATTGATCATATTGACATATCTGAAAAGAAGATTGAGAAAGATAAGGTTGTGGATATTGTCAAATCACAGCCCAAGCAGTCCCAGGCAGCATTGTACTCTATATTGTCTGTGACCAATACGGGTGAGATGTTTTTCACAGGAGATATATACGAGGCGTATAAAGCAGTATGCCAGAGGGTATCTTTGCGTCCTCTTACTATGAGGAGGATTTCTGACATAATCGCAGAGATGGATACTCTTGGCATAATAAATACACAAGTGCTTTCAAAAGGAAGATATGGTCGTACAAGAAAGATATCATTATCAGTACCACAGGATCTTTTCCCAAAACTGCGAGATATGCTGGGCGAAAGCCTAGGGATGTAATGTTCGTCATAATATGAGTGTGTGTTATCATGTCGCAACCAGAACTTAAGAGAAAAATAATAAAGACATTGATGTCTAAGGATATACTTGTTACTGAAGAGATTCTTGATAGGTTGGATACTGTAGAGACTATGCAAGATAATGCAGCGATATCAAGACTTGAGGATGATAATACATTGATACTTGATGACAATTTCTATGATTCCATCAACGGTAAGGACATTGACAAGGACACAGTGAAAGACAAATCTTACGATTGGAATATAACAGAGCTTCCAAAGAAAGATGAACATAAGAATATATCAAATAATGATTCTTATGAACCTGAGAGTATTGAAGAAAGTGATGAAAGTCCTGTAAGGATAAAATATAATTACAAAGGAACACCAAAAAAGAGAGAAGTCTCAGATTTTGCTCAGCTGTTCAAGAGACGATATTATTCTATCATGAAAATATTGCGTTCTAGAAAAGAGATGGATGGGATACTTTCTATTTCTCGATTATCCTCGAAGACACAGAAAGAGTCTGTCGCTTTCATCGGCATGGTAAGTGACAAATCTGAGACAGCTAATGGGAATATCATACTAACTATGGAGGATGATACTGATCTCATAAGAGTCATAGTGACTAAGAATAACCAAGAGCTCTTTAATTCTGCGAATGATGTAGTGTATGATGAGGTCATAGGTATCACAGGGATGATGGGAGATAATGTGGTGTTTGCAAACAATATAATCTTTCCTGACGTGCCGTTGAGCAAAGAGCTCAAGAAATCACCAAAGGATGAGTACATACTGTTCATCAGTGACCTCCATTTCGGATCAAAATATTTCATGTGGGAGGAATGGAATAAATTCATGAGATGGATTTCTGGAGAGATAGGTAGTGACAAGCACAAAGACATCATAAGGAAGATAAAGTATCTTGTGATCGGAGGAGATGTTGTTGAGGGTATTGGGACATATCCCGGGCAAGAGAATGATCTTACTACAAAAGATCTCTATGAGCAATATGATCTTTTCATGAAAGAGTTGAAGAAATTCCCTAAATGGATGAAGAAGATAATAATACCTGGAAACCACGACGCTGTCAGGATAGCAGACCCACAACCACCCATACCTCAAAAATACATGAAGGAAGCTTATGATATGGAAGATGTTTATATGTTAAGTAGCCCCAGTGTCGTCAATGTAGGTGCATGTGATGGTTTTCATGGTCTGGATCTGCTCCTATATCATGGTTATAGTTTCACTTATTTCGCAGAGACAATACCTTCTATAAGGGATAATGGAGGAATGACTAGAGCAGATCTCATCTTAAGGTTCTATCTTCAGAGAAGGCATCTTGGTATAACTCACAATTCATTACAGTATGTTCCAGATTCTCATGATGCATTGCTCATATCTGAAGTGCCCGATGTACTCGTGACAGGCCACATACACAGAACCATGGCTGACATGTATCGTAATGTAACAATATTGAATTGCTCAACATGGCTTTCAATGACTGACTATCAAGAAAAAGTGGGTCTTGAACCTCAACCCGCAAGAGCTATACTGATGAGCATGAAGACACGTAAGATCAAGATACTTAATTTCAACAATAAGGATGATGATAACAAAGAAGGATAATTATACAGTCGTGACGAGGGTGATCCATTGGTTAGATGTTCAGACAGCATAAACGATTATTTTGCGAGACTTGACGATAGCACCAAGAGGTGCCTCAAGATTGCAAAAGAGGCGCGCGAGAAAGGATACGATCCTGTGAGGGATGTAGAGATAAGAATAGCAAATAGCATGGCTGAACGGGTTGTTGGTCTGATATCTGTCGTAGCTCCGCAGCTGGCAGAGACAGAAGATGCTGTGAGACGGATCCAAGAGTTAGAGGAGGAGTATGGGGCTGGTGATTGGAGGGTTGCTATGAGGATAGCACACGAGATCGCCACTGAAAAATATTGCAAGTTCTCTGATAAGGTCCAGGCCATGGAAGTTGGTATAAGGATGGGTTTCGCTTATGTCACTGTTGGTGTTGTCAGCTCTCCTTTAGAAGGGTTCACCCATATTGATGTGAAGAAGAGGAGAGATGGGAAAGAGTATTTATGCCTCAATTATTCAGGCCCTGTAAGGAATGCTGGCGGCACAGCTGCAGCAGTATCCGTCCTGATATCTGATTATGTGAGAAAGAAGATGGGGTACGATGTCTATGATCCTACTGAGAACGAGGTGAAGAGGTTCTATGCTGAAGTAATGGATTATCATGAAAGAATAACTAATCTACAATATGTTCCATCAAGAGAGGAACTTGAGTTCTTATGTCAGAGATTGCCAGTGGAAATAGGTGGTGATCCGACGGAGAAGATTGAGGTATCTAATTTCAAGAATCTCGAGAGGATTCCTACGAACAATATCAGAGGAGGGATGTGTCTCATCCTTTCGAGCTGCATTCCATTGAAGGCAAAAAAATTGTGGAAGCAATTATCAAAATGGGGACATGAGATGGACTTGGAACAATGGGACATCCTTGATGAATTCAACAACATACAGAAGGAGATGAAAGCAAAAGGCGGTGAGAGTGACAAGAAGAAAGAAGAGGATGATAGTAAGATAAAACCCGACTATACATACATAGCTGATCTTGTTGCAGGGCGCCCCGTGTTCGGTCACCCATTAAGAGAAGGGGGATTCAGATTGAGATATGGACGATCGAGATTTTCAGGATTCTCTGCTCAATCTATCCATCCTGCCACAATGGAGGTAATGAACCAATTCATAGCCATAGGCACCCAATGTAAGACAGAACGTCCGGGGAAGGCCGGAGCGTATTCGTCTTGCGATACGATAGAAGGGCCTATAGTAAAATTATATGATGGGTCTGTAAAACGGATAGATAGCGTGAAAGAGGTGCGCTCTCTCCGTAATGATATAGAGAAGATCCTATATAATGGGGATGTGTTGATATCTTATGGTGACTTCTTCAATAGGGCGCATAATCTCATACCATCAGGATATTGTGAAGAATGGTGGATACAGGAACTATCGCAGTCCATAAAAGAGAAAGATGGAGTTATAGATGTGGGCAGGATATCAAATGTTGTAGAATGTGATCCTGGGGAGATACAGGCAATAATCGATGACCCGATGACTGTAAGACCGTCTTTCAATGTCTGCAGGCAATTGTCTTCACACTATGGTTCACCACTACATCCAAGATTCACTTTCTTCTGGCGATCGATACCACGCGAATCATTATTGGATCTCATTGCTGCAGTCCACAACGGCAAGTCTATATCTGGCGATGATGGCGAGATCAGGCGCATCATAATACCTCTCGGAAAGGAAAAGGAAACACTGGAACTTTTAGGTGTGCCTCATTACATACAGAATAATGAGTATGTCATCATCGAGAAGGACTGGGCTGCAGCCTTACACCATTCTTTAGGCATAATAATGAACACATTGCAGGAGACCATAGAGTTCATGGAAAATAATCAGGAGATGGATGTAATATCCATCGTCAGCAGTTTGTCTGGAACAACCATAAGAGACAAATCCGGCACTTTCATAGGTGCACGTCTAGGACGTCCGGAGAAGGCAAAACATAGGAAGCTTCAAGGAAGTCCGCATGTCTTATTTCCAGTCGGTGAAGAAGGAGGGAAAATGCGAAGCTTCCAGGCAGCATTAAAAGTGGGCAAGATAACATCAGACTTTCCAATCTTCTATTCTCCTCACACTGGCAAATACACCATATTTTCTGTCTGTGAGGAGACCGACAAGCCGACGCAGAAGATGTATACGACTGATAAGGGATACATCTCTGAAGAGGAGGGAAAGCAGATAATGGCAGACAATAAGGAAGAGGAAGATCGTAAGAAGCACATAAGAGTGTCCTCATTCATGCGGCAAGAGATTGACATAAACCATTATTTCAACATGTTCCTCAACAAGCTTGGCACAAAAGTCTATCCTGATCTCATAAAAGGCGTCAAGGGCACATTCTCACGGGACCATGTCCCAGAACATCTGATAAAGGGGATATTACGCGCAAAATATAGGCTGTTCGTCAATAAAGATGGTACAATAAGATACGATTGTTCAGAGTTGCCGGTGACACATTTTAAGCCGAAAGAGATATACGTTTCTGTCGAGAAATTACGAGAAATAGGATACACGATAGACATACACGGAAAAGAGCTTACAGATAAGGACCAGATCCTTGAACTCAAACCCCAAGATGTGATAATACCTTGCTGCCCGGATGCTCATGAGGAACCCTCAGACAAGATTGTCTTCAGGACTGGGAAATTCATTGATGAGATGCTCGAGAAGCTCTATGGGCTGCCACCTTTCTATAACTTCAGGACAAGAGAGGATATGGTAGGAACTACTATTGTTGGTCTTGCACCGCACACAAGTGCAGGCATCATATCTCGCATAGTGGGCTTTTCGAAAAGTCAGGCCTTCTTGGCTCATCCTATGCTCCATGCAGCCATGAGAAGAGATTGTGACGGTGACGAATCCTCTTTCTTCCTACTATTGGATGCTTTCCTGAATTTCTCCAAGAAATATCTTCCAACCACAAGAGGTAGTACGATGGACGCTCCGCTTGTCATAACCCAAGAGATAATCCCTGCAGAAGTGGATGACATGCTCTTCGACCTTGACACTGCATGGGAATATCCTCTGGAATTCTATGAGGCATCACAACAGTACAAGATGCCTTGGGACGTATCCATCGATCAGGTCAATAAGCATCTTGGTACAGAAAGGCAATACGAGGGTTATGGGTTCACGCACGACACGTCCAACTATAATTCTGGGGTGCTATGCTCCGCCTATAAGATCCTTCCGAGCATGGAAGAGAAACTACAGAGCCAGATGGAACTCTCAAAGAAGATACGCGCTGTAGACCCTTCTGATGTCGCTCGTCTGGTCATAGAGAAGCATTTCATGAAAGATCTCAAAGGAAATCTCAGGAAATATTCTATGCAACAGTTCAGATGCGTCAATTGCAATGAGAAGTATCGCCGACCACCGATAAAAGGGGTGTGTCCTCATTGCAATGGTAAGATAATATTTACGATATCACAAGGTTCTGTAGGGAAATACCTCGAACCATCAATCAGCCTGGCCAAGAGCTTCCATGTCCAGCCTTATCTGAGCCAATCTCTCGAACTTGTCAAGGAGCAGTTCGAATCTATCTTCGGCAGAGAGAAAGAGGTCCAATCCGGACTTGGTTCATGGTTCACATGACACCAACCTAATATTTAAATATGAGATTGACAGATTTCTATAGATGAAGAGATCCCAGATGTCTATGTTCCTCTTATTGGGCTTCTTTCTCATAATGTTCATAGTCATTGTGATGGCTTTTGCTGCACAGCAGGCACGACAAGCTGACCAGGAAAGGGCAGATAGGGTTGCGTCTGCATTGCTTGATAGTACGACGATACGGACATATGTGGAGAGCTGTGTGTCAAGCTCTGCAAATAGTGCGCTTAGTGAGCTTGCGTTCCACGGAGGTTTTTATCCTAACATAACACGACCAGGGAATACTACGAACATGAACCGTGAGATAGATTTCATGGATTATACTGAAGGCGGGGAGAATCATACGGTTGCGTATCTCCTGAAGAAAAGCCCTTATGATGAGGCGCCGAGATATCCTTGTCCATTATTCGGCACTGACTGTGGTGGACCAGGTATAGATTCCATAAGAGGGGAACAGGATCCAGGACGCCATTTCTGCGGCTTTTCCTTATCGAACGAGACACAGTTGGCCATCTGCAATTATGGGCATCGTGCTCCCTTATCAATCTATTTTACCCAGAATTCCATACGTAATCAATTACGTTACAAGGTCTCAGAGAACGTGGCAGAATGTATCGACGGAGCTTTCTTTACAGAAACAATGGAAATGGACTCTGCAAATGTCTCAGAGGAAGATGTCGAGACTTCCGTGACCTTTGCAAGGGACACAGTCTCTTTTTCAGTGAATGTCCCTATTGTTGTCCGCATAAGCGATGCTGAATCAGTAAGCACATCCACCCATAGCCATACTATAGATGTTGACTTTATGCGCATGTTCGATAATCTGATTTCTGGATCAGGTCCGGGAACTGCTGTCTACGATGACTGGAAGGATCTGGATACAAACATAGAAGATAAGGCTAACAGCATCATCACATTAGAAGGTCTTGATTATGAGGTAGAGCACAGGATAAATTTCAAGGCTCGTGATGACCTTTTCATTATCAGGCATAATGATTTCAGCTTGGATGGGAAGCCATTCGAATTCAGGTTTGCGATAGGCAACAGGAAGCCTGTACTCAGCGAGATAAACTATGTTGAGGACGATGATACTTGTGAAGTCCTTGTGCCTCCGAACACTAATGTCACGATAGACCCCGAATACGCAGATCCCGACCATTATGATAAGATAAATGTGGATTTTCTCGAATACTATGCAGACGATCTTGTGGATAGATGGGATAGGGAAGACATGAGAGTAGTAAATGCTTCGGGATGGAACGTTTCAGGAAGTAGGATATACAAGAACATGACGGACATTGGCGAGAATTATGTAGAGATGATTAGAGTGATAATAAGCGATGGCCAATACCAGAATTATCAGGATGTTCGGGTCTGTGTGGATCTGGCTGCAGAACTTAATTATCGTCCGTCTGTTGAATTCTATCATGACTATTATGGTTTCAACAAGACCCGCATACGATCAGACACAGGGGAAGAGGTCCCTCGCATAACCATTGAGGATCCGATAAAGCTCAAGACAGGATTGGGTTTTTCGGGGCGTGGCACCTGGAAGATAGGTGATAACTGGGAAGATGATGAGGAAATGTGTGTGCTTGAGGATGTCCGATCAAGTTGCGTAGTATTCCCTGGAGGGGTACCTTGTGATGAGGAACCAGAGATACCTATCGAGGATGTCAAGGACATGATGGAGGTTTGTTTCGATGCTCCGCCAAGTGGACAGTTCAACACAATTTCCTTTACACCACACCAAGATGACAGGATTGACATCTCTGTTTTTGTAAACCGTTGTATCCCTCATAAGGACGAAGACGGCGTTGCAGGAGATAATATGTATCTGATGACTAACGACTGTTGCACGGATGACTTCAGATACGCAGGAAGCGGTGAAGTCGCCCACTCAAGAGAACAGCTCTTCTGTGGTAATCCTGAGGATGGTCTCTTATCCTCAAACGATTTCTATAGCAGGATTGCGGGTGCAAGTTGCTTGGATGATCGAGGCAATTTCTTCATGGACGAGGATGAGAGTATTGTGGAATACCAGAAAGACACTGTTGTCCCCTTCTTCTCAGAATCTGGAAGACGGAATTGCAAAGGTTGCGGCATTTTTGGAGAGCATGCACAGGATAACATAACGGTGTATTATGATTACGATGATCAGGATATATTCAAGACCAACTTCGAGGCCTATTTTTTCCATAAGAATGATGAAGAGGATGATCCTCGTCCGGAGGAGGATAGGCATATATGTAATATAGAAGAAGCTTGTGTGAGTTCTTTTGAAGGGAGTGGCAGAGGATTGTACGATCCTGCAAACCTTATATCTAAAGATGAATCAGAAAGGGAGTCAGGAGAGCTTGCATGTCGCGGGGGATGTAATGACGGTGTATGTGATTATGCTGTGCAATGCCGTTGCACGAGCGAATGCGGAGAAGATATATTAGACCTCTGCGATGGCCGCGATGTTGGAGAGCAGACAGGCACTTGCACGGAGGACCCGTTCGGACAAGATTATTATCCTGACGTCTGTGGGATTGATTGCCAACCTCGTCAAATATCTGAGGACGAAGGCATAAGGTTCAGATGCGACGAGCCTGATGAAGGTACAGATTGCGTGCATTGTGATGTGCAGTGTGATGGAAAACGCCCAGGTGAAGTTATATCGAGCTGTAACTATGGTGAGAACAGTGCAGTAAGAGACCAATGTGATTCCACAGGAAACGTTGTCGACCTTACCGAGTCAGGTGGACAGAAACGATGTGTCTACGATGAGTCTATGCAATGCGACTCTTTGCCAGACTGTGACGGCACTTTGATTGGTGGATTGGCTAGGGATGAGACTGGAGAAGTCAGGGTTGATGGAGGATCACAGATGTATCTGGCGACCATGTGTGATGACTCATGCTCACTTACAGATTCTAATATCTGTTGGTCAACCTCTGCTAACACAGTTCCATCAGATTGTCATGAGAAGGAAAGAGGAGAAGGATTCCATGATAGGGGCCCGCGTAATATAAAAGATTCCTTCTGCGATTCTACATGTGATATCGTCGGCTGCCAAGGGTTTGCGTACAAAGGGGGAGATGCGTGCATGGATGACCCATCGAGAGAGAATTGCTGTTATGATGCTAGCTATCTTGAAGAGAAGACACACTATGAGATATGTAATTATAACAACCCTGATACAGATTATGATGGTTGTCGACCTGTAGATTGAGGTTAATGGAATTGAGAATGCATTTTTTGCACATTCACGTTGAGTAAATATTCCAAAAGTTTTAAATATGGAATAACCTAAAAAAATATGTGTCGTGTATTGACATTAATCCCCATATCAGATCTTTCGGTCGGTCGCATGAAGGTTAGCAGGTTTTTAGGAGTCTTGATAACGCTTTCTTTGTTTATACTAATCTTTGTTCCGAGCGCTCATGCAAGCTGTAATAGAAGATGTCCAATCCTTCGCTACAATCTTCGGTATATAGGTCCTGATGGCGAAATTTCGGATAGCGATGGTTGGAGGCGAGTGGATGGCCAAAATCCTAATTCGCAAAGTGATTGTGGTGGTTCAAACACAGATACACCGTACAGTTTTGATATGGCTGGAAGATTGGGAGAATTCGAGTCTGATGAAGATTATAGCTTCGATGAATCTGATTATTGTTTGAATAACCAAGGTCTTGTCGAGGCAAGAGTGGGTGTATGGGGTGTGAT
>CAZJJJ010000001.1:35674-37349 GCA_964546295.1 uncultured Methanosarcinales archaeon
AAAGTACTAATCAAAGGAGTGATTGGTTTCCTATAGGATACTGCGGTATTGATCCGGATACAAGCACAAGCAATTTTGCACCTCATGGAAGCTACAGTGAGGGAGTGTGTAAGGCTGCAGTCAACCACCTACATGCTGGAAATGCCGATAGTGAATTCCTAAGAATGGGTGGAGATGGATATGGTGATCCTCATCTTGAGAGTGAGCTTGGGAATTGGGTGACAATCGATGCTTGTTGTGGTGACAAGTTCACAGATCCTGGCACAGTCTTTATTGATGAGGGACAGGACGGAAGACCATTTGTCTGTACGTCATCCATCGACGGGCATTATGGTTGGGCCAATGCGGAGAACTCACGCTCAGGAGTATACACCATTAAACACAAGGACGATTTCTGGACTTATGGACACGATTCACATGCATACATTATAGATGGTAAGAATGAGAGCTGGGGCCACTGGACAGACCACGACAACAATGAGTACACAGCAGGAGAATTCGAATATCTTGTCGCAACGACCAGCGATGACGGAGGTGGTGAGATAGTCGCTTGCGACCCTACCGATCGATTCCAGAACCTTGATTGCGACAAAGAGGGAGTTGAGTGTCTAACAGCGTCAGACGTAGCTTCAACCACACGCAACATAGAAGATCAACCATGGGGGATTGCTTGCGGGGATAATACTCAGATGCGCTTTACTTTTGATGACGGATTCACCGACCTACCCAATCCAGACAAACGTGATGTGACAATGGCTCTCTGTGATGGCGAAAGAGGGAATTTCATAGACCATAGTGGACGACGGAATAACAGCTATGATCTTGTACCTGGTGATTTCTATACTCACAGTAATGAGGATCTTCCTTTCTACTGTACCCAGACCTCTGGATTCGTACATCATCTGGAGTTGGATGATGTTGAGGGATATGCAGGAACAGACATGGGATGTGACCTAGTAAGGCTTGACGATGTCTATGGAGATATGTATTATGAGGAGCTTGACAGGTTCTGGAGAACGGGAGGTAGCTGTTGCGGCTCAGGATTATTCATTGGTGTGGCAGACACCTATAATGATGACCGCTGGACAGAGGGTCAAGATGATTACAGGGAACAAAGGGTCTGCTGGAATAACCGTGCGGTATCAGACAGTATGACAATAACCCAAGTCCCTGTGGGGGATTATGGTGAAGATGCCGATGTTCATTTCAGTATGTTGGGCTTTTATAGGAACATATTTTCAGATGCTGGCGATGATGAGTTCTCTTTAGATTATTGGGGATATAGCAAAGCAGACAACGACGAAATGAATCCGTCAGAAGAGCTGGTTGAGGATGGTACTACAGTAATTCTCAGAGATGGTGGCTATCAATCGGCGCAATCAACTCATAATTATTATGATCAAGAAGTCATTAAATTGACATTGAAACGCATAATGCATTTCAAGCAAAACATACCTTATGATCTTGTCTTGCAGACAGGCAGTCACAACATAAAGGAGATGATGGAAGATGATGACTTTACGATTGAACTTCTCGAGATGAATGATGGGGAGATCGTATCCGAAAGGGAACTGGATGGTTTCGAAGAGCACATCCCTAGACACCTCAAAGAGAAGATAGATCCTGGATGCGATCTCCGTCGTGACGATTTCAGGAATTGCTATATGTTCACGAA
>CAZJJJ010000001.1:37449-42535 GCA_964546295.1 uncultured Methanosarcinales archaeon
TTATTTGAAGAGGATGATCTTGTGGAGCATTGTGAGGTCGAGCTAGGAGGTCATGTATGTACTCCTGAAGCCACATGGATCCCTTCCGAAGATAGAGCTGCCCCTGGAAATGCCAAGCAAACATCATTATCTCAATCTCCAAACATTCTCGAGGACACAGATTTCAACAGAGGAGGACCTCTGGATTCTCACGGTGGCGTGTGTAGTATGATAACGACACCTACGGGTCCCTTCCAGAGCATTGAAAATGAAGCGGAAGCTCCTGCAACGACGCAGATCGGCGAGAATTTTCTCTTGTGTAACAGTACCGGATTCAGTTTCACAGAGTCGTTCAGGGATGCCGATGATTCTGCCCTTGGACATGAGGAAGGTTACATATTCTCTGCTTGGGTAAGAGGTGATGGTGAGATTATTTTTGAGGAGAGCGGAGAATCGGCTGAAGCAGATCCTGATGCATGGAAACGTGTAGAGGTCCAAGGTCATGCAGACAACGATGGAAATGTTGAAATAACTTTCAGAGGCAGTGAGCTCATGATAGATGCCGTACAGCTAGAGTCACGTTCAACTATACAGGATGAAAGAGGTAATTATTTCCCTACCACGGTACGGAGATTCTGCTGTCCAGAGAATGCCTGCTGGGACGGGAATGAATGTTTCTATACGGACGAAGAGATACAAGAACACGGAAATCCTTATGATACTTTCGGGCACCAGATGCTCAATGAGCCAGGTTTCGCGACTAACGATGGAGAGAGAGGGTATATCTGCTTGAGCGGCGGCAACTTTGAATTCAGGGAAAAATCGTACCGTTGGGTTGAAGATACCGCTTACGACCTTGATGACGAGACTATGTCAAAACTACAAGGGGACGGCGAGATATTCACTACTCTTGAGAGCCCTCATAATAATCCGCATGCTCATCACCCAATGCATGGTTTCTGCGAACCTGAGGAGTGTTTCATAGGGACGCATATGTCTCCTATTAGTGATACAGATGGGGTCTCTACCTCCAATATAGATAGAACTGATTGTATTAAAGGTGCAGACAGTCATCAAGAGATCGGCCCAGAGCATGAATTCTATGGAAGGTATTGTGTCCAAGGCGAGTGGTATAGAAAAACACCTCATGTAGGTTCCTTGCTATTGGATCTTGTTGATGATCATGACACATACTCACTCTATTGTGGAAATTATGCAGACGTGCTAAATTATTATGAGTATGATTTCGCAGGGGATGATATGACCGATTATTATAACATATTCTCCCAGGACATAGTTCCTATGCTCATGGAAAGCAACGAAGAGACTTTGAGACCTATCAAATATCTTGAGAAGGCTTGTGTTGTAAAATACGGTCGTGGAACATCTAATACAATGGTCGCAATTCCTCTGACAGCTGATGCTGCGGGAACATTTGCAGATATCTCAAACAGGGATATTCACGGTATAAACAACATATTCGATTATGACTCGGGGGATCTGGAGATAGTCTCTGCGTTCAGATATTTCGGAACTGAAGACGGCGACCAATGTGCGGATCACGCTGGCAGCGATGTGGATGATTTCATAGAATGCACCTCAGGATTGTTCTATAATCCTAGACATAATCTGATAATATATTCTCACGATACTGATATGTATAGTGAATTGCGAAATCTCAACGAACTCCCTATAGATAATGAACCTTATTTGGAGCACATCTCTGCTATAGAAGATATCTTCGATGGAGAGGAAGAAATTAGGTCTGAGAATCCAGAGAAATTCTGGGCCTTAGAGAATCACAGAAGCCTTGATGATGTGTTTATATTCCGTTCTGTACATCAGGACATAGAGATGTTCGTTGCCCGGGAGAAACTTTTCGACACTACAAGGGTTGACGACAACAGGATAAAATATTTCCAAGCTATGAGAATCACAGGAATCGAGCCTAACGAAGAGTTCCTTATAGATTACTCTGCAGATCATTCACCGGTCAATCACACATGGAGTGTCTCTACGGCCGACCTTTTCAATTATACTGGACAGACAATCGTATTAGATGATGATGGTATGTTGAATGTCCTCTCATCTGTACAATACGGCGATAGTGATTTTTACAGGAATTGGCACAAATTCACAGGAAGATTAAGAGGTGACTTAGAATTACCACCAAGGGACTGAATACGGATCTGAAGATGTTGCGAGCGATAGTCATTGTAGTGATGCTTTTTGGCATTTTATCTATTGATGCTTCTGAAGGCGTCTCTGCTCAGGAAGACTATTGTTGTATCATAGAGGATGTATGTAGCGGTCCTTATGACGGTTTCTATAGCGAAAATCCAGAGATTGATTCGGGAGATCGTGAACGTGCAAGGGTCGCATGTGAAGAGCAGGGCGGAACTCTTGAAGAAGAAGGATGTCCTGATATTGGTCAATGTGTTTCAGGATGCTGCATCTTCTATGATGGGACACGTTGGACACACAATTATGATGTCAGTCTGGATTCATGTATGGACGTCTATGACCGTTCTTTTTTCGATCCGGAAGTGCCTGACAGGGTAAGATGTGAAGCTATGCTCTATGACGAGCTCTTCCCTGTATATTTCAATATAATGGACGAAGACGGTCGACAGGTAGAGATAGATCTCAGCGAGTCATTCGTGCAGGAGGTTGGAGACACATTGAGGTGTGATCTTGATTACATAGGCGGGAATGATGATTACAATTACGGTGTTGACTGCGACGGGTCTGGTCGGCTTGGATTTGGGACTTATCTTGTGAGCGTGATTGCAGAGATAGATGGCCAGACTTACAGGTACAGCGGAAACATATGGGTATATGGTGAAGACATTTTCGAGATTGTTCTGGATCCGGAAGCAGAGGTTGACACTGTTGATGTAACTGGACAGGTATTTGAGTATGAGATAGGGGATGATGATCAGCTGATACCTACTGAGAGACATATTCCTGGGGCTTCTGTGACAATCTCTGGACTCAACCTTCAGACAACCACTGATACTGATGGGAGCTTTAAGCTAGAGAACGTACCTGCAGAAGATGGCTATCGTACCGTAACCATAATGCATCCTGATTTCCGTGTATGGTCTTCAGAGATTTTCCTGCCTGGAGATGAAGATATGGGACATATATATATTCCTGAAGCTGATGACCCAGTGGGCCAGGTATGCTGCCCCGACATACTGGGTTGCAGTGGGAATCAAGAGGGCTCTTCCACTTGTTATGCGGGCCAGGGCCAATATGGTAAGTATTGTGAAGGGATGACTGCTTCAGAGGCATGCAATGTCCCTCCTATGGATTGTTGTGCAGATGCAAAACTGTGTCCTGAGGAGCACAGGAGCGATGCATCATGTTCAGGTCAGGGCTGTAATGTACCTTGCAGACCGACACGACAATGCCTCCAAGAAGGAGAGGATTCTGCTCAAGTCACATCCGTCTGTATGTGCGGTCCGGGAAATTATATCGACAATGGTTTCTGCTGTAGGATCGGCGATAGTTATATGGCAACGGATCCCGGCCAGCCATGTGATGATTTTGTCCATGAGATAACAGGTATTGTCCTCGCAAAAAGACGGAGGGGTGATGGGTTCCTTTCCGAAAATGCCGCTGATGCGACTGTTTACTTTACGAGTGAAGAAGGTGTCACGATAAGGGCCATAACCGGTTCAGACGGTACATTTTCTGTTGCGCTCCCTGAAGGTGAATATAGATCAGATGTCTTCAAGAGCGGATACATCACGGATGACAATGTCAAGAGGCTTTCCGTTTCCTCCACTGGTGACGAAGGTGATGGATTCGAGCATATCATAACAGAATCAAGGTTCATAGATTCTCCGTCCGTTTTTGATGATCCGGATATTGCAAAGCAAGAGCTGGAGACTGAAGTTGACAGGGTAGAGACAGAGATTCCTGAGAATGAATATAATCTCATATATGCCATGGATTACAGTATGGACAGTTGTTATGCCACTGGTGAATGGGACATTCTGTCTGCACATGGAAGGAATGTCCAGGGACGCCAAGAGGTCAGATTAGAGTGGGATTTCCAAGATTGCCAAGAGCTTGATAGTTTTAGGATTGAAAGACGTTCTATGATTTATGAGAGGCGTTCAGATTCTGTAACTTATGATACAGGAGATGGTTGGGAGCTCACGCAGGAAGATGATGAATTCAGACAGATTGCCACTGTGCCTTCTGCAAGGAGGGAATATACTGACCAGAATGTAAGGTGGTCCGATCAGGTACCTGTCGAGGATGGCCATCCTGCAATATATCCTTCTGGTAGTAATGAGTTCATGCTTGCAGAACCTAAGAATCAAGAGATCAGGGTATATGAGTATAGGATAAAGCCTATTTTTGCAGATCATGATGGAGATCATTATGATGATATAGAGGTTGTCATGGGAGAGGAGATTTGTGAGACACGAGACGCTTTTTCTCCACAATTCTGTGCTTATAATTCGATGATTTCCGCAACTGATCCTGCTGGCAGTAACACCCTGGGTGAGGTCCTTGACTCGGATGGTGTGCAGCAGAGCATCCTCTTAAGAGCATTGCGTACTTTACGTGTGCAGTGCGATAGTGAAAATCGCTTGGAATTGCGAGAGGATTGTCATACTTATGAAGATGAGGATTATACTGTGAGGTATTATGATAGTAGGATATATTCCGGCCCTTCTTGTGTAGGTCCAGATGATTCAGGTATGACTCAATGTAAAGAGAGGGATATGTGCAGAGGTTATCATCACCCTCTACATAGGCATGGTGGAAGAGGTGCTTTCGGTATGCTAGAGCCCCTATTACATTTGACAGAGGGAGGCAATGAGTGTTATGGTCCTGAATCTGGCGATAGATACGAGAACATGTGTGTTTTGCAACCTGATAGGACAACATCGGACAGGTGTGTATATTGTGAAGAGGTAAGAGATTGCACAGATTATACTTCAGAAGAGTCATGTGGTATCGATAATTGTATGGTTGGTAATCCAGATGAGACTGGCACTTCTTGCCGTTGGATAGATACTGCGATGTCTGATGCTGGCGAAGGTCTTTGTATACCTGCAGAAATACGTCCATCCGAAAATTTCTG
>CAZJJJ010000001.1:42635-74434 GCA_964546295.1 uncultured Methanosarcinales archaeon
ATGCTGGCGAAGGTCTTTGTATACCTGCAGAAATACGTCCATCCGAAAATTTCTGTGAGCTTGCAGGGCGAGATAATGTGCCTTTTGATGTGAACGTCGGTTGGTCTGATGAGTTCTGTGAGGAACTTGGCGATTGCTTCTCTACTTATCAGGGAGGTTGTCAGAGCTGTGAAGACATAATGTCTTGCGAAGACTATTATGATGAATCTCAATGCACTGGCAACCCAAACATAAGACAGCCAATAGATGTAGCTTATCCTAAACCTGAAGATGACAACTGGGAAGAAATGAGGAACACTTGTGCTGTTACCGGTGTTGATAGCGAATATTTCAACAGGAGCAATGATGGTTGTGGTATAGGGAACTGTAGATGGGATCCTACACAACCAAATCCATGTTTCAGGGATGCAACCTCTACTGGGGAATCTGACTATGGTCCGGAGTTAGAGCCGTTCAATAATGAATATCCTGAATTAGTTCCTGAGACAGGAACAGAACTCCTCTTTTCAGGTAACGATGGATTTACCGACCTTAGCCTTTTTTCCGATCTTGAGATATATATGCCATATGACAGAGATTATGATTTCGCAGGAAACAGGTTCGGTTTCAGATTTTGTATAGATAAAGACGATAATTGCTGCCCCAGTTATCCAAGAGACACTGAAAGTGCTTTAGAGCTCATACAGGACAGTGTGGACCAGAGGCGGATAATTATCAATGACATCACAGAATTCAATGAGGTGGATGGTGATGGATTGTATTATGTACGATACATCGCACAGGACAGGGATTTCAATATAGCACCCCTAGAATCGATAGAGATCCTTGTTGATACGACACCTCCAAATTTCACCATAGACGTCTCAGAGTCCATAACACCAGATCCCGATGATGAGAGGGTTGACCTCAGGTTCTATCTTGAGAGTATCGGCGAAAGTGCACACCCTGATGTAGATTATGAGCTTATCTCTTGCGATTTTGACTTGAGAACTGTTCGCGACCAAGGGATCTCAGAGTTTGATGACTATCCTCAAGAAGGACAGTATCAGACTGAGCATTGGATAGATTATACGGTAGAGCCAGGTCTGTACAGGCTAGAGGTCACCTGTAATGATAGGGCACAGAATGAGAAGACGGAGATATTGCACATACGTGCAGATGGACAGGAAAATCTGAATGTGATAAATCCAAGAGATGGTGGTGCTGTGCCAGACCAAAGCAGGATACCTTTCAGGATTGAGACACAATATCCATCAGAATGTAGCATATCGTGGCCACGGTCAGATGATCCTGAGGATAGACGTGTTGAAGACATGCTGACGGATGATGGTTTTGAGCACGAGCTTTACGATATCGTGGATCTTGACAGTTGGGTAGGCGAAGGACCAGTATATGATGATGTATTCCACGTGAGATGCATAGAGAAACGAAAGCATTGTACTGTGGGTGGAGAACAGTGTGAGACACATGCGGATTGTGCTAATGGCCACTGTGAACGTGAAGACATAAGTCATCCTATAACTTTTGTAAGGGACGGCATACCTCCAGAGACAACACTACAACCTTTTGGTGAAGATGGGGATAGGTCTGTAGACATATCTGAAAGACGTAGACCTGATCCTCGTAACGGCACTGATGGAATTAGAAGGGCCGGTAAGTACTTCTATAACAACAATGTATCTATAGACCTATCTTGTGAAGGTATAGCTCCTGACGGAGAATATCCAAGCTTGAAGGCTTGGTGTAAAGAGGATCCTATCGAGTATTGCATACGTCCTCTTTCTCATAGTGAACCTCATAATAATGAAGCCTTCTGTGGAGATACTTCAAACTGGTTATCATACGATGAAAATCCAGATATAATGGAAGAGTACTCTTTCTCAATATGCTACCGCTCTGAAGACGAGGTAGGGAATATAGAAGATACTAGATGTAGTTTGTTCTTCATCCACAGAGAAAAACCAGATTTAGACCTTTCAGTTGACACAGAGTACGTCTATGGAGATTCTTATGTCACAGGGTTCGATGAGAACTCTTTTTCAGGAAGCATCTCTGCGCAACGCCTGATTAATTATGATATTCATTATTTGAGTTCTGACGATCGTGGTAGGACATTGCTTGAGGTTGTCAATACGGAATTGAGACGTGAACCCGAATCTTTCACTCTCGATGTATCAGAAGGCAGCATATTCTTCTCAGGCGATCTGCCACGGCTTGCAAGAGTCAACTCTCTGGGAGCAAACAACATACGGTTGTCGGCAGAAGACATGTATGGAAATACAAACTATAAGACTATATATATGTATTATGATCGGGAGCCTCCTATGTTGCGAGACTTTTCAATCAACGATGTCCAGTTTGCCGATGAAGCAGAATATGGTGAAGATTTGAATTTCATGTTCAGGCTTGATGATGTCTTCTGGACCAATGATGTTTCTGATGTTGTTGTCAATGTGTATGCTCATGAGACAGGGCCACTTTCTGGCGATTTTGAGATGGGCGCGATGGAGCTCGATTATGAACGAGTGATTTCGCCTGACAACCAGTCTCGTATAAACATGACAGATGAACTTATGGAATATGTGCACAAATTATCTTATTATGATGGTGATCTGACCGAAGCTCAAAAACGCCAACGTCTTGATGGGATTGCTGAATGGAAAGAGTATAGTTTTTCTATATATATTGACCAATATTTCAATGATGAGACCCGCCTCTACGATATGGGTGTGGGCGAATATATACTTGAGATTCAGGCTACTGATCCTTTAGGCCAAGAGATGAAAGAATATATCGTATTCAATATAAGTGATTCAAGCGAACCTAGTATAATAATGGAAAAACCTGATGTATATCGTGAAAGCGGGACTGAGATAGGGGATTCTCGGCGACGGATTACCAATAATCCCAACCAGGAATTTGTGGTATGGACTGACCAACCAGCTCAATGTTTCTTTGACTTAGGAACAACCCCCACGCAACAGAATTACATGCAGAGGGATTCTTCCAGGGAAAGACATACATATGTGCTTGATGATTTCCAACCTTTTGACAGGGTAACCATACCAATAACTATATCTTGCACGGTCCATCAGACTGACCTGCACACGGAGCAGTTCTCTTTGATGTTTGACAGAAGACCTCTACGTCTGACAGTGGATTCAATGCGCGGCGACCTAGTTCCGCCTACAGTTAATAAAGATCATATAAGAGAATACCAGCTTGATTACACTCAAAGAATGTTTGGAGAGCTGAGGCCGAGAGTGTCAGTGCAGGATGCAGATGATGAAAGGATACTTGAGTGCAGGTATGAGTGTAGATCGCCAAATTCCAGATGTACTATATCTAGTGGTACTTTCCCAGGTAATCTGCAGAAGGTCCCTTCATTTGCCCCGACCATACCTGAGGAATTCGGAGATTACATGTATACTTTGACTTGTAATGATCAGGCGGGCAATGTGGCTAGAACTAGGGATCTTGCCTTTTCGGTGAGGGACAGGGGAGCACCACAGAAACTCTATATACTTGATGATTCTTATTATCCTACTGAAGAGGAAGGGATATACGATGAGGTTGTCGAGTTCGGTGTATCGACCACTATGCTCTCCCATTGCAGTGTTATATTCTCAGAAGGAGGTATACGTGACATCGAGTTATCTGAAAGTGCATCACTTACACACAGAAAGTCGGTGAATCTCAGTGAGATTGCCGGAGATTTCGCGGGAGATTTCACTTATAGGTTCAGATGCGAACAATCGACGGACAGGTCAAATCATGAAGAGACAAGGGAGATGTCATTCTCATTAGTTGATGTGTTTGCAGAGATAACTCCAGATATGTTTGAGCAGAGGGAGCTTATGCGAGAATATGTTCCAATCTTCAGGACTGATGGATTACCTTCCGGAATCGACAGTTTCAAATATTCGCTAGAAGACCCTGAAATGGACGGCTCTGTGATCGTACCTAACACAGGATCATTGGTGGTTCCGGGCATCTCTCCAGGTGACATGATATATCTGAAAGGTGTCTATGAAAGCGGCCAGGAGACCGATATGATCAACATCACTGCGCATCAGGACACGATAGAGCCACAAGAAGCAAACCTTGATAGTGTAATGGATAATGTCGGGCATGAGGAGCTCACAACAATCTTTGACGAGGCCTCACAACGTGACATATATCCTTTAGATGGAGATAGGATAGAGCTCCTCATACGGCACGATGGCCCAATAGACAGGATCCGTGCCTTAGTGAATGGTGAGACAAGGAGCTCTAATAGTTATGCGATATCGTCCACCCTTCTTGAGGATGATTATCGTATAACCGCTGATGGGGACAACGATCTTTATATGTTGATAACCATGTCTGATGGAAGGAAGAAATATCTTTACCTACCTATATCACGGCATACTGAAGCCCCTGAGATCGAATCGGTAGAACCTAGATTCATCGGTAGGGATGGAAGGATAAATGTCACAGTCTCCAGGCCATCAGAGTGCTCTGTATTGTACCCTTCTTCGCAAGATGATAAGCAAATCACTGTGGGATCTGAGTCTGCATCAACTTTCCATGAGTTTGTCTTGGATGACCTTGACATAACGGGACGTAGGCATGAAATAACCCAGATACATGTCTCCTGTAGCGATTCTCAGTATCGCATGGCAGAGGTTTCCCATATGCTGCAGGTAGCGGTCTTGCCTCCTGAGATTTTGGATATCACTTCTGATAACTCTATATTAGAGGATTCAGGGGCTAGTGATTATACATTCACTACCGTGCGTGATGAGGATGTGCATATTACCGTCAACACAGATGAATATGCGAGGTGTACGTATACTGATGAAGATGGTGTGACCCATGAATTCAATGATTATTTTATGCCAAATCTTTACCCGCATGCAAGTCTAAAAGTTGACGGAGATGAGAGTACATATACTGTCTCCTGTGAAAATGAGGCAGGTATCGAGACACGTGGTGAATACACGGTCTCAGTATCAAGCGATCCTGACGCGCCACTCTACATACACGATGCTTATCCTGTTGACACAACAGGTGAGAGGTACCCTACCGTTGAGGTTTACACTTTCAGGGATGCACGATGTCAGGTGGATCTACACCAGGAAGCAGAAGATAGAAACATTTTCTTCAGGGTTCTTGATAACCTATTCCGGGCATCAGCACCTATGGATTCGGAACTTGTTGGCCACAGGTATCGCCATACACAGGATATGTCTACGAGAGTCGACAGCAGGATGGGGCTCCAGGTAGGACAGATATATAGGGCTACGATAATGTGTCAGTATGCTGGAGATAGTGCTTCCAAAGATATATCATTCATATATTCGCCAGAAGAGGATCCTCGTCCTTTGATATACATAGAATGATCATAATATATGATTTTCATGAATTTCGTAAGACGGATAATGTTGTTTTGCTTAGTTGTATCTTTGCTTTTTTCTAGTTTTGTCTATGCTGATATGAGTGCATGTCTCAAAGATCTTTCTAGCCCATCTATAATTAACAGGCCTTCGCCAACAATTGTTGTAGAGTTTGGCAATCCTATCGAGATAGACACCATGAAAACAATTTTCAGTTATTTTCCTGAAGATGAAAGAGGTCGGGATTTCGAAAATCCAGAGGACAAGACACATCTTCTCGAGCTCAAAGATACATCCAATGAATCTGTAATGAGATATGATGTCACAGAAGAGCTGGATGATGGTGCGTATTACACAGTATATGTATCTGCGGAAGCGCGGGATTATCGAGAGATTGATGGTGAGGAAGAAGCAATAGGTTCTGTAATGCTTGAAGAATGCCGACTTTTCAACGTCGACCTGGGTCCTTTAGAGGTCAACTTGGTCAGTCCAGAAGGCCAATTCATGTCGGACGAGAACAAAGAGCTAGAATTCGAGACTAATAGGAAAGCGACATGTTATATCTCATCAACGACTGACACAATAGGGCGGATGTCAGAGATGTCTACAACTGAAGAAACCTATCTTCACAAGAACCTTCATCCAGGAACAGATAATTTCTATGTGACATGTGAAAGTGAGACCGACCAGGTATCGGAGGAGATAAATCTTGTGCTTGACACAGTCCCTCCTGCCCCTCCAGAGATAGATGATAGCTCACCTCACGAAGAGCATCCAGACATATTTATCGACCAGAGCAGGATTCGGGTAAAATTTGAAGCCGAAGATGATGTTTCTGGAATTGATATCATAAATTTCACTATATTCGACAAGGAAAGCGGGTCACAAGCTATGGGTTGGGCATCCACTGATGTTGTAGGCAATAGATTCATCGTTACACGAGACGATGAAGGCAATCCATTACGGCTTGATGATGTGAGAGAATATTATTTTGTGGCAAAAGCCCGTAATAATGCAGGGCTCTGGTCCGACAGGGCAGAATCTGAGGGATTCAAGGTCGACATAACCTATGATCCAAGACAGCCCGATGATCCTTGTGAGAAGATAGGGATGCGATGTGAGATAGGCGAGGAATGTGAGGGTGATGAGAACTGCCTTTCCGGCTTCTGTCATCCGGATGATATGGTATGTGCAGAGCCATCTTGTGATGATGGTTTCAAGAGTGGTCAACAGACGGATGTAGATTGTGGAGGACCTAATTGTGATCCATGCGATATGGGGATGTCATGTGATCATCATAGTGATTGTGAAAGTGGATTCTGTGACCGGGAGGATTTAATCTGTGCAGAACCCCCTGACGAGCCAGAGCCTGAACCGGATATGGACCCGATAGTAGATGATGATACTAGCGACAATAATTTTATGTTATCTATGCTGATAGTGGTCATGGCTGTAGTGTTGTTAGGTGGTGGTGGATTTTATGGATACAAGAATTGGGATGATATCTCTTCAAAGCTGGGAATATCTGGCGGAAGCGCACCTTCTCAGCAAAGTGCTTCACCAAGCACTCCTGTGTCCAAACCAAAACCATCTCCCGCTTCATCGCAGTCCCAGGGCGATACTGCGCCGACAAGCTCCCAGATTAAGGATATGGGTGCCAAGGTATCTCAGCGTCTTAAGGCTAAGGAGAGACAAAGGCAGCGAAACAATCTTTTTGGGGGTTTCTCTGGCACCAGCAACGCATCACAGTCAGATTCGAAGGATAAGGATGATACTATTACAAAGAAAGATATAGATAATCTATTTGGAGGGATAAAGTGATGAGAGGTGTAATAAATGTCTAAAAGGGCAGAACCTAACCAAATGTTCCAGATGCTCATGACATTGATAGTCATAGGGATGATATTAATCTTAGGTTTTCAACTGATAACTAATCTTTTCTCTACTTCAGAGCAGATAGATTTCATTAACTTCAGAAGATCCATTGTAAATGAGATTGATGCGGTAGCTAGAGACTATAATGCAAGGCAACGAATTGATACTAGTGTTCCCAGAGGTTCCCTTGCGTTGTGCTTTATAGATGTCAGAGAGACGGGGACATTACCTGAACATCCCATTGTCACATCTTATTGGCAGATGTCTGACTATATCACCCAATCAGACGAAGACCTTATACGAAATGCATTCCTAATAGGTACGGATTTTATAGTTCCTTTTAGGGTTGATTCTTTGGAGATTGACAGATCAGACAGGTATGTGTGTATAGATGCTAGAAGAAGTCGCGTAGAATTCTGGGCAGAGGGTCAAGGAAGAAGAGTCACAGTAGAGCCGGTGATTGAATGATTTCACAGAAGAGATCTCAAGTCCATTCACAATTCAACTGGATGTATGTCTTGATAGTGGGGGGTTTCTTCATACTCTTGTTTGTGACCATGAGCATGAGACAGGCAGATTCAGCACAGCAACGCATCTCGGCAACCGCCTTGGAAGGGATATCGAATATATTTGAGGCCGCACGGACGGGCACATCGATGTCTGCAACAGTTAGTATACCTGATCTTGAGATAGAGTTCACTTGTCGACAGGGGATTTTGAGCGAGGTGTTCGGAGATCGTTTATATTCTGAGTACCGTGTTGGTGGTTTCTCAAGGCGTATAGATGAATTGCCAACTTTCGTTCCTGGAATACTTGAAGGCGATAACCTGATAACTTGGACGCAGTCATGGGATATGCCCATGCCCATCATGAATTTCTTATACATAACTAATGAACAGACAAGGTTCTTCTTCATCGAAAATGAAGAATTCCCAGAGATATACTGGCGTATAGAGGATTCTTTTTCCAGTAATATGCAGTCCGAGTTCTTGCAATCGATAGCTGAAGAAAGGTTTGCTGATTTCAATGACGATTTCAGCATAGTTGTCATCTTCTCTGATGACCCTAGACCTAATGAGATTGATGATATTGTAGAAACATTTTCCGGCCATGTTCGAGTGGTTCAGGTATCTCCAGACGATGATTTCTTTGGAAAGGTGAAATATTATGATGAGTTTGGAGATAATGCAGGTGAAGTCAATTATGCGGGCAGAGCCAGCTTATATGGAGCGATTATATCTCCCGATGCTGATTACTACGAGTGCTCTATGACAAAGGCCTTGCGACGTATGGCTCGGATTGCCTGTGTGCATTATCGTAAGCATGTCGAGCTTCAGGATTATTACTCAGATAATGTAAATTGCAGGCGGGTATACAACAATGCTGTAGCGTCCTTTGATGATTTCTTCGGTGATGATTTCTGTAACACTAATGCTGATGGCGCTTTAGAATTAGGCGATTTTTCACTTGATTTCGCTGAAGATTTTGACGCGTTCAAGAGATTCCATTCAAACCTGATGTCTGCCTATGATGGTGCAAGGAGGGGTAGTTGTGCAAGACCATATTAGCTCTGCCGGTATAAAAAATAAGCATTCACAGATAAAGATGGTCGAGTCTGTCTTTGTAGTCATAATCTTCATAATAATACTTGTAATAGGGATTGTTTTCTTTTCACGATTCCAGGAGTCAGGGGCCAGGCATAGGGAGACCGAGCGTCAACTCAGCGAATCCATACAACTTGCACAGACATTTGCATCATTACCTGAAATATCATGTAGTGAAGGGAGTGTGGTGAGCGACAACTGCCTTGATTTACTGAAACTAGAGGCGATGGACATGCTTTCTCGCACCGACAACATCTTCTATTATGATCTCTT
The DNA here is from genome assembly GCA_964546295.1 of uncultured Methanosarcinales archaeon. Taxonomy (GTDB): domain Archaea; phylum Nanobdellota; class Nanobdellia; order Woesearchaeales; family CAZJJJ01; genus CAZJJJ01. The sequence goes on from CAZJJJ010000001.1 coordinate 51,766, forward strand.
CAGATTCGGAAAGATAACTGTTGAGATGCTTTACCCTGATGAAGGTGAGCGATGGGTCATCTACAACCAGACCAAGGAGGGTAGCGGTTATTTCACTATGGCTTTACCTATGGTAATATATAATCCAAAAGAAGAGGAAAGATTCTTCGGCCTTATGGAGGTAAGATATTATGATCGCTAATAAGAAAAGATCTCAGGCGGAGGCTTTTGGATTGATACTGATTGTCGGACTGGTTTTTGTGGTATTCATCATAATGATCAGGATAGAGAGCACACGCTCTCCAAGCGATGTTGCGCGACAGTACGAAGTCACAGCCCTTTCATCAAGCACAGTGAACACATTTCTAGGTACTGTAACTCAGGATTGTGGCTCGGGCAAGACATTCTCTGATGTTGCTATAGATTGCATGCGAAATCCTCCATCTACATGTGGCAATCTTGATATGACTAATTGCAATTATCTTGTCAATAATATAGACGGCATATTTTCGATTGTGTTCGATCGGGCTAATCTAGAGTATGAGGTGAGATTTGCTTCTGAAGGTCGCACACTTCCTGATGAATTGGATAGGATAATCGGATCACCTGCCTCTGAGTGTACAGAAGGCCTCAGTGGAGAAGAGTTCCGTCTCCCTTTAAATCCTGGTGAGCTGACCATAAATTTAGCTGTCTGCCGTCCATAATTGCTTAGAAAAGTTTAAAAAAGAGAGGGTCTATAATATAACAGATAAGAGGTGATTATCCCGTGTCAAAAAAAGCTCAAGGTCTTTCATTGAATACAATCGTCATAGCTGCTCTCGCGCTTCTGGTACTTTCTATCCTCTCTTTGCTTTTCATCGGAAGGATGAATTTAGCTAGAGACGATATAAACGATTGCCAGACAGCTGGAGGAACATGTATTTATGCTGAGCAGCCTTGGATGGATTGCGAGCATTTCCTCGAAAATGATCCCAGGTATGATCACTATTCAGCCGCAAGACAGTCTGGCAACTCCTGTCGTGAGTCACATGGCGAGGATCACATCTGTTGTATATTCGCTTAGAAGGTTTACTATGATGACGAAAAGAGCTCAAGGTTTGTCTTTTAATTTCATAGTCATTATAGCCATAGCTCTCATAGTCATGTTCGTCGTGATAGCGATCTTCACTTCCAGAGCTAGCGAAGGTGACCAGAACCTGCGTTCTTGTGAGGCCCGTGGCGGGGTTTGTGTTGAGCAAAGAGTTTCCCCAAGTGACCAGGAAGAAGGAAGCGAATATGATAGCAGTAACAGATTGAAAAATCCAAGATGCCCAGGGGACTCTAATGAAGCCACAAGCACCCCGATGATAGGTGCACACTGTTTCGATAATCAGAATGAACGTGATCCTTATCAGACATGCTGTATCCGTGCGGACAATGACTGAGTCGTAAGAACGCATCTTCATCTGTTCTTCATCACTCAACAATAACAACAAACAGAAACCTTTAAATATAGTTCTCTTTTCCTTGGGATTATGGTATTCCAGGAAGAATTGCTGAGCAAGATGAGGGCTTTCGGTCTGAATAGTTATGAGGCTAAGCTTTGGATGGCTCTGCTTTCTAGAGGAGTATCAACAGCGGGTGAATTATCGGACATAGCTAACGTACCCAGATCCCGTAGTTATGACGTTCTCGAGTCGCTAGAGAAGAAAGGATTCATAATGATGAAGCTTGGCAAGCCCATAAAATATGTTGCGGTCAAGCCATATGAGGTTCTAGAGCGCGTAAAGAAAAGGATAGAGAATGAGGCACAGACCCAGGCGATGATGATTGAGAAGATAAAGGAATCTGAGATCCTGGACGAGCTGAAGATGCTCCATTCAAAGGGCATACAGACTGTGGATCCTGGCGATCTTACCAGTAGCATTAAAGGTCGAGCAAATATATACAACCATCTCTCAAGCTCCATAAAGAACGCTGAATCAAAAGTCTTGATGATGACATCAGCAGAAGAACTCCAAAGAATGTATGAGAATCTCAGGAAGGCTTTCTCGAAGGCCAAAAAGAATGGTGTAGATGTGAAGATACTTGCTCCTATAAATGATGAATCTAAGCTGGTTGCCAAGCGGCTTTCTGAATTCGCGGAAGTGCGTAATGTTGACAGCTTGACATCACGATTCTGTATAGTAGACGATAAAGAGATCACATTCATGCTCACAGATGACAAGATAGTACATTCTAATTATGATGTGGCTGTCTGGGCATCGTCTGACTTCTTCTGTAGCAGCATGGTCGCATTCTTCAATAATATATGGGGAACTGCCAATAGTCTTGACGATTCTGTTGAAGATGTCTCAATCACAGGGATTGAAGCACAGAACTGAAGACATTTCTTGGATATATCTTTTCTAGAGCATATCAATAAAAACATATTTAAAGGAAGGGAGCAACAGATAGGATACATCATTATAATGAGGTGATTATATGAGCGTTATGTCTGTTGCGGAAGTCACACTTGCAATCATCTTGGGTGTTCTAGCAGCTATTGTGTATAGTCTTAGGATTTTGGTACTCCTGGAGAGACGTATGGCAAGAGTCGATGAGAATCTGGAGAGGATGGTACGTAAGATAGCTGAAGATGAGAAGCTGATTGAAAAGAAACTAGGCATCAAAGAGAGTTCTTTACAAGGTAAGAAAAAGAGCTCCTCCTCTTCAAAGGCAAAGAAGAGCACAAAAAAGAAAAAATAATCTCACGAATAGGCTTTTATTATTTTTTTGATATCTTCTATATCTTCTTCGAGAGCGTTTATCCTGTGAGTATTGTCATCAGGCTGCATCACAGAACCACATTCCGGACATTTGAAATTGTACGACATGGCTGTGGTTATGTCGAGACGTAAGCAACATGAGAAATAATGTGTTTCTTTCTCTGCAGACAGTCTCGTATGCAATCTGCTCAATCTGGAATTCATGGTCTTATCAAGAAGCGTGTACAGCATCTGGTAATTGAAAGACCAGTAGTATGTATACCAACCATGCTCATTGTCTTTCTTGCGCTTGAAACTCACAAGATTCTCCTGATAAAGCTTGTATAGGCACCTTCGTGCCTCATTGACTTCAACCTCGAGCTTATCAGCCAACTTGAGCTCCGAAATCTCTTCATTGCGATTCAGCAATTTAGTAACCGGGAGGACTTCCTGACCAAAAACCTCTTTCATAACTTTCTCTACAGTAGATCGACTGTATTTCATAAAAAACACCCCTTTTAGAATCAACGACCTCTCTTCGCGCGAGACCACAAACCATTTAAAAGTGTCAATTTAACACATATAAAAACCTTTCGAAAATATTTAATTAATCGTACGTTTTTTGAGTGAAAATCTCACTTTCTTATGAGTTCTTCAAAATCGATAGCTTCTTCATCTGACCTTATCACGAAGAATTTTTCAGTCTCTTTCAGCTTGTTTGCCTTCTTGAATACCCATGGCTTTCCATTGAATTTCACAGCAATATATGGTTCTGCGCCAAAGAGATGTGAGAATGAACGCAGACTGAATACCTCTTCTTTTGTGAGATACTGGACCTTTGCTTTAGTTGCCTTGCATTCTATACAGAGTTTCCTTTCATGGCTCCCTGCAATCAGGTCGGGTGAATCGTATCTCATGCTACCAGAACCAGCGCATCTCGTACATGCCCAGTTCTTTTTCCAGAACATATGCAGCAATTCCCTTTCTGCATTGGTCCCTTTGCCCTTTTGGTTCATGTGTTCGTTGTAAGGTTTTTCAGATTATAAATATAATCTATGCAAGTCCAGTGCGTCTAGTGGTCAAATCGTAATCTTCATCAGATCATATGCTGCTTCAACATCCTTGAATTCCTTCCTTGTCTCTTTCAACAGTTCGTCGGGCTTCTTGTATCTTTGCGAGAAATGGGTAAGTATGACTTTCTTTGCTCTTGACTCTTTTGCAATCATTCCTACATCCGTACTTGTGAGGTGCTTATATTGTGTTGCAGTCTCCTTCATCTTACTGGAGAACGTCGCTTCACTTATGAGGACGTCTGCGTCTTCAGCTATCTTGTAGCAATTATCGGTGATCTTTGTATCGAAGATGAATGCAGCCTTTTTCCCTTTAACCTTGTATGTGGCATCAGAAGGCCTGATTGTCTCCCCTTTCCATGTTATGCTTTCTCCTCTCTGCAGCTTACCGAGGTGGGGTCCTTCATCAATTCCTTTAGATTCTATGAATCTCTTGTTGATTCTTCTCTTGTCTTTCTCCTTGAATACGTACCCGAAACAACTTATGCCGTGCTCGAGTCTGTAAGCATTGACCTGGAGTTCTTTATTGTCTATGATCTTAGTATCTTCACCTATCTCTTTTACAGAATATTTCACCTTACATTCTGTGCTGAAGAAACTGAAAATCTTTTCCATGTACCTTTCGGTGCCTTTCGGTCCGAAGATCCTCAAAGTCTTCTCGTAACCTATGTTACCCAATGTCTGCATCAGACCTGGGATCCCTAGGACGTGGTCACCATGCCAATGGCTGATCAGGAGAAAATCTATGTTCGAGGGCCTGATTCCTGCATACTTGATCTGCCTTTGCGTACCCTCGCCGCAGTCCAGAAGGAATCCGTACCCCTTATGATTGAGATATATGGAGCTATGGTTCCTTTCCTTTGTCGGTACCATGCTGCTTGTGCCTAAAAAAACTATCTGCATACTGATCACATAGGTCTTATTTCTTGCACTATTTATAAAAATTTTTAAATGTTGCAGCCTTTTCATGCGATATGGCTACAAGATATCCTGTCAAGGCGTGGATTAGTGGGTCTTTCATAGTGACTGAAGACTCTGATGCTGCAAGAGAATTGTATGCGAAGAGCAGTTTTGGCTCTGTCAGTGAAAGCAAGGTTTTCTTATCTTCCTATGAGGCATTGTTCCTTTTTGATACAGAAAAGCTGGTGCTCCATGATAAGAAGGATAAGCTTATCACTGATCCGCATAAACGACTTCAGAAAGACAAGGATTTCCTTACTAGATATGTGGTCTTTTATGATCTGCGTAAGAAGGGTTATATAACGAAGACTGCCATGAAATTCGGAGCAGATTTCAGGGTTTATGATAAAGGTGTGAAACCCGGAGAAGATCATGCAAAATGGATAGTCTTTGCGGTACATGAGTCTGATCGTCATACTTGGAAAGATTTCTCAGCAAAGATGAGAGTGGCTCATTCTACACGGAAGAAACTTCTTATGGCTGTAGTGGATGATGAGAAGAGTGTAACATATTGGGAAGTATCTTGGATGCGTCCCTGAAATCTTCAGAAATATTTATAAATAAACCTCATTTTTTCGCCGTTGCGCCCCTGTAGCATAGCGGCTAATGCGCGTGACTTGTAATGACAACAGGTCGTTGGACTTGCTTAGAAGCAAGTAATCACGAGATCGAGGGTTCGATTCCCTCCAGGGGCTTTCTCAAGTGACTGGAGGGTCGACAACGTTTCAGTTGGCATTCCCTCCAGGGGCTTTTTTGCGTTTCACGATACAGGTCTCACGTGAAATATTGAAGATATCTCTTTATCTCTTCTTTAAGTCCACTCTTCTTGTCATCAAACATAGCAATCCATGCATCGAGCCTAGGCTTGTCTTCTGAAGCTGCAGGATGGAGCACGAGGTTCCCTCCAGAATACTCGTACCAGAAACTGTGCCGTCCAGGGAGCTTGAAATATTTTCCGGCGAGGATGCTGTGATTATCCATACCTGATTTCACATATGTTATATGACCGTTATTGTCCAGAACTATTACAGTCCTGCTCATGTTGCTTGACTTGTTCCCTTCTGCATCCATAACGGGCTTTCCCATGACAATGTCGTTGACATGTCCTTTTCTTTCGATGTTCTCCAATGTCTTTGTCATCAGCTTATTGGTCTCGACGACCTCAGACTCTTGAGCGATACCTTGCTTAAGCCTGTTCAATGTCTGGTTGATCTTCTGTTTTGTCTCCTCGTCGATCTCTTTCCCTCTGAGCTTTTCAAGACGATCCTCGAACCTTGCAAATACTTTCTTGTTAATATGCTCTGTTGTCATGGTTAGAAGTGTGTGCTGCACATATAAAAATACTTCTGATTCTTCAAACTTTCATAGGGGGACCTACAAAGGTTCAAGTTTTTTGGCTTCTTCCACATATTCAGTGTCTTTATCGGCCAAAAGAGAACTAGTCAAAAGCCTGTCAATGTAATTGTTTACCTTCCCTAGGCGTTCGAGATTCTGGATTATCTCTTCCGAACCATCCTGTCCGGATATGGATTGCTCGAATTTCTCGATATACTTGGAGAGCCTTTTGAATCTTCTATGCTCTCTTCTTATGTACCTTCGCGATCTCCTTGTTTTTCCTTCGTCTCCCAATGTCTTCGCGACAAGGAGAAGATTTGTACTCATATCTTGGTGCTCTTTGTTCAACTTCTCTAAAATTCGGTTTATCTTCTTGTTTTCTAATACAGAATCAGGGAGAGATTCTAACAGGTTTTTTCCTGCAAGGGTAAATTCGTGTACGGATCCTTCCACTTTCGTGGATATGCTGCTATCTTCCATCAGACCATAGATAATGTGCATTTATTTAAAAGTTTAGAATCTCATACTTTTCACTTCTATACCATCAAGCTTTCCAAGCTCTTTTTGCAGCATTCCGAACGATTTCTCGTCTACTTCTATGATAATGAGACCATTTGGTGAATCACTCTCTTTGTCGTGAAGTCCGAGCCTAGTACTTATATGATGTCCAAATCTACTCAATATCTCTTGTATCTTATTCGCGTCTCTGGTTCTGTCATTCACATGTATCCCAATGATGTTATATTCTTTCATACCTCCACCATTTTTTTAGCTTATATCAATTTTTCTCTTTTGTTATGAATCCTGAAGTCTATACGAAAATATTTTTCCTTTTTGCTCACAATCTTTAAAAAAAACAACAACATACATTATCCATGGCTTTCAGCAAATCATTCCCGAAGAGCGTGAAAGGTAAGAATTTCCCTGAGTGGGTCGACGTATATCTTTCCGAGAAGGAAGAGAGATTTATAGAAGAAGAGGTAAGGCAGAAGAATATCGTTATAATGAAGCAGTGTCTCAATGATGCAAAATCTGTGTTGTCCTCTGAAAACATGGAGTTCGAGGAATCCGATATAATCCGTGTGGCAAGAACCATGTTCGAAAAGCTTGCATCTCACACTGTGTACGCTAAAGAGAGGAGATGTAAGGACAAGTTTGACAGGGACCAGAGGAAAAGCAATGCAACCAGGGAGAATGAATGATTAATTCATCTTTTTTTTCTTCTCTTATTATCTGACTTGTGTTCTTTAAGATATTCTGAATGAGAGATGAGTTTTCCTTTCTTCCTTTTTCTCTCATATTCTTCAAGGCTTATCAATGCGCGGGCAGGTGCGTATGTCAAAGAAACCATTGCCGCAATGAACATGGTGCCGAAGACTATAGCAAACGCCACACCGAAATCAGCAGATCTGGGCATGACGAAGATCAGAGAGATATAGAATCCTATGATGCTGATAAGGAAGAAAGAATCTGAAAGCGGTGCTACTGCGGGTTTCCTATGCACTCCTTTATCTTCCATGACTCTTTCTCTGTATCTGTCCTTTAAATATTTTATCAAAAGATTATTAAACGCTCCGGATAATATTGTTAATGTGTGAGTGGTCGCCCATGGCTTTCAGTAGGTACTTGTATTGGCTCTTTTTTTTAGGTGTAATCGGACTCTCGACAGCATCTGCAGACACATTACCAGAATTCGATATAGATGTTGTGTTGGAGGAAGATACCTTCTATACTCTGCCAAAACTAGAGGAGAGCGTCCTGCGCTATAATTTCTCATCTTCCTTGGATGGCCAGCCTTATGACACGAACGTCACAGTAGATGTGATAAAGGGCGAGGCATCTTCTTACTGGGAGGATCGGGATAATAAACTTCGTATGGCATTCTCACCTATAGATGCTGAAGCGGGAAACATGGTGTCATATCTCGAACTCAATACCTCTCGTCTTATAGAGGAATATGATATGAGAGGGGATTGTCGTGACATTTCTGTGTATGATGGGTTTGGGAATCATATTCCTCATCTCATTGAAAGGTGCGATGATGGGGACACTATCCTAAAATTTCCATTAGATTCTGATCAGGATCACATCAATATATATTTCTCCGGACCTGAAAGCCATGAAGAGACTGAAGCACCCTATACATTCTATGATGGTTTCGCCAATCTGAGTATATCTGAAGAGGATTGGGATATCTTGGGAAATATAACGATAGAAGAAGGGTATGCATATACTGGTGCCTCTAATGAAAGCTCTATGAATCTCACATGGTCGTCCGTGAGCGATACATCAGAGATTGGGTATAGGTTTTTCGCTAGCGGCGATTCTTATCACAACATGACATTATCTGATACTGAGGAAGATGGTAAGAGATATGAGGTACATTTTTATGCAGAGGACGGTCTTATCGAAGCGTGTCGCGTGAGAAGTAGTAGAGATTGTTCAAGATTCCATGTCGAGTTCGCAGAAGAATGGAATGACTTTCGGATCGACATAGAGAAAGACCGTCTCTGGTTATATCTGAATGATGAGAGGCTTAATCGGCTTAGGCAGTATCATGACATAGATTCCATGGCATTGGCATTAGGCTTTGACGGGATGGTATTCTTAGACCATTTCTTCATCATTGAGAAAGCTCAGACATCTTTCCAAAAAGATGGGAAAGAGAGGTTTCTTGATTGGATTTCAGGCACAGCTCTCCAAGGAGATTTCGGCTTCGAGTATGATGTCCATGGCTTTGATAGTGGCAACTATACCTTGGCGACGAGAGCGACCCGGCCAGACCTATATCCTCAATACTCTTTTGATGTCTTTAAGACACATTATAATAGATTAGTATTTGATACCGTCGAAGGAGGTTACATAACTGAGATGGGTGGTAAATATCTGATAGATACTCAAGGGACATTCACGATAAGCAACCCGAATGATGAGCCATTGCAAGTCGAGATAGATCTTGATACTCAGATAATGATAGAGGAGATTGACGGAGATTCCATCAGAAGGGGAAAAATCGATATCATCATAGGTCCATTCTCTTCCGAAACCGTCAATTATTTCACTACTGGCGTTACCAATTACCCTCCTTTCAGGCACAATAAAGGAGTGTTGGCCCGAAGACTTGAGGCTACAATGAATGAGGACATACATGAGTTCGGACGTAATAGGTTTTTTAGGGATGAGGTTGTTCCAGAAGATGCACCACTTCCTGATCCAGATTATGAAGATTATAGGAAAGAATTGAGGTTCAGGGTGGAAGATGGTTTATTTGTAGATGTATTCACTCGGATGTCATTGTATAAGTTCGTCTCACAAAGGACAGTAGAGCCAGGAGATGTTGTCGATGTCACATTACGTGTCAGGAACCATGATCCATTCTCTCGTGAGGCCGAGCTACACGATATGATTCCCGAGGAGTTTGAACTGCATGGGGATGATGAGTCTGAGGCAGATACATTATCATGGTCATTCAAGATGAACAAACACACCTCAAGGATATTCAGTTATGAGATGAAATATGTGGGTTCTTCTACAGGACGTGTTGATGTTCCCCTTGCCAATCTCACTTCTGATGGCCTTCTTGTCTATTCCAATGATGTTCTTCTCCTTCGTGACAATCCTGGTCCAGAGAATCTACACATTGTGAAGAGGTTTAGGGAGATCAGCGCCGAGGGATTAGGCATAGATGAACCAGTAGAAGTGACTATATCTGTGACGAACATGGGTCGTAATACGCTTAGAGAGGTGATTGTAGATGACTCTGATCATAGTTCCATTGAATTTACATCTCCTTCCGTGAGCACACCATATATTGCTAGGTGGATTGTACCGGAGATTACGTCAAAGGAGACATGGGAAGTCAGTTATGTGACAAACATGGGGGACCACGTGAAAAACGAGCCATCGCTAGACAGCTATGTTGATGATCTGAGTTACACGACGGATGTGATGAGGAAATCTCCATTAGAGGCCTTTGTCGATGTACGGACTGTATTCTCTTTGCCGGTCTCATTCCTGATTGGACTTTTAGCCCTGATGAATATCATGGTTGTATTGTCATATGTGTACAAGAATCCTTTCTTTGAAGTGGAAGACGAGCTGACTCCAAAGATATTCATCGTGAAGACCTATGAACAGATACCTGAGGCATCCCGGAGAATAATCGAAAGTCAAGCTTCGATGATGAGGTCCAAATATGATAAACTCAGAGAACATGTAGTAAAAGCATATTCATGGCTGAAGCCTAAAATTATACGAGCAAAAGGAAATGTCCGGAAATACTACAGGGAGCGCAACATCTCCCTAGTCAAGGAGAAATCTTCTGCAGCTCTGAGTTCTGGAGCTACCAAGATTAATTCGGAGCTTTCGGCCTTGAAGAAGATGACATTGCAGGATTGGCTTTATCTCCTGTCGCGCTATAAGAAGGAGTTTTTTCGCGCAATACGGAACAGGATAACTTATTCGATGTTTTCAATATCTGATCGCATGATATCAAAGAACAAGGATTCAAAGCTCGGCCAGATACTGAGCTTCTCATCAAAGGTGTTGAATCCTGAATTGAATGAATACCTTTCACATCTAGCTGACAGGAAATTGCAGAAGAAGGAAGCGGCTTACCGCAGGGAGATACAGAACATTGAGGATCTGCTAGACAAGAATAGGAGTATTGCTGAAGGGAAGACAACATTGATATCTAAGGTATTCTTTCCCTTCCGTAAAATTTTTAATTTCTTTAAAAAATAAAAAAGCGAACTTTTATTTTTTGATTCTGCTTTTATGGATTGATTTATGCCGAATAATTTATAAATGATTTCTTTATAATATAATTTAGCGAAGTGTGTGGTCTCTTTGCCATTGCTTGATATGGATATGGTGGAATGGTATGGTTTTCTCAATTTGGTAGAGGGAGATAGGGAAGGCATCATTTTCAAGCTTCTTTATCATCTTGGTTGCTCAGAATCTGAACTTCTATCCATAAAGGTAAAAGATATTGATTTCCATAAGAATGCAGTTAGTATCGGTTCACGTAATTCTAGGATACCTGATAAGTTACTCTCTGACATCAGAAGGTTCGTTTCAGAGCATTCTCCTGATGATTTCGTGCTCAGGGGACGATCTCAAGGTCACATGAGTGCAAAACGTCTTCAGCAGATTGTATCTGAGATATCTGAGAAGATTAAAGGCACAAAGATAACTCCACAAGACATAAGGTATTATCACGTCTCTCATGCCCTTTTCAAAGGCATATCGCCAGCATCCATATCTAAGCAAACGGGCATGAGCTATCAAAGAGTTGCACAGATAATGGAATCTATGAGAGAAAGCTTGGAGGCAGCATGTCATTCATACGAATTGTGAGTAGGATGTGGAATAAGAGGTCATCGGGATCTCTTCCTGTCATAGCTATGCTTATAATGATGCATGCTATCGTCCTAGGTTTAATTTACCTGCCAGCAGCATATGCGGAAGACACCGAGATCAGTGCGCTAGCATTCATCAAAGATTATCATCCAGAGATATCATTGAATGACACTTTCTTATTCAATGGCACATTCAGCAATATGACATCAGATATATCTAGGAATCTGGAACTTGGAACATCCAAAGTGACAGTATCCAATATGTCTTACAATCTCCCTGAAAAGACATATATCGAGAACCACTCGATAATACTAGAATTCAGACCTCAAATGCTCGGAAAACATGAAATGTTGATATCATACACCCTCAATGGAGCAGACCATGAAATCAATGCATCCTTTTTTGTGAAATCGGAAGATGCAGACAATGAGGCTGATATGATAGAAGAATCTGTCGCTCACAATAGGGATGGATACAAAAGAGAGGATAAGCACATCAGGCTCAGTTTCTCAGATCATAATGCAAAACTCATATTCCATGACAGTTATCCTTATAGCGCGGACTACACTTCAATAAATGGTACTATTATTTCAGAATTCCCTGAGAACAGAACATTATCGGTAAGTATCAACGACACTTCAAATATAAGCATTGGGAATTATATCTTGGATCTGATGATATCACCTGTTGATTCTGGTGAATCATTCTCTTGTTCATTGAATCTCACTCTTGATGACGGTTTTGAGTGTGATTTTCCCCCATCCTCGATAATAATCTCTGAGTATTCAATAAATGGCAATCTTTCTTATAAGAATGCAACAGAGGCTTTCAATACCAGTTTTGATCTCTTTCTTGAGAGAGGAGATTTCAATCTGAACACAGATTATGCTGAGATTATAAGCATCTCTGAGAGACAGATGATAAACCTCTCCACCTACCTCTCTGATGAACCCATAGGTGGCTCTCAGATAGATATGCGGATCACTGATCCTGAAGGATTTGAAGAAGAGGTAAATATGGAGAAAATATCGTGGGGATACTATCTGGGTGATTTCGTTCCTGAAATCCCTGGCTCGCATAAACTGGAGGTGACTGCAATCAACGGGCAAAATCTCGATAGCCATTCAGACGAATTCTTGGTGAAAGAGGATAACATATCCATTGATCTCAGTATCCCTAGTGTGATTGAGCACAATTATGGCGCTATGAACATAAGCGGTAATCTTTCTGTCAAGGATCATGGTGATGCTATATCAACGAATGAGACAATAAACATATCTTACAGGCGGCAAGATGGCGATAGCTACCACTTATGCTATGTAGAATGTCAAGGTCTGTGTGAATTCTCCTGCAAGATAGAGGGAATAATAGAATTTACAGAATATAATCTGACAGCAACCATGACCAGGGGCGGTGTGGCCTATAATGCTAGCGATGTCACAGATATAAGGTTTGGGGAGGCTGATGTGGACATAGTACTCTCATACTCAGATCAGTACCTTACCGAAGAGAAACAGGATTTTTTCATCGAGACAATCCATGATGGGGAGAACATAGACATCGGTACCGTCTATGCAGAGATTATAGATCCGATGGACATATCTTATAAGTTCACACCATCTAGGATATATGGCGGATATGCTTTCAGCTTCATAGGCTTGGTGCCTGGAAATTATACATTGAATATCACTTTCGTATCACCACTAGGTAAGATGGTACAAGAATACGATTATGAGGTCTTGCCTGATGTCGCAGAGATCACGGATGAGATGCGCAAGACTAAAGTGGAAAAAGATAGGATGATACGCGAGGCGCTGACAGACGAGGTGATATCTGAAATCTTGGATAACCATTCAACAACGGTGAAGCTCCAGCTTCCTTCTCAGCTTGATTCTAATATATCATGGCTCTTGCTAACTTATAATGATTCATTATCTCTCTTTGATGAGCACGAGTTCCTGCCGAAAAGCATCGAGCGTCTCAGGCTTTCCGAGTATGTCCCGAGACGCTATCGTGAGAGATTGGATGGGCTCAGCCTGTTCTATGCGGAGACAGAACCATTGGGTTACAGTGTGGAAAAGATCTCTGAAACGGAGAAAATCATCAGGCTCTCTGAAAATTATGAGCGATACGAGAACATAATTATAGATTCTGACTTGGAATCACTATCCCGCACAAAGAAGAAAAACATAATCGTTGAGGATATTGATGATGATGAGATATTATCAGGGATTGATTACCACATCTCTCGTGATGGACTGGTGGATTCCATAAGTTTCATGGCTGCTGAACTTTCATCAGGATATAGGATAAAGCTTCTCACAGAAGATCCTTCTTTTGTTGTAGATCATGAGAGACGGATGGTAAAAGGGCGTTCTTCTGTAGTGGAAGTGCGATTCAAGAACCCCGATATATCAATAATGGAGGATAGTATATATTGCGACATAGTAATTGACAATGTCACTGATAGGATGATTCCATCATACAGAACAGATTCATTCCTCTATACTATAGATAGACAAGAATCTGGAGAATGGGAATACAAGGTTTTCTGTGGATCTGATAACAAGAATATACCTGTGGCGACAATCGACCCAAGACCGAAAGAATCCTTTTCAGAAAGGTCAGCGAGCATCCGCAGTGATGAATCATCAAGGCTCATGATGAGCTATAATATGCCGCAATTCTATAGGGTAAATGATGAATGGAGAGAGATTGATCCTAACTTCTATCCGCATAGGGCTGTTGATGAAGAACTGGCTGACGAAAGGATAGAATATGTTGCAGATCGAGGTATATTCTCCGCGCATTTCACAGACCTAGAAAGTGACAGGCCTTTCAGATTCAGGAAAGATGATGTGAACATAAGCTTTGTGATAAAGGCCATGGAGCTCTATAATGCCTCGTCAGAAGATACGTTAAGCACTATCCTACCTAATAAGGATTCTTTATATAGAGCTGAGGGTGATCAAGTGGTATACGAAGGCATCTTCGGAGATAATACTGAACAGGTCTTCACATACAAGAATTCTGAGCTCAAGTCAGAACTGAAAATATATGGGACTTCAGAGCTTTTCGAAGAGTTTATCGGTCTTGGGGATGATGGATTGGAAGTCCGTTTCGTCTACTCCATGGATATTGGTAGCTTACGTATTGATCCCCAGGAGAGCAAGGAACAGATGCCCTTAAGGACAGAAGATTATCAGGATGCGGGAATATATCTTGCTAGAGATTATTATTATCCTTTTGACAATGCATCTCATCGAAGACAGATGCAAAGGCAGGTTTCTGGAGATGCTGGGAATTATACCTTCGTATCAAGCTTGCCGTTCCGCGAATTCATATCTCATGATGATATAGTGATAGACCCTACATTCAGTGTCACTGCTGATGATCGTGATGCGATGAGCATAAATGATGAGACGAGGACAGATTATCACAGTGAAGAATCACCATACTTGAGGTTCGGTCATGGCGATGAAGAAGAATACCAGACAGGTCTACAGTTCCAGCTTGATGTCCCTTATGGTTCGAATATCACGGATGCATATATGATGTTCGTATCTGGCGACACCAATCCTGGAGGATCATTCAACGTCTCTGTATTTATAGAGAACGACACGGATGTCCAGCCATTCATTGAAGGGACTGGGAATATCTCTTCCAGAGAATATCTTGCACAATCTGTGTCTTGGGAGGTAGGTGGATGGTCCTCTTCGGAGATATATGAGAGTCCAGACATATCAGATTTGATACAGGAGATCGTGGATAATCCTGGTTGGTCATCAGGTAACTTCATAGGGCTTGCTCTGATTGCCGAGGATCCTATCGAGAATCATTTCAGGACCATACATGGATATTCATCGCCAGGGAACAATCTTCCTATACTTGTGCTCAGCTATGAATCTGATGAGGCGGCACCGCAGATATTATTGAAGGAACCCGAAGATGGCTCGTACATCTCATCAACAGATGTCAATCTGTCCTATATCCCAAGAGATGATGATGATCTTGACTACTGTGAACTTTGGGGTGATTTTGATGGGGATTGGAGACTGAACCAGACTGATGAGGAACCTCAAGAGGGAGAGCTTAATAGCTTTGAGCTATCTGGTCTTGGGGAAGGTGAATACAACTGGAATGTCTGGTGCACAGACATAATGGGTAATGCTGCTTTCAATGAGAGCAATTCGAAGTTCACTGTGGATATGACGGGCCCGTCTGTGCAGCTTCTAGAACCTGCTGATGACTCCGAGGTGAGCGATCTTGACCTATTGTTCTCTTTTTCGGCAACCGATGTTTCAGACAACTTATTGTGCAACCTGACATATGCTCACTATGATGGTATTCTCCTGGATACTATTGATGATATCGAGTTATCTTCTGGGGGAGATGCCCAAATATATGAAAGCAACCTTACGGTGGGTGACTATGATTGGTCAGTGGATTGTGTCGATGAGGCAGGCAATGTTGGTTCCTCTGACACCTTCTCTTTTTCTGTCTCAAGGCCATCCGAAGTCCATGTATACAGTGAGCATAATTTGTATTCGAACTTTTCAGTGTTTGAGGAGATGGCCTTCTATGCCAATTACACAAACTCTTCTGGTGATGCTATATATGCTGGTGAGTGCACTTTGAATCATGATGATTCCGTTGAGATGTTATTCAATGAGGATTCATCATTGTTCGAATCTATCCAATCTTTTGATGATCCATACAACTGGACTTATGTCGTCAATTGTACAAGTTGGCTCTTTGACGATGCTTATGCTGAATCATGGTTCTATCTCTATCCTCTAGTCAACACCATGGGGAAGAAATCAGTTAATGCAATCTCTGAAGAATCTTATCGCATTAGTATAGATGTAAGTAATTACCTGAATTCGACTGCAAAGCTCCAGCTTCACGATTTTGTTCCTTTCGGATTCGATGCGTCATTCTATGAAGAGCCGGATAGCTCATCCTCTTTCATACAGGGAGGTTTCATAGGCACGGTCAAGTCATGGGAGTTCATTCTAGGACCTCATGAGAATGGGTCATTACACTATAATGTGACTCCTATCGTAGATGATTATAGTATCTCAGAACTCTATATGACTTCTGTGGGATCAAGAATGTATTCTGTAGAATAAATATAAATGTGGTCCATGGAATCGGACCAAAAATTAATCACTGTCTTCGTTTTCAGAAAAGAACTCACTAAGTTGTTTAGATTTTATCATTGCATTATACGAAATCTCCGACAAGCTTTTCACCTCTTTCAAAAAGAGTTGACTCTGTAATTTGATTACAGAGCTAACCCTATCTGTCTTTATACTCCCCTACAAAATTTGTTCTGAAGAACCGTAAAAATTCCGGTTTTCCTATAAGGTATTTCTGATATAGATGCTATATAAATAATGTTGTGATAAATTATATATTTTCTAAAATATATTTTCAGACATATATGTCAAATAACTTAACCACTTCTCTCGAAATCTATTATATTGACAATCTCATCCTTCAATATTTTGCCCTCTCTTGAGTCTATCCGGATATTTATGGTGCTATAATCATTCGTCAATAATGTTATGTTCCATATCGCTCCATCTCCTATGTCTTGCAGAATGTATATCCTCTTCGATGCCTCTTTAGAGTATTTGTCCTTGAGTAAAGTCCTTGCCTTCTCCTCCGCAGCCTCGAAATCAATTGCAACATCAGATATTTCAAGTTTATTGACCGAACTCCCATCTGGCTTTTTCAAGACTTCCGCTTCGGGGATCAATGTGACATTGTCGTCGTTGATTGAGAAGGAAGACATCGTACCTCTTCCAGCATTGTAGTATCCCACTTGCCTATCCATCAGTTTCTCTCCATCAAACATGATGAAGATATGAGCCAGATAGTTGTCGCTGTTTTCTTTCCGCCATTCGCTGTACTCAACACTCTTCTCTGCCCCTGTCAAGATGTCTGTAATCTTCATATATTGGCGGTTCCTCTGCGACTATAAAAAAATATCGATTGGACGCAAATCCAGTAAGTTTATTAAATGCCTACTGTATCAGAAAAGAGATGAAGCATAATATCAAGGTAACTTTGATACTCATATCGTTCTTCTTGGCAGCACAATATGTGGGCCTGTTCATAGTGGATCAGTATATGACCATCGATGTAGTATTCGATGAGATAACGGGTGAGAGGACACACAATATGACGGCTGCTGAAGAGCTTCCTGCAGGTCTTGAACGCCCAGAGGTATCTGAAGATTATTCTTGGCTTTTCGTGATGGTGGCCATAATGATAGGTACTGTGCTTATACTCATACTCGCGAAATTCAAGCAGAAGCGGGTATGGAAAGTCTGGTATTTCATATCCTTGGTATTCATATTGGGGATCGCCTTGAATCCTTTCTTAGGTCAAATTCTCGCTTTCATAGCATCAACTATCCTTGCAGCATTGAAGACATATAGGCCTAATTTTTATGTGCACAACATCACTGAGATATTCTTGTATGGAGGTCTTGCGGCAATGCTTGTGCCTATATTCAATATACTTGCTGCATTCATACTTCTGATTGCCATAGCAATCTATGATGCTATAGCGGTCTGGAAATCAAAGCATATGGTGACTCTTGCTGAGTTCCAGTCAGACTCTGATGTCTTTGCCGGTCTTTTCATACCATATTCCAAGAAGGATAACAAGATTAAGACCAGAACACAATCAAAAAAGAGTCATGCATCTTCAGAGAAAAATGCTAAATCTGCTAAGCGTAATAAAGCAGATGACGGAGTAGTCCTTGAAAGGGCCATCCTAGGCGGTGGAGATATCGCATTTCCTTTACTATTTGCAGGCACGGTGATGAAGACGTCAGGCTTCTGGGGTGCAGCAGTAATTCCGCCTTTCGCAGCTTTGGCTCTCTTGATACTTCTCTATAAGAGCAAGAAAGGAAGATTCTATCCTGCGATGCCGTTCATCTCTACAGGATGTATTGTGGGCTATGTGGTCCTTGCAATGTTGACTTCACTGTTCTGAATATCAGGGTTTCCTCGTGTAGTCCCTGGGGTTTATGCTAAGACCATCCTGAGCACCAATCACGTACACTCCAGTCTCCCTATGTATCTGTCTTGCAATGAAAAGAGGGTCAGAATATATCATCTTTGATCCGAACCCTGTAAGAATAGCTAACCTGGGGATGCACTCGCTGATCATCCTTGTTGCGTCCTTTACACTCATCATGCCCGTATCCTCTTCATCTTCAGGCAATACTGTCTTAATTATCAGTATATCAACATCCTCAAGATTCCTTAACATCATGGGCATGAACTTGGTGTCAGATGTGTACCCTATGGTGAAATCTGGTGTGTATATCTTAAGTCCGAAACCTGTAGCATCTTTCGACCGTGATGCTATCGCGTGTATGTCAAACTCATTTATTCCTACCCTCTCTCCTTGTTTGAGTACTATATTCTTTTCCAGATATCCTCTATATCTCTTCCATAGTATGGGGTTCTCGTGTTCGGAGCCTTCGATGATAGACTTGGCACCTACGAGCACACCTCTACTATCCAAGCCATCGTGTGTCATAGCTGAGATCAATGGATTTATATCAGCACAATGGCCAAGATCATAGTTTGTGACTATCAGAGAAATCGTGTTCCTGGGATTGAGCTTGAAATTCCTGTATTGACACAATGTTCCAGGCCCAGGGTCGATGTGTATCTGACTGCCCTTGTACCTGACGATGAACCCTCCTGATGCTCTCATTTGCTTATTGATAGCTGTGACGTCACCTGCAGTGCCTAAGAATGTGATAGAGTCTTCCTCCATTTTACCCCCATTTAGAGGGTATTCTTGCTGTTTTTAAATATTTAGGTGGTCTATCGCAATTCATTGCACGGGATGATTCAGGCATTCTTCTGGAGGAGGACCACTAGCGATTCTTCCTGTTCGTCCTTGATGCTGTAATCCAGATTATCAGCGATACGAGAAGCGAAATCTTTCACCTCTCTATGGTCTGGCATATTGGATCTCTCCAATCTCTCTTTTGACGCTCCCAGATGCATATATGCTTTGATCTCGACATAATCTGGTGAGGCTTTCCGTATGAGATCCGCGTAGAGCTCTGGATTTACCATGTTCATCCCTCTGATCAATGTCACCCTGATGGCTGTCTTGCCTGGAAATGTGCTCAGGATATCAAGCGTACGCATGAGCTTTTCCCAGGCGTCTTTTACCATAGGTCGGTCTATCTTGAGGTACAGCTCTTCAGAAGGCGCGTCAAGCGAGACATAGAGTTGGGTAGGTGGTTCTAGCTCTCTGATAAGATCGGGCTCCAGCCCGTTAGAAACAACGAAGACGCTATTCCCTCTGCTCTTCAAGAGTCTAATCAGCTCACTCAGTCTAGGGTAAAGTGTGGGCTCTCCGGTGAGCGAGATGGCAAACTGGTCTGGGTCTTGAGCTTCCTCGAATTTCTTCATGTTCACCTTGTCATTGCCGCCGAATCCCGTGAGTAGCTTCCTGTGCTGCTCTACAGAACGTCTTATCACTTCTTCTGGCTCATCAAGCTCACTTATGGTGTCGCTCTCAGCTATCGTAGCAGTCCCTTCATTGAGATCTATCTCGCGCCAGCAGAATATGCACCTGTTCTGGCAGAAACCTACACTGGGAGTTATCTGGCAGCATCTGTGGCTGCTTATGCCATAGAACCTCTCTTTGTAGCATATTCCCTCATCCTTAAGAGAACGTTTTGTCCAATTGCATATCTTGACTGCAGAATGCTCTCCTGAGAACCCGTATTGCTGTTTGACCAGCCTCTCCTTTAGCTCTTCTGAAACCATGTTCGTGAAGAACTGCAAGATAATTAAAAATCCTTTGTTAGAATCTCATGTCTTTTAGCTTGTGGTACATCTCATCGGCCACATCATCTATGGGCTGGTTGGCATCTACTACTACAATCTTCCTGCCGTCTCTATCGCTGAGATAATCCATGACCTCGTATGATTTCTTTCTCACATCCTTCTGGAAATCTAATGTCTCGAAGTATTCCTTCTCAGACCTCCTCTTAGACATCCTCTTCGCTGCCTCTTCTGCAGTGAGGTCGAAGAAAAGGGTCACATCAGGGATGAGCGTACCATCCTCCTCGTCGTACTTATGCATGTCATACAATCGTTCCAGAGGCATCCCTTGAGCATATTGGTATGTGAGTGTTGAGAGATCATACCTAGAACATAGCACGTGGGAGTTTTCAAGCTCTTGCCTGATGATCTGGGTGTGGGCAAGCCGATCCTCGATGAAATATCTTGTGGCCTCTTCAAGGCCTACGTGTCTTGTCTTAAGAAGTCTCGATATCTCTCTTCCTGGCTCAGTCATCTTTGTGGGCTCTCTTGTTATCCAGATATTGGAGTACTTGTCTCCGAAAAGGTCGTTGTCTTCCCTTATCATCTCTGCGAGCCTATAGAGCTGTGTATCTTTCCCTGAGCCGTCTATGCCCTCGAATGTAATGAACAAGTTTCTGTCTTCCATAATTCTCACACTGCAATCGGGAATCTTATCTTTGGATGAGGCTCATAATCCTTGATCTTGCTATCTGTATATTTCCAATCAGATATGCTGGTAAAATTATCTGTGACAATCCTCGGGAGCTTCAAGGGCTCTCTCTCAAGCTGCTCTTTGACTCCATCGAGCTGATTCTCATAGATATGGACATCTCCCAACTGTCCAACGAGCCGCCCTTCTTCCATGCTGGATTCTTTTGCCAGAAGATGAAGGAGTGCTCCATAGCTAGCTATATTGTATGGAAGTCCCAAAGGTGTATCTACTGACCTCTGCTGCCATATGAGATCAACTCTATTTCCATCACTCAAAACCTGGAAACTATAATGGCATGGTGGCAATGCCATCCTATCGACATCTTTCGGATTCCATGCGGTGCAAATCATCCTCCTGTCTAGAGGATTACTCTTGAGCTTGTCGACAATCTGCTCGAGTTGGTCAATACCTTCTCCAGAATAATCATCGTGAGGTCCTCTGTATTCAGCTCCAAGGTTCCTCCACTGCCATCCGTATATGGGCCCTAGATCATCTTCTAGATATTGTGCGATCTTCCTTCCCGAGTCTTTCAGTCTATCTATGTCAGCATCTGGAAGCAAAGCATAGCCCGAAGGTGTAGGCATTACCTGTTCTAGGACATCATCTGCTAGTTTTCTCACTCTCTTCAATGGCATGGCTTCCTTTGAAAATTCTTTATATTTGTTGATTATATCATTCAGGTCATCTTCTATGCTATCATCATCAAACCTGTAATCTCTAAGTGCTTCGGGATTACACCAATCGTCCCAGATGTGATTGTTCTTTTCTCTGAGCCATCCTTTGTCGGTCTTGCCCTTGATGAAGAACTCTAGCTCAGATAGTATCCCGTCATACCTCATCTCTTTAGTGGTGAGCAAAGGAAAACCATCAGACATCTCATGCTCAAAAGATACTCCCGATATCGAGATGGTGTTTATGCCTGTCCTTGTACTCTTGGTCTTACCATGCGATATTATCCTGTCCAGTATCTCCAAATATGCATCCATTCCTATCAGGAGAGAAGTCTACTTTCTCCTATTTAATCTTTTATATCTTTGAAAATAGTTCATGGAAGATTGATTTTTCTATTAGAGATAAAATATTTAATCTTGGGGCTCGAACCTTATCTGATGGTAGATTACAATCTGGATCTCAGGCTCATCGTGGCGATGGCCAGCAATCGGGTAATAGGAGAGAATGGCAGATTGCCCTGGAGGATTCCTAAGGACATGAGACGGTTCAAGGACGTCACCATGGGAAAGAACGTTATCATGGGCCGTAAGACCTATGAGTCGATACCTGAGGGATATCGCCCACTCTCTGGGAGAACTAATATTATACTGTCCCGAAATTATGACACGGGCGATGACATTATCGTGTACGGATCTTTAGATGAGGTATTCGATCATATCCGAGACGAGGAGTCTTTTGTCATAGGTGGCGAGAGCGTCTATGAGCAGATGATGCCTTATGCTAATACCCTAGAACTGACACGCCTTGAGCGCGAGGTTGAAGGTGATTCCCTTTTTCCCGAATTTTCTGATGCTGAATGGGAGCTTGTAGCCCAAACCTATGATGAGGAAGAGATTGATGGTTTAGTTGAAAGGTTCTGCTACGAGACTTATCTGAGGAGGCAGTGACAAGATATAAATATCTTCGTCGCATTGCCCACTTATGATAATAGGTATCACT
>CAZJJJ010000002.1:0-12120 GCA_964546295.1 uncultured Methanosarcinales archaeon
ATGTTGAATGAGGTGTTATTATGACAAAGAAAGCAGCGATAGAGATGGAGAAGATTGCCGCAATAGCCATCGTCTTAGTGGTTATAGTTGTCGTGATTGTAGGTTTCACGTCAAACTGGGGATCTGGAGAGGATACAGTCAGTGATCTGATGGATTACGAAGAGGACGATGAGTGTGAAAGCGGTTTTAAGCATCCTGTGACCGGTGAATGTCTAGGATTGTTGCTCTTCAGCCCTAAGATTTTCGATTCGATAGTCAGAAGAAGGAAGGTGAGATGAGCTTGCCAGGTTTGAAGAAGGGAATGAACCCATTATCTTTTCTTGCAACCATGATAATAGCCATACCTCTGTTCTTTGTTACTTTCAATATAGGCGCTAGCATGTTAGACTTTGAGATATCAGATACAGAAGAGTTCTCTGCGTTCAAGAATGTTGTGGATACTTCAAGACCTGGGAGGGTGAATGCGTTCTCTTTCCATAGTGTGCCTGAAGGGGCAGAGTTTGTTGTCCTCATGGATTCTCCGAGAAACATAAGCGTAACTTTCACTTCGCTCGACAATGTCGCGAGTGCAGAAGTAGAAGGTGTTGGAAGGTGGTGGCGGTATGTACCTATAGCCAATTTCATTCAGACAGGAGAGATTGAGTTTGCAGCTATTGTGTTCGATTTCATTTCCGGCAAGATTGAAGAAGCAGGGTTGAATAGGGCAGAGTATCTGGCATCTCCTACGGGATGTTCAGAGGATTCTTCTTGCGTATGTATCTTCAGAGGAGTAGACGATAGATTCCTTGATGAAGAGGGGGTCATATACCCGAGACGATCCACCTGTGGCGATTTGGATCTGGATTTTAGAGGCGATTCAATCACCGTTTTATCGAATAGGGAAGACTTCGAATTGGGTTCAGAAAATATAGGTCCTATCAGAGAAGGATATATAGAATCTCCTGCTATAATTGATACTGATACAGGAGAACCTTTGACATCCGACATAAAGCTTTTCCATAACGTGCGCGAAGACAGCAATCTACTCACTGTAAGGATCATCCGCGAAGAGAGTTTCTTTGTGGCATGTATTGACAGATACCATTGCGAAGAACAATACGAGAAAATAATGGGCGGAGATGATATTGGCCAAACCTATGGACATTGAGGTACAGGCGCCGCGCGAAAGATATTTAAACGAATCTCACTGATGTAGGGGTATGTCCAAGAGAGCAGATGTAGAGCTTCCCCTATATACGACCATGAGCATAATAATGGGCATTTTCCTTTTCGTTTTCTTCATTAACTTGGGTTATCGTTTCGGTGATGATGAGGAACGGCATCAGGAGTACATAATCAAAGATACTGCATTACTAATGAATGCATTGCATGTGATCCCTGGCAATGTGGTCGTTGACATGCATTACCTAGTCTACGACAAGGAGTTGAGACAGAACTCGACGTTCTTCTCAATCATCGACCCTGGAACGGAATCGATGGAAGGTTTCTATCGTTTCAGGTATGCTGGAATGCGAGGCAAGGCAGAGTCCATAGTGGAGAAACCAGAATACTTCGAGGTCTCTTCATACTCTGGCTCTGTGGGAATCAACCAAGAAGGAGACCTTGACATGCTGAGATGCAAAGCAGATGTGAGACACGAGTTCGATCCCGAAGACATCCAGTTCCTTCATGTGGCAGATGATGTGAATTTCGCTCGAGACCTGATTGAGAATATTGCCTGGCAGACATGGGACGACCAGTCTACCAGACAGGCAAGGACTGGACAGTTCTCATCGGATAACTTCTTAAGGGGTATTCCCCTATCGATGGCATTCTCTGCGGGTGATGTCTCGGAAAGATACTATGCATATGTGCACCATGGGAACAGTTTGGCACACGAGATCGCATGCAAGATAATAAACGGTATCGTCCTTACCTCTAGTGTAGATGCTGATGATTTCAGGGTGTATGCGATCGATCCCTCGTTCCATAAGATTAAGGGTGAGAAGATTCCTGAGAACATGATATTTTTCGAGCTCGGTTCGAAAAGAGGCGGTATTGATGAGAAGATGCAATTGATATCGAACAGGGTGATTGAGGTTATGAGGTCATACGGATGAGGACGCGAAAAGCGACGATGGCACCAATGAAGATGTTCATATACATCATATACTCGTTTATGATACTTATTGCTGTGACCACCTTCGCAACCACTCTGATAAGGGCGACTGGCTCTATCAACTTGCTTTCAGAGGATACAGAAAAAGAGATCATACACCCGAGAGCAATATATTCGACAGATTGTTTTGCTTATACTGATGCCACAGGAAGAGCTTATGACCGGATTGATCTCTCAAGATTCGATGACGAGATACTCGAGCACTGTATGGACCTGAGGTCGTATAGGTACGAGATGAGATTCGTGCTCGAACATACAGGTTCAGAAAAGACGTACAACGCAAGCACAGCCGATTGGTATGGGAGCTATTCTTATGAATCCTTCTCTATACCTGTGCTGGTGCAGGATTCAGAAGAGATGTTCCCTGGTAGGTTGGTTGTGGAATATCAGACAAGCCCGCGCAAGAGGTAATAGCATGACAAGAGGCAAAAGATCGATGGCCATGGATTTCTATATCATCATCTTTGCAGGCATAATGATGTTCTTCTTTGTGATGCTAATGTCGATGATATCCGCTAATTTCGTGCAAGACATCAGACCTGCAGAACGGAGAGGTGAGCTTCATGGGAGCATGCTCTCAAGGTTCCTTATGACTCCCGCAGACACGGTGATGGATGAGGCACCTCCCGTGACACTTGCAGAATATATAACGATGAAAATGGACGATAGAGGTCATGATCTCGCTGGAGAATTTGAGGATTATGCGGAAGATTTCAGAAGGATGATGTGCGGGACGATTGGGGTGAGCGTAAACGCATGCGCGCTGGAGATATCAAAGCCTGGTTGCAGTGGTTGTGTCTTCAGGCTCGGCAGTGATCAAAATCCGGCGGCGACAGATATAATATTTTTTGATAGCAAAGGTGATGAATACATTATAATGCTGAGATTGCGTGATGGTATCCCACGTTATGGTAGAGGGGTTGGTTTTGGATGATGTTGAAAAACAAGAGAGCGGTTGAGGTATTGCCAGTATTCATGCTATTGGGCATGATTGTAGGCTTCTCTGTGTTCGTCATACATGCCCGGACCAATATTGCAGAACACGACACCAATCCTTTCTATGGTGGCCTGGGTGATAGGGAACTGAGCCTCATCGCCATATACTCACAGATACAGATGGATCTGACCTCTTTGGATATTATAGCACTACATTCATTGAGGGCGACAATCAAGGAGCAGGCATATAGCCTTCATATGGATGAGGATTGTGCGCAACGAGATGGGATACCCATAGTGAATCTGGATGATGACTGTCTTGACAGATTCGATATTGAGGGTGCCATCAAAAGGAATACAAAAGCCTTCAGTTCGGAATTATATTCAAGGCAGGTCGCATCTAATCTTCCCTTCCCTTTCAGTTATGATTTCCATTTCGTGCAAGGGGACACCATGCTTACAGTCCAGGCGTATGCAAGAGATAATATGAGATATCCTATAAATCCAGAAAAGTTTGGAGAACGGCCGTCTCCTCGAGCGTCATCTCCAGGGATGTCATTCGATCTCTCAAGAGATTGTCATTATGTGAGGGGTAGCAGTGCTGAAGCAGGTGCTGGCAGAGACGATCTTGAATGCGAAGGTAACTATTGTAGAGGACCATGTCCCGACAACATGGATATGAGGATAGTACCGTACATGAACCAATGCCATATCCCTGAATGCGAGGCAGGATTCTGTAATATAGACGATGACGAGATATGCAATGTCGGCTGTGGATTCAAATCAGTACAGATGGCTTATGCTTATTATGGATATGGGTTCAGTGAGCTAGACAGCATATACACCAGTAATATCATAAGCCTTATCGATGACATGGAAGCTCGACGTCCATCAGACGCAGGTATAACTCGAAACAGACCAGACAATCCCATAAATCCAGATTCAGACGAGCATTCGGAACGTGTGGTCTTTTCCAATGGTGCATCTAACGAGGTAAAAATCGCTACCGAGATACGATCCCAAGATTACGATGCGATAATAGATATGTTGGAGGAAGGTCTTGTTAGGCTTGAGCTATCATCGGAACCTGACGTGAATCCGAGGATAGATGATTGTGATAGCAGCAATGATAAAGGGTACTGCATCAATAGGCATTTTGTGCTTGCCACAGCAGGCAATCAGGATTTCTTGATCATACATGACCCATATACACGCGAAAGACCGTACAGGACAGGCATGAATCTTGTGGTATCGAGAGAATTCATCAAGGATTACTGGACGGGCTACTATTCTCACATAAAAGGTGATGCTGCATGAGGACACTCATCCTTATGTTATTGTTTGTCATGCTGCTGGCGCCTGTGGTTCATCCTTCTGAGTTATATATCAGGATAAGGCACGGTGAGGTAGAAGAGATCATACCTTTCGAGTATAACATGTATTATCAGGAAAAATTCTATTTTGCAGCAGGGGAGGAATCTGGTACGGCAGACAGAACAGTCCGAGGGAATGAGATACAGATAAGCACAGAGAGTGACGTTGAGCATCATCTTTTCTCCGGCATTGATTTCTCAGAAGATTATGTCATAACGGTAGATGGTGTTTCACAAGAGGTTTCTTTCTGCAATAATGACGGTCAGTGCCAGCCTTGTTTTGAAGGCTTATGTGATAATGTAGAGAACCATCTGACCTGTCCGGAAGATTGTCCATCCGGGACACATGACAACTACTGTGATCTGGAACGTGACGGGGTATGCGACCCTGACTGTGAGGAATATGATTTCGATTGTGATGCCTGCATTGAGAATGTGTGCTTATACGCTGGTATGGAGGTCCAGACCATATCATGCTCAGAGATTGGCGGGAACGTATGTTCTCCACGCGAAGATTGTGGTGGGTTCATGACCTACGCGGATGATGTGGGCATGGATTGCTGTATCGGTGATTGTGTGGTCCCGACCACCGAGACTGAACCGGATAGGGGTGAGGAAAGACCTCCTTTGCCAGGTGACGAGAGGATCGATGACAGCGTTTTCCAACAAGAGACCCAACAGGACCCTACGTTCATATACTTGCTGGCGATGTCTGCCTTCCTGCTGATAGCTCTGGGATTGACTGTAATATCACAGTACAAGACCATTATGACCGAGCATCAGATGAGGAAATATGTGCATGATATGACTGCTTCAGGTTATACTATAGATCAGATAGAGGCTGCGCTTGTACAGCAGGGTTATAAGAAAGAATTAGTGGAAAAGGTATGTAAAAGGTATAGGAAATGAGATCGGGCCAGGCATTAAGGATTTTGCGAGCAATGATGATATTAGGCGCAATCATATCTTTGTCCTTGGCAGTCGACACATCTCATAATATGTTCGGGGACCTGACCTATGGGATCCATGGGTCAGTGAATGAATTCTTCTCCGGCAACGTGCTCACGGGCCTTGTGCCTTTCGAGGAGACACGCCTTCCAGTATCTCCACAACAGACAGAGGAGCAGCTCTTAGCGAATGTCCGCATGGACCTGGACAACAAAATATTGGGGAAATGTTCTAGGGCACATTCTAATTCCGCTGACTGCTTCTATCTTCTCAAATCTATAATGTCTGCAACCTCTCAAGGCGATGAAGGATATTCGTCTGAATTAGGTAGGGGCATCATTCCACTCAGAGATTCACAGACTGAACTCTCTGAAGATGAGCTTGTAGACCCTGGTACCAATCTGAGGGAAGCTTCAAGATATCTTATGCGTCTTTATGATTCATATAATGGAGACCTAGCTTTCACTACCATGGCATACTTCTCCAATAGGGCGGTCTCTAATAGCATCATGTACAGCCTGTCAGAGCGTGATGTCGAGACCATAACGGCAAGGGTGATGCTTTCAGAGCTTGAGCGTCAGTATGAGTCCTTGGATGCGGATCTGGATATCCTGCCTCTTGAGGATATCGCCCAGTATTATGTTGACTCATTGTTCGCGTACAACTTCTGGGCAGATCGCCCCATGGCGGATTCTTCAGTAGAGCAGCTCATGTACGACCATGGAACAATATCTATCAATCCTTCATTCTCCAGCTCTATAAGATATGACATCAAGCAGATGGTGGAAGTCAGAGATATAATCTCGTCTTATGTGGGCACCAGTAGCTCCCGGAGGACATCAGATGGCGCCTATGAAGACCAAGATCTATCCTTTGTGGGGCTGCGTTCGCACATCATGCAGAATCATGAGGATTATGAATTGCTAAGTGCTGCTGATGATGCGCCAATCTCAATGAACAATCTCACTTGGAAAAGGGGAATGTGCAATCCAATGCTTGACAAGTTCAACAGGGTTGTTGATAGGTTCATACAGTGCGTTGAACTGGATGAGATCGATTGCTATTGTGATTTTTCAGACATTATCTTTGATCATGATGACTATGAGATTTTCATGGAAGTGAGAGAGTCCACCACAGAGATGGGCATACCACGTAAAGACATGATATTTGAGTTACGGAGAGGTGCATCAGGAGCACGGACGGAAGGGGAACTTATGGCAT
The DNA here is from genome assembly GCA_964546295.1 of uncultured Methanosarcinales archaeon. Classification (GTDB taxonomy): domain Archaea; phylum Nanobdellota; class Nanobdellia; order Woesearchaeales; family CAZJJJ01; genus CAZJJJ01. Next base: position 6,637 of record CAZJJJ010000002.1, read on the forward strand.
CAAGTACTCACTTGTCATATCTTGAAGGTTCAAGAGAACAAGAGTTTGTGTTCGGTGGGCTTGGCGAGTTTGATGACTCCCTAGAAGGTCTGAGGAATGACCAAGTGATATTCACTAACGTTGATGGCGAGAATTGGTTTGCAGGCCCCGGACATCCAGAATATCATCCTAGCATCTATAAAGGAGAACTCGAAGAAAAGATCGGACTGGCTTTAGTGCCTGTGAATAATGATGATCTGGATTTGGACCTGAATGTGGCTTGCGAAATTGAGCAGGAATATGAGCATATCTGCATAGAAAGCGAGACTGCTTACGCTTATGATGATTTCTTTGATGATTATCTGCCCATAGGGCACCAGTTCGCTTTCTCGCTCTACCCTATGGAGCTAAGGGGAGAAACTTGGAAATCCGATTCGACGAATCTTGGTCCACTTGAAGTAGATGCAAGATACAGCCCTTCCTTGCATCCTGCTACAGGAATTGTGGCTGATGATGCAGAAGAGGAGAACATCCTGACCTTACACCCGGGCAGGTCATGCGATGATGATCGGAGATGTAATAATGATATCATCTTGGGCAAACCTTCATCCTATACCAATCAAAGGGAAAAAATTGTCCTGCACAATCTCTCATTCGATGACTATAGTGATGCGCTGGACTATTTTATCAAGAGACTGTCTTCAGCAGGGGATAGTGTGGATGGTTTGCACGATAAGCATTATGGTGTGCATTACATACTTGATGCAGACAGCAACACGATTTTCAAGCTAGCCAGAGAAGATGCAGTGTTGAAATTTTCAAGATTCCACGACAGCGAGTCAATACATGTTGGTCTCATTGTTGACGGGGAGATAGATGGACAATATATGGATCTGATTCTCTCTAAGCTCTCTGAGATCTTATTACGCAATGACCTCAACTCTTACAGGCTGGTTCCAAGTAATAATCTTGAACTTCCAAACTGGGTCGATGAGGATTATGATTACACCTATCCTAAGGAGCATCATCTTGACAGAGATATATTCTTTGGTATACAAGGTACTGTGAATGAAATGATACAGCAATACAAGGATGGTGGGGTTTCTCAAGAAGATTAGGCTCAGGCCATTTATAGTCATCACCTCTGCCAAACATCCTTTCAGAAACCTGTCCTAGAGCACGGTAAATTATTTAAATAATCCAGATTTTGCCAGCGTATGATAAATCTTCCATTCGAAGAGATAATAAAGACAATAGTGGAGAAATCTTCTCTCTCTGAAGAAGAGGTCAAGCGTAAGATTGACGCAAAGCTAGAACATCTTTCTGGTCTTATAAGCAAGGAAGGAGCGGCACACATAATAGCGAATGAATTGGGCATAAATTTCTCTGAGATGGAGAAGAAGCTGCAGGTAAGCCAGATACAGCCAGGGATGCGGAATGTCTCTTTGACTGCCAGAGTTGTCCAGAAATATGAGAAGCGTGAATTCAATACTGGTGAGCGCCAAGGCAAGGTCGCAAACCTTCTCATAGGCGACGAGAGTGGAGTCACACGTCTTGTTATGTGGAATGATCAGACAGACACATTTGACACGATCAACGAGAACGATACTTTGAGGATAACAAACGCTAATGCAAGATCGGGCCAGAACGGCAGGATGGAGCTTCATCTGAATGATCAGAGTAAGCTTGAGGTCAATCCAGAGGGTGAGACTGTAAATCGCCCCGAGCAGCCCAAGACTGAGATCAAGAAGATATCTGACTTGAATGAGTCGGATTCTAATGTGGAGATTATGGGTACCATCTTAAACGTTTTCGATCCTAAGTTTTTTGAAGTCGACCCTTCCACTGGGCGAAGAATAAGACCTGCTTCCGACGGGAAATTCTACAGCCCTAATGGAGAAGAGGTCAAACCTGACTATTCATATGTATTTAATCTCTATGTGGATGACGGCACTTCAAGCATACGTGTGGCATGTTTCAGGAACCAGATGCAGGCAGTCGTATCGAAGACACACGATGAGATAATATCTTTTAAGGATGATCCCAACTCCTTTGCTGGGACAAAGAATGAGCTCTTAGGTCATATAATAAAGATACAGGGACGTGTGGTCCGGAATGAGATGTTTGACAGGACCGAGATCATAGCATCCCGTGTCTACATGGACCCGGACCCAGAGAGGGAGATGGAAAACAAAGGGAATGCGGGCCAGTCACCTGTGAAGCAGGATACTAGCACATCAGACAGCGCTGCTTCTCCATCAACCAGCAGTCCCCAACCTTCTCCACAGGCAAGTGTAACGGATGATAACCCGACAGATTCGATTGGACAGGGCGAGTCTGCGGAAGCTGATGATAGCCTAAAACCCTCAGAGATGGAGCACGATGTCCCCGAAAAGGATGTCAATTTCTCCGATGCAGCATCCTTACCTGAAGATGAAAAGAAAGAAAGTTCCGAAGAGGGTCAGGAACTTAATCAGCAGAGTAAAAAGAATGAGAGCGAAGAGGATCTTGATGATCTCGAGAATCTTGATGAGTTGGATGAGCTCGATGAGGATGATGAGGTCTGAATATCCATCTTTTCAGTAAGTGTTTTATACTAATTGTTCTGAAATCATATTATGGTGCTTGAAAATCATCATGGTATACGATACCTTCTGAACAAGGAGCTTACTGAGATATACATAACCCATGCCTTACGCAATTTTGCACATTCTATGGTTGGCATATTCGTGCCCATATATCTTCTCCAGAGCGGATTCCACTTACATCAGGTCTTCATATTCTATGCCATAGCTTATATTGTGGAATTATTTCTCTTCATCTATGCTTCTAGATTTTCTTCTGCCTTCGGGATAAAACGATCCATATTACTTAGCATGCCGATAATAATAATCTTTTTCGTGGGTCTGTATAATATAGATGCGCTCTTTGCAGTACTTCCTTCTTGGCTTGTTTTCTTAGGTTTACCATCTGTCTTTGCCTCGTCAATGTTCCTATATTGGTTCTCTTTCCACGTGGATTTCGCGAAGTTCTCCGATTCAAAGAATGAAGGTAAGCAAGTGGGCATGTTACAGGCCATAACAACACTCTTCTCAGTTCTGGGCCCGCTTTTTGGAGGGCTAATAATATATATGCTCTCTTTCGAGATCCTTTTCATTATCGTGACCATAATCTTCTTCGCTGCAACGTTGCCACTTTTCCTGACAGACGAGATACATACTCCTGAGCAGGATTTCAAGATAAAGATATTCAATTCTATAGATAGGAGAAGCAAAGCCATATATGTGGCGGAAGGTGCACGGCAGATCTCTGCTCTTATCCTATGGCCGATTCTTCTTTATACCATTGCGGTCCAGACATCATCAATGGGATTGCTATATTCGCTGACTAACCTTCTTCTGGCCATATTCAGCGTGTTCGTAGGTAGGTTATCTGATAGGGTGAGCCACAGGAATCTGATGCGCATAGGTGCTGTTACCCATGGATTGTCCTTATCATTGCGTTCTTTCTTCACTTCACTCTTGGCGATATTCTCACTACAGAGCCTGGGCGCGATATCTTTTCCCTTGCTGAACATCCCTTACTCTTCGATAGTATATACTAAAGCCAGAAAATATGGGGTTGCTCCTTTCATCATAATGAGACAAAGCCTATTCAATCTAGGACGGGTCGCTCAAGTGCTCATCGCACTCCTACTAGTATATATTACAGATGTGAACAGCATAGCATTGATAATACCAATCATGATAGGTTCTGTCTGTGCTATAATGATGTCATTCATCTCTGATTGAAATACGTTCTCACAAGACACAGGACATCTCCGAACAACCTATTTAAGATACGCATTCTGGAATGATATTACCTTTGAAATAAGATGCGAATAGCAAGGAGGTGTTTTTTATGGAACAGACAAACAATGAGACCGGAAAAAGACCAGAGATTGAGTTCTCCTCTGGTGCGATAAGAGCGACAATATGGAACAATGAGACCCTTAAGGAAGGGAAGCCTGTGAACTTCAGGACGGTCTCTTTCGAGAGATCATACAAGGACAGGAATGGAGACTGGAAGACAACATCTGCATTGCGCGTGAATGACATACCTCGTGCATCACTAGTCCTGAATAAGGCGTATGAATACATAGCTATGAATAGCTGATGACATCAGATTAAATATTTATATGGAGGATGATTATCATGGTTACGGAATCTATGACTAAAGAAGATATCGATATGGAAGAGGAAGCAAATGAAGACCAACATGCTGCAGAGACAGGAGCGGATCAGACAGAAGCAGTGATAAAAGATACTCTCTCTGTGACGAACCTCCCTGGTGTTGGTGCAGCAACAGCTGAAAAGCTTATGCTTTCAGGTTTTGACACTGTGATGGCTGTCGCGGTCTCTACACCTGGCGAACTAGTGAGCGCTTCAGGCGTTTCTGAGACTGCTGCCAGGAAAATGATCAACTCTGCAAGAGAGATGATGGATATGGGCTTCGAATCTGGTCTTGATGTGCTGAAGAAGGAAGAGTCCAAGATCAAGATTCCATTAGGATCTGAGATGCTTACTGAACTCTTGGGTGGAGGCATAGAGACTGGTGCGATAACAGAGTGTTTTGGTGAATTCGGATCAGGGAAGACCCAGATTGCGAACGTTCTTGCAGTCAATTGCCAGAAGATGGATGAAAACGCGGTAGCTGTCTATATCGATACAGAGAATACCTTCCGCCCGGAAAGGATAAGACAGCTAGCTGAAGGTGCAGGTCTGAATCCCGAGAAGGTCTTGGGGAATATAAAGGTTGCAAAAGCCTATAATTCGGATCATCAGATGCTCCTTGTGGACAAGGTCGAAGAGCTGATAAAGAAACAAGGGCTTAACGTGAGAGTTGTCGTAGTCGATTCTCTTACTGCATATTTCAGGGCAGAATTCATAGGTCGCGGAACTCTTGCTGATAGGCAACAGAAACTGAATAAACACATGCATAAGTTGGCAAGGATAGCGCACCAATACAACATATCTGTATATGTCACAAATCAAGTGATGGCAAAGCCAGATATGTTCTTCGGTGATCCAACGTCTGCGATTGGTGGGAATATAGTGGGTCATGCCTCTACATTCAGGATATATTTGAGGAAGGGAAAGAAAGGTTCTAGAGTGGCCAAGCTGATTGATAGCCCATCGCTTCCCGAAGGAGAGGCAACCTTCTATGTAGAGAAGGAAGGTATCCGCGACATCTAGTTCCGAAATCTTTTTATTGTTTTTTTATATTATATTCCTCATGGTCCTCGAGGAAGGCAGAAAGTTTAATGTCACGGTAGAACACGAGAGTGATTTGGGTGACGGTCTTGCAAAAGTAGAGGGCACAGTTGTTTTCTTGCCCGCTGTGGGTGAAGGTTCAGAGTTCAAGGTACGCATCATAAGGTCCTATGAGAAAGTGGCTTTTGCGCAGATCGTGCGTGAGGAGGACTCCTAAAGCAAACAATTTTTAAATGATGAATCTTACTATCAC
>CAZJJJ010000002.1:12220-36727 GCA_964546295.1 uncultured Methanosarcinales archaeon
GCGTGAGGAGGACTCCTAAAGCAAACAATTTTTAAATGATGAATCTTACTATCACTTATGGCTTCTGGACGGACCATATCAAAAGAAATCCCTATTACGGGCGGTGCAATAACGTACAAGGGTGTCTTCGATATGAAGAAGCTCTATGAATTTTTGCACGATTGGCTATATGATGAGGGTTTCAGATCACAGGATGGGCATTGTTCCCCCAATGATTTTGAGCGTTTCTTCTGGCAGCGTACGAATGCGCAGGGGATGACAGACTACAGTATATGGTGGAGGATGAAGAAGTCTCCTGACGATTATGAGACCTCTTGGTTTGAGTATAGGTTGAATCTTGATTTCTTGGGTATAGCGATCTCGAAAGCGGATGTCATGCACGAAGGCAAAAAACTTGGCGCCTATAAGGGCGAGATCAACCTCTTCATCAGTCCGAAACTAATCCTTGACCCGAAGGGCCAATGGATGGAGGATTCCCTCGCATCGAGGTTCGGTGGTATGTTCAGGGCAAGGACGTATAAGAAGGAGATTAAGTTCCATAAAGACATATTGGAAGAGTTGTCTTTCAAATTTCAAGAGTCCGTAAAAGCTTTCTTTGGGCTTACGACATTGACGGATCCAGGCGAACCATTCCATCCAGAAAGAGGTTTGGGCTGGAGCTGATCTACCAATCGTGCAAAACTTTTAAATAGTGTATCTTAAACCTTCAGGAAACCAACAATGTAAGGTGATTCATATGAGCATAGTATCCATAGCATTATCAAAAATCAATGCAGAGAAGAAGAAAGCGGTCAGGGGAAAAGTCAATGTCGCTAACAATGTTGCTATCAAGAATGTGGAGAAAGCTAATATCTCCATGGGGAGTTCCCAGCAGAGTTCGTTGAGGTTCACCTTCGAATTCACTTCGAAGACAGAGCCAGAGATAGGAAACATACTGATAGAAGGCGATCTTGTTTTCATGACCGACGTTTCTAAGGTCGACGAGACAGTGAATGCGTGGAAGGAGAGCAAACCTATGCATAAGGACATAATAACACCTGTGCTCAATGGCATATTGAAGAAGTGCAACATCGAAGCACTCATAATAAGCCAGACTCTCAATCTCCCATCACCAGTCAAGCTTCCGTCTGTAAGCCCGGACGCAGCTTCAAAGACCGCGAGTGCAGGATCAAAATCGGAATCTGAAACTTCTGATGATACACCGAAAGAGGATTGACTCTTTCGGATTTATTCTTTTTTGCTAAGGCTTTATTTTACTTTCTTCTGTTCTCAATAACTTTTATAAACTCCACACGTAACCCCGAGACGATGGGTAATGTGGTCAAGCTGAAGGTTGCAGAGGCTATCCAGGATGATGTCAATAGAGGTGTCATCCGCATAGATTCTACGTTCATGCATGAGTTGGATGTCCGGCCTGAGGATATTGTGGAGATCAAAGGCGAGAGAGTGACATTGGGCATTGTAGAAAGAGCCTATCCTGGAGATATCGGCCTTAATATAATCCGCATGGATGGACTGGTTAGACGTAATACGAGGAGTGGTATCGGCGAATATGTTGAGGTCAAGAAGGCTGATGTCAACGAGGCGAAGAAAGTAGTGGTATCGCCTTTGCATAAGGAGATAAAGATAGACGCTTCTCCAAAATTGTTCAAGCATGCACTCGTCGGCAGAGCAGTTTTATCAGGAGACATAGTATCTTTAGTCAGCCCGAGGAAGAAGAAAAATAGCTCTTACAGACCTTTCTTCGATGATGTCATGGATATAGACTCAATGCTGAGCTTTGGACTCGGTGACATAAAATTCCTTATCTCGGAGACGAACCCAAAACAAGCTGTCGTCATCACTGAGAACACTGAGATTGTATATAATCCAGAACCGCAGAACATACAGGAAGAGAAGAGTCTTGAGGTCACCTATGAGGACATAGGGGGGCTTTCCGATGAAGTGACAAAGGTCAGGGAGATGGTAGAATTGCCACTTAAACACCCTGAACTCTTCGAAAGGCTTGGCATAGATCCGCCAAAGGGCGTGTTGCTGCATGGTGCTCCTGGTACAGGTAAGACATTGTTGGCTAAGGCGGTCGCCAATGAGACCCAAGCAAACTTCATACTGATCAATGGCCCAGAGATAATGAGCAAGTATTATGGGCAATCAGAACAGAACCTGAGGAAGAAGTTTGAAGATGCGGAGAAGAATGCTCCTTCTATAATATTCATTGATGAGATAGATGCTATCGCTGTGAAGAGAGAAGATTCGCATGGTGAGGTAGAGCGTAGAGTTGTTGCGCAGATGCTTGCTCTCATGGACGGCCTCAAGAGCAGGGGGAAGGTTGTTGTCATCGCCGCCTCTAACATACCTAATTCACTGGACAGCGCCTTGAGAAGACCGGGAAGGTTTGATAGGGAGATTGAGATCGGAGTGCCCGATAGGAATTCAAGAGAGAATATCATGCGGATCCACACCAGAAACATGCCATTCTCTGAGGATGTCGATCTCTCATCAATCGCTGATTACACACATGGTTTTGTTGGAGCTGACCTTTATGCTCTCAGTAAAGAGGCTGCGATGAATGTGCTAAGACGCATATTGCCCGACATAAATACATCATCCGAATCTGAAAAGGTTCCGAACGAGATATTGGAGAAGCTCTACATCACTGCTGAAGATTTCAAGGAAGCCCGTAAGGTGGTGCAACCCTCTGCAATGCGTGAGGTGCTCGTGGAACTGCCGTCAGTACGCTGGGAAGACATAGGCGGCATGAAGGACCTCAAGCAGGAACTCATGGAGGCAGTGGAATGGCCCATAAAACATCCGGAATCGTTCACAAGGCTTGGCGTGAAACCGCCCAGAGGTGTGTTGATATATGGTCCACCAGGTACAGGCAAGACATTGCTGGCCAAAGCGGTGGCTACGGAGAGCAACGCTAATTTCATATCTGTCAAAGGTCCAGAATTATTGAGCAAGTGGGTCAATGAGACCCCACAGCTTGTCAAGAAGCTCTTCTCGAAGGCCAAGCAGGTGGCCCCATCCATAATCTTCATCGATGAGATCGACTCGATCGCTTCTATGCGAGATAATGGCGGAGACTCAGACAAGGGGATGAGCGCCATCAATCAGCTGCTGACTGAGATGGACGGTCTGGAAGCCCTCAATGATGTTGTCGTGATAGCAGCGACCAATAGGCCTGATGTGTTAGACCCTGCAATCCTGCGTGCTGGAAGATGCGATCGGATGATAATGTCCTCTGTTCCGGATCAGGAATCACGTAAAGAGATATTCCGTATCCATACTAGGGACATGCCTCTATCAGAAGATATATCTATCGATGAGCTGGCTATGCTGACAGAAGGATATGTCGGTGCAGATATTGAGGTTGTCTGCAGGGAGGCTGCAATACTCGCATTGAGAGAGGATATAGACACGAATAAGGTTCTCAAGGTACATTTCGAGAAGGCCATGCAGAAGGTCAAGGGCTCGCTTTCACGAGAGATAATAGAGATGTATGAGAAATTCGAGGATGAATATAAGCTGGCTCGTGGGAAAGGTGCAAGCAAGAAAGAGAATTATTTCGGCTGAGCACGTAGCAGCAAACTTTAAATAAAAATGTCCTTTCTAACATCCATTGCAGACTAGCTATTAGAGTGTTTTTCATGGCGGAAAAGGCAACACCTGGAGATATCATCAAGGTCCATACGAAAGAAGAGATAGTAAAAGGGACTTTGCTGCCGCGTTCTGATATACTGGACAAGCGTTCAGGTGACAGGATCACTGTAATAAAGCTCGAGAACGGATACAATATAGGGATATCGAAAGATCGGATAAAGAAGATTGAAGTTGTTGAGAAGCATAAGAGACATGAGACTGTGAAGGTCGAGAAGAAGCATGATGGAAACCTTCCGAAGGTGCTCATAATATCATGCGGTGGCACGATTTCCTCACGTGTGGATTATATCACTGGTGGTGTGTTCGCAGACTACACTGCAGAGGATTTTCTTGAGATGATGCCTGAGCTAGGGCAGATCTCCAACATAGATGCCATGCCTTTGCTCAATAAGATGAGTGAAGATTTCGTTCCGGATGATTGGAAGAAGATTGCAAGAGCAATCTCTAAGAATTACGATAATTACGATGGTTTTGTGATCACTCAGGGCACAGACACTATGCATTACTCTTCTGCGGCACTTTCATTCTTCCTAGAGGGTCTTGGTAAGCCTGTGGTCTTTACAGGAGCTCAGAGATCCATAGATCGTGGGAGCAGCGATGCTTACATGAACATGGCCTGTGCAGTGAAGTTCGCATCAGCATCAGCCATGGCAGGTGTCTATGTATGCATGCATGCGACAATAAATGATGATTTCTGCTATCTGCACAAAGGAGTCAAGGTAAGGAAGATGCATTCTTTGAGGCGTGACGCTTTCAGGACCATCAATGATACGCCAGTAGCAAAAGTCCACTTCAACGGTCCCAGCATAGAGAACATCTCCAGCGAAGCTCCTATTGATGAAAGGCTTCCTTCTCCGCTGAAGCTGAACGACAAATTTGAGGAGAAGGTCGCATTCATATATTTCCATCCGAATCAGGACCCTGACATAGTCGATTATTACTTAAGTAAGGGGTATAAGGGTTTCGTACTCGCAGGGACTGCACTAGGACATGTCTGCATGAACGGTCCTAAGAGCTTCAGTAAAGCGATAGGCCGTCTGAAGAATAAGAAGATTCCTGTAGTGATGACCACACAATGCATATATGGACGTGTAGACCCTCTCGTATATAGCACACTCAGGGCACTCTCAGTTGAGGGCAATGTGATATATTCAGAGGACATCTTACCAGAGGTGGCCTATGTAAAGCTTGCTTGGCTTTTGGGACAGGGCAAGTCTTATGATGAGATCAGGGAAATGATGCCAGACAATCTCAGAGGTGAGATTAATCATTCTGTCAAGGAGGATCACTTCCTCGGATAGGAGCTCGGTGATATCATGCAAAACAAAGATTATCGCAAGATCGGATTGAGATGTGGACTAGAGATACATCAGCAGCTGGATACGGATAAGCTGTTCTCTTATGCACCTTCTATGATAAGAGATGATGAGCCTCATTTCACGATATCCAGGAAGCTTCGAGCAGTATCTGGGGAGTCTGGTGAAAAGGACGAGGCCGCATCATTTGCAGAATCTTCTGACAAGACATTCATATACCAGGGATACCGAGATACTATATCTTCTGTAGAGCTTGATGAAGAGCCACCGAGGATGATGGATAGCTCTGCGTTAGAAGCAGTGCTCCAGGTATCTATGCTGCTCGATTCCTCGATAGTCGATGAGATACAGGTAATGCGCAAGACTGTTGTCGATGGATCCAACACATCAGGATTCCAACGTACATCTCTCGTGGCGAGGAATGGTTCTCTGAAGCTTGAGCACGGTAGTGTTGGTATCCCCACTATATCTATAGAGGAGGATTCTGCAAAGATTGTCTCAAGGGATGATGAATCCTCAACAGTGACTTATAACCTTTCACGCTTAGGAATACCACTTATAGAGATAGGTACTGATCCCGATATAACGACACCGACCATGGCAAAAGAGGTTGCCGAGAAGCTTGGCATGATACTCAGGTCCACAGGCAAGGTCAAACGTGGCCTCGGCACCATACGCCAAGACCTTAATGTGAGCATAACTGGAGGAGCAAGGATAGAGATAAAAGGTGCGCAGGACCTTAAGACCATACCTTCATGGATAGATAATGAGATAGACCGACAGACCAGGCTGATCGCTATCAAGGACTGGCTGAAAAAGAGAAAGACCAAGATACTTCAGACGAAGCATGATGTCTCAGAGATCTTCCAGAAGACCTCTTCGGGAATGATATCTTCTGCTCTCAAGCGCAATGAGATTGTCTCATCCTTGTGCATGAAAGGTTTCAAAGGAGTGCTTGGTGAAGAGATCAATCCAGGTAGGCGAGTTGGGACTGAACTTTCAGATTATGCAAAAGCAGCATCTGGCCTGAAAGGGATAATCCATTCAGACGAGGATCTCTCAAAATATAAGATATCAGAATCTGAAGGGAAAGCACTCGAAAAGAGATTGGGCATGGGGAAGGACGACTTGTTCATCCTTGTTGTCGGCGATAAGAGACGTGCTGCTGCGGCATTGGACGCAGTCATATATCGCGCTAAAAGATTATCATCCTCCATACCAAAGGAAGTCAGACGTGCCAATCCGGATGGGACAACCACTTTCATGCGACCTATGCCTGGCTCTTCCCGTATGTATCCTGAGACAGATTGTATCCCTGTGCCTACACATGACATGATATCGAGCATAAAACTGCCAGAGCTGATAGAAGAACGGGTAGCACGATTCATCAAGGAATATGCTTTGAGCAAGGATCTTGCGACAGGCGTAGCAAAATTTGACTTCTCTAGGATATTGGATGATTCATTCTCCTCGTTCGATGATATCGTGCGAAGATATAAGAGGTTAGAGCCGTCTTTCATCGCCCAAGCACTTTTGAATTATCCAAAAGAGGTGAAGAAAAGGTTCTCTATTGAGTTTGTTGATGATAACTATAAGGAAGTGTTCACTTTGCTTGACAATATTGATGCGAGAGAGATTACAAAAGGTGCATTCATGGAGCTGTTGCCCAAGATGATTCAGAAAGAGAAGATTGATTATTCTAGGTACAGACCCGTGAGCGATTCGGAAGTCAGGAAGACCATAGCGTCCATTGTCAGGAAGAACAAGGGTTTATCCCAAGGCGCTCTGATGGGTCAATGCATGAAAGAGTTCCGTGGGAAAGTTGATGGGAAAACCATCTCTGAAATCTTAGGTGAAGAGATCTCAAAGGCTGAAAAATGATATCTATCATAATACCTACAAAGAACGAAGAGACACTCCTTCCGAGGATACTGGCCGATATCTCCAAGCAAACTTTCAAGGATTATGAGGTCATCGTGGCAGATGCTGATTCTGATGATGACACTGTGAAGATTGCTGAAAGCTACGGATGTAAAGTGGTGGAAGGTGGCATGCCAGGGCCAGGTAGGAACAAAGGTGTAGAGGCGTCAATGGGTGAATACCTCATGTTCTTTGATGCTGATGTGACTTTTGATGAAGATTTTATTGCACAGGCATTTGAAGAGTTCCAGCGTAAGTATCTCGAGGCTGCATCCTGCTACATATATCCAGATGATCTCTCCGATAAGGATTACAAGCCGATGTTCGATTTCTATAATGTATATGTAAGTTCTGCTCAATTCTTCAATCCGGGCGCTCTGGGATCATTCATAATGTGTACACGCCGTCTCTTTGATCGCTTAGGTGGTTTTGATGAGAGGATAAAGTTGGGTGAGGACTATGATTTTGTCAAGCGTGCATCAAAGATCTCTAAATTCAGGATAATGAACAATATGCATGTGAAAATCTCTACACGCCGAATAGACAAGGAGGGTGTACTCAAATACCTGACGCGAAATCTCAGCTCTGAGATATACAGGTTCTTTGTCGGCGAGATCACAGAAGACATCTTCGATTATGAGTTTGCTAATTATGACATGTCCAAAAAAGAGAAAGATAAGGCCATGAGAGAAAAGAAGAAACTGAAGAGTCTGGGTAATCGTATCAAATCAATCATGGAAAAGGAGAGACGCAAGAAAGAATACAAGCAAAGGAATAAGAAGATCCGAAGACGTATAAACAAGCAGAAATGATACTAAGTGATCTTATAGTGCTTCAATGGCTGGTAATACTCATCAAGGATCTGGAAGAATACTGCTGACCATAGCATACCTTCATCATACATATAGAATGGAGTCATGTACTTGCTTCCGTCGGGGTTGAACAGTTCAAGGAAGTTCCTCTCCTCCTCTAACATCTCTATGAATATATCCATATAATGCCTTAGAAGGACCTTGTTGACTTTAGCCGTGACCTGCATGAGAAGGACACCCAGATTCGTCCAACAAGTGTTGCCTTCATAATTCTTGGCAATGAAAGATAAGAGCTTCTTCTCCTTGGATTTTATAGGTTCTGCTGTATATTTGGCAGGAATGGGCTTGTCCAACCTGTGAGATACTATGGTGTTCAGTGCAGTCTCCATCATTCCCTTATCGGTGAAAATTTCGAAAAGGAACGGGACAATGTTCGCATCTGCAGCAACATAGTGTGTCTCACTGATATCATCCAGGAAATGGGTTCCTACCCAGAACCTGTCTTTCAATGTCTTTTTCGGATTCCATTTCTTGAAAGGGTTGTGGAGGAAGACCTTGTTCTCTCTCAACTGCTCCAACTCTTTTGACAGCATCGCCACACAACAGTTGGAATACATTGAACTCTTTCTGTTGTAATTATCTCTCATGGTGGAGAAATTCTTGTTGATGTATACTATGTTCTTATCCTCGTCGAAGACTTTTTTGTAGAATTCATCTATCTTGCTGTTCAGGAAATCAGCATGTTTTCTCGCAAGATAGAATGCTCTGGCAATCCTGATTGATCTTATAAGGAAAGGTATTGAATCTATCCCATAATCGAAAAAATCTATTGGAATACCGTCAGGTGTTATGGTTGTTGTTATCTTGTCATGCTTGACATATGTGTCCATCGCGAATTCTAGTGTGTCGTATACATTCCTTGTATGACCCATGTATATCAGTGCTTCTACAGATATCCCGAAATCCCTGATATAGAAACTCTTGAAATTGCCTTGGGAGGCCTGGAAATATTTCCCGTTCCAATTGTGTTTGGCGATGCTTTGCAAGATGTCTCTTGGTTCTCCATTGAAACGGTGATGTGTCTTCTGCATCCTTCGCCTAAAATATATCCTGAGCGCCTCACCCCTTTTAGCCTTGTCGAGCATACCCTAATCAGGCCCAGACGATATATAAAACTATTCATGTGAAGAAGTATTCTTTTGCTGTTCAATGCTCTTCTGAGACGTACGATTCACTATAAATTGATCTGCCAGGTCCTTCTTTCGTCCTTTTTGCACTTTTCCTCTTGTGCTTGAAGCCACTATACTTTGAGCCAGATCTCTTCTCGAGCTTCTCAATCAGGCCTTCCTTGTGGCCTGCTCCAATCACTACGAGGATGTTCTTGTCAGGCTCTTTCTTGAGGATGCCCAGGATCCTGTTGGCCATGACCATGTTCCGATCATCTACAAGAACCTTGTAGAGTCCATGGTACCTGTCTTTTGTCTTCTTGAGGATCTTCTCTACCATCTCATCAGGGGGTGTCTTTTTCAGATCGAATCCTTCATCAATATCGTTGAGCGCAGTCTTCATCCCTATCAAACTCTTAAAGAGGTCTGCTGTGATTCTGACCTTCTCTCTGAACTTTACTTCTTTCGACAATTTCTTTAGTGTCTTTCTTACGTCCTGGTCAATGAGTGCGACAGGTATCCCCATCTCTGCAGCACCCCTTACTGCGCTCATCATGTCTGAACCTGCTTCTGTATCAAGCTTTTTTCCGATCCGTTTCTGTGCGATTGACGCAACAAGTGCGAAGATGAATCCTGTAATTCCTACATGCCTTATCAGGCCTATGGATCTTATCCCTTCGACCTGTTTGATGTTATTGCTGAGAGCGTAGAGCCTGTCTTTGTCCAGTTCCACACATACTATATCAAAATCTCCAGTATGAATCTCTTCTCTGACTTTCTTCACACTCTCCTCTGATACATGTGAAGTGCCTATTACTTTCAATCTTCCGAGATCATAAAGTTCCTTCATTTTGCTCATGCGCTCAAGGTTCTAGCAGATTATATAAAATTATCATAATGTTATCACAATGCTATACCAATCGGAAAAAACATCCTTTGCAAGAGACCGGAACAAAAGATTTTTATAGGGATATGTCCAATAATGCATTGGGTGGTAATAAAATGGAGAAGCTTTTTGAGATATATGGAGATTCTGGGTACAGTAAAGTGTTTTCTGATGAGTGTTCACTCAACCACATAAAGGTTGATAAGAATATCGTCACGCATAAGCAAGTGGAGAGGAGATCAGGAAAGATATACATGCGGATGAAGAAAAGGGACCTGCTGACGTGTAGCTGATATGCTACTTATTGTGGTCTGTCTTTCAAGCTTTCATTTTTGCTTCGATTACTTTAAATAATAATTTCCATTACTTCTGGTATGCTTACACTGAGTAAAACCATACTGTTCTATAAGAGGAAAGATGTGCAAGATGCCATCATAGATGCAGCCTTTGATAAGGAAATCGCAATCAGGTTTGGTGATAAGGGTTTTGGACGACGTCCTGAAGTACTCAAGTTTCCTGGCGATGTGCTGGACTTTGCTGTGAGAGGAGCCACATCTTTCCATTCTTCAGAAGAGCTTTGGGTCAACCCTCTACAGATATCCACTTCCCTGAAACAGTCAGAATTGAGTGAGTTACGGAAAGGTTGGGACCTGGTATTGGACATAGACTGTCCAGTACTGGAATATTCTGGTATCGCTGCGCATCTTGTTGTAGAGGCCTTGAAGTATCATGGTATACGGAGCATATCTGCTAAGTTCTCGGGCAACCATGGGTTCCACATTGCTGTGCCATTCGAAGCGTTCCCTGACATGGTGAGCGGCGAAGAATCAAGGAAAATGTTCCCGAAGATGCCTAAAGCTATCGCATTATACATCAGGGATATGATTTCTGAACCTCTGAACAAGGCCATAATAGATCACGAGAATGGCGATGTATCAAAGATATCTGAGAAGACCGGAAAAGATATAGAAGTCTTGCTACACAATCCCGAGTCTGAGAATCCTATCTTGGATGTTGAGAGTTTCTTGGAGATTGACACCATACTGATATCATCACGCCATCTCTATCGTATGCCATACTCGTTCAATGAGAAATCTGGTCTTGTCAGTGTGCCGGTCGACCCGCACCGAATTCGCGAATTTGACATAAGCAAGGCGCAGTCCGAGAATGTCGAAGTCGGTAATATACGATTCCTCGATAGGTCGATGGCGAGCGAAGATGAGGCTAAACGGCTATCAGTTCAGGCATTGGATCACATAAGCAAGGCAGACATAGATAAGAAGATCAATGAGGAGATAAGCAAGAGCTATAAGGTCGTCGTCAATGAGGTCCGACAGTATGAGGAGGTCACAGAAAAGATACCTGAAGAGCTTTTTCCTCCATGTATACATCTTATGAAACAAGGTATGGAAGATGGGAAAAAGAGGGCTCTTTTTGCCTTAGTGAACTTCCTGAGGTCTGTGGGTTGGAGCTATGAGGATATTGAGTCGTGGTTGGAAGATTGGAACAATAACAACGAGGAAATCGGTGGTGAAGGTCTCAGAGAGACCAACCTTAAAGGTCAAGTCAGGTACCACAAGGCACAGAAGAAGATCATACTCCCTCCCAATTGCGACAATGCCAATTACTACAAATCAATAGGCACCTCTGAAAGGGCAGTGTGCCAACCTGACAATTTCTGCAGATATATCAAGAATCCTGTACAGTATGCGAAGAAGAAGCTCTATCTGCAGAAACAGGATAAAGAGAAGCAGACAAAAAGGAAGAAGAGTTCTTCAACTCAGAATGAAAAAAAGTCTGATGCTCCAAAGTCTCAACCTTCAGAGGTTAACGATGAAACATAGCTCAGCGTCTCAGAATAAGATTAGGTACATCTGAGTGTCTTTCTGCAATCAGTGCATACTCAGGTATGTTCTCTATGTTTGTTGTGGTCGTCAGGCAGATTGCATCGATACCTGCTCTTCTTGCGGCGTTCACTCCATTTATTGAGTCTTCCACTATTATGCATTTATCTTTTTCCATCCCACTGCTTTTCCATGCCTTTATGAATATCGAAGGGTCAGGTTTGGATTTCTTGATTCCGTCAGACCCGACAACGCCATCAAAGAATTCTCTAATAGAATTGTTCCTGAGTATAGAATTCACATACCCTTCGTGTGATGATGATGCGATAATCATCCTGATGCCCTTCTTCTTCAGTGTATTAAGCATCTGCTTGACACCAGGGTATAACCTGATGGATGTCAGACCTCTTCTTTTTTTCTCTCTAAGCATCGCCTTCCACACAAGGTCTATCAGCCCAGGTTCTTTTTTAGAGTCATGTATTATTTTCTGGTAGAACTCATAGGGTTCCATACCATTACACTCTTTGAAGAAATATACTCTTGTGAGGTTAATCCCCACTTCTGAGAAAACATTCCTGTGTATATCGAAATGGAAATCTATCGAATCAACAAGCGTTCCGTCGAAATCGAAAATGGCTGCTTCCTTGGTCATGTAGTCTTTCTAAATCCAACATTTATAATGATTTGGTTTGGTGTCTGTAATCAAAAGATTTTATAATTAAGACTCAGTTCCTGCCAACATGCCTGAAGAAATCAACTCACATATGGACCTTGAAATCTTACATCTCAATCCAGATATGTATGAGGATATAACAGACAGAGGTCTCGAAACTTTCAATTACTTCAATGATCGAATACCCTCAGTGAAAGAATCACATAACCGTTTTCGAGTTAATATCACATTATCTTCTCTTGCTAGACTAATCGTTGAGAATGAAGGTATATTGTTGAAGATGACTGATGAGACAACTGGAGAAGCTTACCAGAGTAAGTGCTTCGATGGTTCAGATATGGATGAGTGGCTTATGGAAGTTTATGATGCTAAAAGACCCTATGTTGCTCAAGCAGTAGGTATACCTGAACTTAAAGACAATATCGCAGGTCGTATATTTTCAGATGGCAAAGGGAATATGAATGGCCTCATAGTAAAAGAATTCAAGATAGACGATACTATAGATATGACAAGAGATAACCCTTCACTGCTATATTGGAGTCTTGCTGGTAGCGAAGGGAATGGTTCTAAGTCTTTGGATAAGCATATAGAATCCCTTCTTAGGAAAACATATTATAAAAGAAAGGGGACTTATGATTTTGTCATCGGGGTCTCAAACGACGAAGACAAGAGATCAGACTCATTGGTGCCTTACACAGTCGCAGCCTATCCTTTCTACAGTTTTGGCGAGAAGTGACATTTTCTGCATCCGATAGAACGAACCGTTACTTTTATAAATAGTTCCAATTCTCTCATTGGAGATTCACCAGAATGCTGGTGTGAGCATATTCGGATGCGTATCCGAATAGGGTAAACGGAGCCTGAAAAGGTTAACTTCCATTTCCGGCTATACTTTTTGTCTTCGGACAGGAAAATAGTCCTGTTTCTTCCCGGGAGGGCCAGGAATAGGCTGTAAGCTTGGACCATTGGAGTCTTAGCTATGCTGGTGTGTGTCGTTACTATATTTTCAGGTTTTGTGATGAATGAGACTGCGGTCTCTAGAGAAAACATTTTTAAAAAGGACATGAAAACTGTGAGACAAGATGCCTAGCACGAGACAACCAAGAAGCGGAAGCATGCAGTATTGGCCTAGAAAGAGGGCTAAATCTGAAACTCCAAGAATAAGCTCATGGCCGACCATAAAGGCAGGTGGCCCTTTGGGTTTTGCAGGGTATAAAGCAGGTATGACTCATGCGATAGTTACCGACAACCGAAAGAATTCTGTGACAAAGGGAACAAAATTGAGGGTTCCTGTGACAGTGATTGAGTGTCCTGCTCTTAGAGTTATAGGTGTTAGATTCTATAAGAAGACCTTGTTTGGCGATAAAGTCGCAACTGAGTTGGAGTTCAAGCAAGACCATAAAAGGTTAGCTCTCAGGAAGAAGGTCTCTGCGAAAAAAGCTCTTGATGATAAGGCTCTTGAGAAGTATTCTGAGCGGTTGTCAGACTTCTCCGACATCAGATTACTCGTACACACTTTACCAGATATGACGACAATAGGCAAAAAGACTCCAGAGGTCTTCGAGCTTGGGCTTGGAGGTACTGTGGAGGAGAAATTCAATTATGTTAAAGAGAATCATTCAAAGGACATAACTCCTGCGGATGTATTCGAACCAGGTGAACAGTTGGACGTCAAGGCCGTCACGACAGGGAAGGGCCTTCAAGGTCCTGTAAAGAGGTTCGGAATCCATATAAGATCCAGCAAATCCGAGAAGACAAAAAGAGGCCCTGGTTCTATATCTGGTGGATGGACTTCCGCAGGCCATATGATGTACCGGGTACCAGATGCTGGTCAGATGGGTTATCACACCCGCACTGAGCATAATAAGATACTCATGAAACTGAGTGCTGCTCCCGAGGATGTGAATCCAGAAGGGGGTTTTGTGAACTATGGTCTTGTGAGGAATGAGTGCGTGCTGGTCAAGGGAAGTCTCCCTGGACCTAAGAAACGTCTCATAAGATTCACCAAAGCGAACAGGCCTAACGGTCTGTATTCAGGATATACTCCTGCAATCGATTCGATCTCTAAAAGATCGAAACAAGGAAACTGATGAGTTACGATAAATATGGGTATTAAGCTTAAGATAAAGGATGCGAAGAATGGTGAGAAGGGATCTGTAGAGCTCCCTGGCCAGTTTGCGGAAGGTATACGGCCTGACGTTGTGACTAGGGCTTTCCTCGCCATACAGAGCCATGGTAGGCAGAGATATGGTTCAGATCCTGAAGCCGGAATGAAACATTCTGCTGAACTATCGCGACGAAGGAGGAAATACAGAGGCTCCTATGGTTTTGGTATATCTCGTGTCCCTCGTAAGATACTCTCGAGAAGAGGCACCCGATTTATGTGGGTGGGCGCACAGGCCCCTGGAATGATTGGCGGTAGGAGGGCGCATGCACCTAAATCCGAGAAGAACTGGTATCAGAAAATCAATGATAAGGAGAGACAGAAGGCCATCAGGTCTGCCATGTCTGCTACTATGGACCGAGAACAGGTCCAGGCAAGAGGCCATAATGTCCCAGACTCATTCCCATTCATATTGTCTGATGAATTCCAGGACATCCTGAGAACGAAAGACGTAATAGCAGCTTTCAGCAATCTCGGTCTGACTGCTGAGCTTGAGAGATCTCGACAGAAGAATGTACGTGCAGGCAAGGGCAAGTCCCGAGGTCGGAAGTACAATAGAAAGAAAGGGATTTTGCTCGTCGTTGCAGGTCAGTGTCCTCTGGAGGTCGCGGCAACTAACATCCCGGGCGTGGATGTAGTGAGAGTCAATGAGCTTAATGTTGATCTCCTTGCTCCAGGCACAGACTTGGGTCGTATGACGCTTTATACGGAGTCTGCGATAAAAGAGCTGAAAGAGAAATCACTCTTTTTCCCGAAGATCAGGATGGTCAAGGAGCCAGTGAAACTAGTTGCCGAAAAGGAGAAGAAGCATTCTCAGAAAAAATCTGCGAAGATTGAGAAGAAGACAAGGAATGTGGCTAAAGCTGAGGCAAAACCTGTGAAGGCTGAAAAGAAAACTGATAATGATTGATGATTTTCAAGGTGGATATGATGGACATATACAAGATCGTTTTCAATCCTGTCTCGACTGAGAAGTCGATGAGGATGATGGAAGCTGAGAATAAGCTGGTCTTCGATGTAGCATCAGATGCTACTAAAAGTAGTGTCAAATCTGCCATAGAAGAGATGTTCAACACAAAAGTAGAAAAGGTGAATACTCTCGTCCTCAAGAATGGCAAGAAGAGGGCGGTCGTGCGATTCAGTCCAGACAAACCAGCGATTGATATCGCTACACAATTAGGAATAATGTGATTATATATTGATGGGAAAGACGTTGATGTAACATGGGAAAAAACCTAATACAACAGGCACGAGGAAAAGGCTCGAGGCGATATAGATCTCCTAGTTTCAAATATAGGGGCTCTTCTTCGCAGAAATCTCTGACTCAGGACACTGTTGTTGGTTGGATTGTGGACTTTGTAGACTGCCCGGGACACACAGCCCCTCTAGCTCAGGTTGAGTTTTCAGATGGAGAACTTTCCCTGGTTGTGGCACCAGAAAACATGAAAGTTGGTGATGAGGTCTCAGTGGGTGCCAGCGCCGAGCCTCTGAAAGGAAATACATTACCACTATCAGAAATACCTGAGGGGACATTTGTCCATAATCTTGAACAGAACCCTGGTGATGGCGGAAAATTCGTTAGGGCATCAGGAACTTTCGCAAAGGTGTCATCACACATGGCAGGTCACGTTTCCATAATACTACCTTCAAAGAAGGTCAAAAAATTCAGTTCAGAATGCCGTGCGACAATTGGTGTTGTTGCGGGTGGCGGAAGGCCAGAGAAACCGTTTGCTAAAGCAGGAAACAAATTCATGGCCAAACGTGCGAAGAACAAGCTTTATCCGGTAGTATCCGGAAGTGCTCAGAATGCTGTTGATCACCCTATGGGTAATTCGAGGAGCTCTAGGAAGTCAAGGAATAGGCCTGCTCCGAAGAATGCTCCACCTGGAAGGAATGTAGGAATGATACGACCAAAGCATACAGGGCGAAACAAATGATGATATACGAATGGAGTGAATAAGGATGGCAAAGAAAGAATTCATGTTTCAGGGAAAATCTCTCGAAGAATTGAAGGCAATGGCCATAACTGACCTGGCTCCTCTTTTCAAATCCAACATAAGAAGGAAAATCAAAAGAGGTTTTACAGACGAAGAAAAAAAATTGCTTGAGAATGTCAGGAACGCTTCAAGCAATCCAGTTAAGACCCATTGTAGAGACATGATTATACTTCCTGATATGGTCGGCAAGACACTTAGGATACATAATGGTAAAGAATTTGTGACTGTCTTGATACAGGCAGAGATGATTGGTCATCGTCTTGGTGAGTATGCTTTGTCACGTAAGCGCGTTACACATAGCTCACCAGGTGTAGGATCCACAAGGTCCAGTGCAGCGATGTCCCAGAAATGATGATGTGATAAGAAATGTCAGAAACAAGATATGCGTACCAAGGGTATGATGAAGATACTATGACTCGTGTATACGGGCGAAGCTTACCTGTATCTACTAAGAAGTCTGTAGAGGTGTGCAGATTGATTAGGGGCAGGTCTGTGGCACAGGCCAAAGCTTTGCTTAGTGAAGTTGTCGCCCTGAAACGTGCAGTGCCATATAAGAGGTACAATCAGGAACTTGCTCATCAGAAGAATACTGGCTCAGGTGGATTTCCTGTTGCAGTCTGTGAGAACATAATCAAGCTTTTGAGATCTGCTGAAGCGAATGCTTCTGCAAAAGGTCTTGATGAAGATTCATTGAAGATAGTCCATTCATGCGCACATCTAGCAAGCAGGCCTATGCGTTATGGACGAAAGAGAAGAGTAAAGGCGAAGAGGACACACATAGAGATAGTCGTCAAAGCCATGGAGAAGTCAAAAAAGACTAAGGCTGCAAAGAAGCCAGCCGCTGATAAACCTGCAGCAGAGAAATCGGAAGCAGGTAAAACAGATGCGGATGCAAATAAGGCGACACCTGTAAATAAGGCATCTCCAGCGAAGAATGCCGCTGAGAAACCAAAGGTTGAGAAGCCAACAAGCGAGGGGAATAAAGATTCAGATGATGACTCTTCGTCAGCACGAGACTCAAAACAAACCTCAGAAGAAAAATCTGAAGGGTCAGATCCAAATAATACTGGAAAAAAGACGGAAGATGATGCTAAATGATCGAGAGAAAACTGCTTCATACGAAACTGCGTGATTACCAGATCAATGAGGTCTTAGCCAATTCACTGAGTAGAGTAGGTTTCAGCTCTTCGAAGCTGAAGAAGACTCCTTTAGGAGAGAAGATAAGCATTGTGGCATCAAGACCTGGTCTTGTGGTCGGCAGAAAGGGAAGCAATATCAAGGCATTGACCAAGACCTTGAAGACAAAATTCAAACTAGAGAATCCACAGATTGAGATTGAGGAAGTAGTCAATCAGAATCTCGATGCTCAGATAGTAGCAGAGAAGATACAATCTGCAATGGAACGTTTCGGTACCAAGAAATTCAAAGGTATCGGGCATAAGGCCATGGATGATATAATGTCTTCCGGCGCTTTAGGAGTAGAAATCCTGGTATCGGGTAAGGTCCCTTCACAGAGGGCAAAACGATGGAGGTTCTACAAAGGCTACTTGAAAAAGAGTGGAGATGTTGCTGTCTCTAAGGTTGCAACAGCTTATGCCGCTGCAAATCTTAAGAGCGGAAGTGTGGGCATCCAGGTCAGGATTATGTTGCCAGACACGTGGCTACCGGATAGGGTTGATGTGCTTGAGAAGGAAGATTTGGTCGCTGATGTCCAGAAAACCGAAGCTGACGACAACTCTGAGGCTGAAGAAACCCTTGTGATAGAGGATGAGGGAGAAGAGAGTCACGATGATGCTCCTGAAGAAGAGAAAGGAGATGCTGGGGATGACAAGGATGACTCTACTAAGGCAGAAAAAGATGAAGCAAAAGAAGAGACCCCATTACCCAAGGAAGTAGACAGAGAATCCGAATCAAAAGATTCAAAAAAAGAAGTTGAACAACAGCAAGATAAAGACGCTGAAAAGTGATTACTATGAAGATTGCAGAGATCAGATCAAAAAAACCGGATGCTCTTGAGAAAGAAGAGCAGAAACTCAAGAAAGAGCTGATGTCCTTACGTGCACAGGTTGCGATGGGGACGACGCCAAAAAGTCCGGGTCAGATCAGATCTATCAAGAAGACTCTTGCGAGGATACGTACAGTCAAGCGAGAGAACGCGCTCCAGACCGAAGAAACTGAGAAATCCAAGAATGATGTGAAAGATGAGAAAAAGACAAAATGATGGTCTGCTCAAGCATCTGAAGGGAGAGCTCATAGGGAAAAAAGCGCGGATAGCATCATCAACAAACGATGATGATGTGGGAAAAGAAGGGATAATCGTCAACGAGACCCAATCTACAATCGAGCTCTTCGATGGTTCGAGGATTGGAAGATACATCAAGCGAAACCTTTCGCTTGAACTGGATCTCGAAGACAAGCAGATAATCATACCCGGTGAGCTCATTGAGCATCGTCCGGAGGACAGGTTGAAGAAAATCAAGAATAAGCGAGTGAGAACAAATGGCTAAAGAGATACGGCAGACATCATTGGATCTGCACAACGTCAGGACACATGGAAGGTCTTACGTAGGTCGTGTGCTGTCCAACAAGATGAATGCAACAGTTATCGTGACATGGGAACGCAAGATTCATGTGCCCAAGTTCGAAAGATACATGGTAAGGACCTCCAAGGTAGTAGCACACAACCCAGATTCCATAAGTGCGAAGGAAGGGGACATTGTACGCATCAAACAATGCAGGCCATTGAGCAAGACAAAGAATTTCATAGTCATTGAAAAACTTGGTGCAGCTGATGATCTCATGGAAGAGGTAGAGAAGAAGGCAGACTCGGAGTCTCAGGAAAAAGACGCGAAGTCTGCTCCAAAGAAAGAATCGACAACGAAAAAGACCTCAAACAAAAAGTCCACAAAGAAAAAGGATTGATTTATAGAAAGGTGTGAAAATGAAAGCGCTCAAGGCAAGTATCACAAGAGGATTGTCCACAGGATCTGTCGTGGAGACTTGTGATAACTCTGGTGCTAAAGCATTGAAGGTAATATCTGTCAAGAACCTCAAGACAGTCAAGAAGAGAAAGCCCAGTTGTGGTGTGGGTGATCTTGTAATGGCATCAGTCATCAAAGGAAAGCCTGAGATGAGGAAGCAGGTTGTACTGGCTGTTATTGTACGACAGAAGAAAGAGTTCCACAGACCAGATGGGACAAGAGTGAGTTTTGAAGATAACTCAGCAGTTGTGCTGAAAGACGATAAAGGCAATCCAAAGGGGACCATCTTCAAAGGTCCAATCGCAAAAGAGGTTGCAGTCAGATGGCCAGCAGTCGCGAAAGTGGCTAACATAATATTATGATAATGGTGTGATATAGGATGAAATCGAGATTTTCGAAAGCATGGAAGTCATCTTCCCAACCGCGGAAGCAGAGGAAATACATAGCTAATGCTCCTTTGCATCTTAGGATAAGGAAAATGGCATCACACCTTTCCCCTTCATTGAAGAAGGAGTATGGGAAAAGATCTGTTGTAGTCAGGTCAGGAGACAAGGTGAAAGTGCTCAGAGGGAATTTCAAAGGACGCGAAGGCGAAGTGCAAAGTGTCTCTTACAAGGATTACAAGATAAATGTGAGTGGGGTCTCTTATTCAAAGAATGAGGGTGCAACCTCATATTACCCGATAGATCCATCAAATGTGATGATAACTGACCTGAACCTTTCAGATGCGAAAAGGAAGAAATCGCTCAAGAAATGAGATATGGTGATCGAATGACACAACATATGAAAAGGATAGCCAGCCCAAAGAGTTGGCCTGTCAAGCGGAAAGAGCACACATGGATTACATCTCCTAAGTCAGGCCATGCCATGGGTGATTCAGTCTCTCTTAATGTCATATTCAAGGATATGCTGAAACTTGCAAGAACAACTAAAGAGACGCGATACATCCTATTCAACAAGAACATCACTCTCAATGGGAACAGAGTGAAGTCAGAGAAGACAGGCATGGGAATATTCGATATACTATCCCTTAATGATACAAAGGAGAATTATACCCTATTATTCAACACGCGTGGTAGACTCACGCTGAAGGAAATTAATGAGAAAGATGCTGAAAGACGAATATCAAAGGTCACAGGGAAGACATATCTTCCGAAGAAAAAAGTGCAGCTCAACATGGCTGGTGGGCTCAATGTTGTTGTGGACAAGGATGAGTACTCGGTCGGCGATACTGTACTTGTGGCATTGAAAGATAATAAGGTTTCCGAGAAGATAGCTCTGGAGAAAGGCTCACTCGTCTACTTGCTAACAGGTAAGAACATCTCCAAGACTGCTGAGGTTGTTGATGTCGATGGTGGTTCATTGACCTGTAAGCGTGAAGATGTAGAGTTCAAAATAGGTAAAGATGACATCGTGGTGATTGGAAAGGATAAGCCACTATTGAGTCTCGAATAAGATATCAGACCGATGATTACAATAAATGATGAAAATGGAAGCAAAGGAAAACCCGATGAGGGATATCAGGATTGAGAAGCTAACACTTAATGTAGGTGCCGGAAAGGACGCAAAAGTGTTGGAAAAGGGCACTATGTTGCTAAAGGCCTTGACAGGTATTGATCCGGTCAGGACCAAGACCAACAAGAGGTTGCAGGCATGGGGGCTCAGGCCAGGGCTTCCTGTAGGGTGTAAGCTCACGATCAGGGATAAAGAGATGATAAAGGATCTTTTACCTAGGCTGCTAGACGCTAAAGACAAGATGCTCAGACAGAAGATGTTCGATGAGATGGGCAATATCTCATTTGGAATACCTGAGTGTATTGACATCACGGATTACAAATACGACCCTGATATCGGCATAATGGGGCTCCAGGTATCTGTGACGCTCGTCCGTCCGGGATACAGGATCACTAGGCGTAGGCTCCATTCATCCAAGATCAAGGAAAGTCATCACATAAAGAGGACTGACGCAATAGATTTCATGAAGAAAAATTACAATGTGAAGATACTTGAAGAGGTAGAGGAAGAATGACTTGCAGCAATTACAGGAAGGCATTGAAGCAGTTGAAGTCCAAACCTAAGAAGGCAGAGAAGTATGTGAAGCATAATGCTCCCAAGAAAAGGAGCTGTGGCGTCGCAAGGAAGAGATGTAGGTTCTCTGGACGTATCGGTGGAAGGATAAGCAAATACGGACTCAACATGAGCAGGCAGGCCTTCAGGGAAGTAGCACCGAAGATAGGTTTCAAGAAACTCAATTGATTATCATGATCAGATTATGGAAATGGAAAAGTGATTCAAGATGGCAATGAACGACACACTGGCAAACTCACTATCGTACATACTGAACATGGAACACATAGGTTCCAGGCAGTGCGTGATCAGACCTTCATCCAAAGTCATAAAGAAGGTCTTAGAGGTCATGCATGAGAAAGGTTATGTCGGTGAGATCAAGGAAGAGGTCACATCAAGAGGCGCTGAGCTTCACGTGACTCTGCTCGGAAGGCTTAACAGATGCAATGTTGTAAAACCAAGATTCTCTGTAGGTCTTAACACATACACGAAATACGAGAAGAGATTCTTGCCTGCCAAGGATTTCGGTTTCCTGATTGTAACAACAAATCAAGGGATTATGACTCATACAGAGGCAAAAGAGAAGAAGATTGGTGGTAAGCTATTGGCATACTGTTATTGAGCCGTGATTAAGATGATGAACGACATAGATTACAAGGTTGAATTCCCAAGCTCAGTCAGCATTGAGGTAGATGGCAGTGTGCTTAAAGTGACTGGACCTCAAGGAGCCATAGTGAAGAAGATGCCTAGCCAGAGGGTGAAGATAAGCCAGTCGGGAAACTTCATCAATCTCGTGTCCGAAAAGCCTACACAACGTGAGAAGAAGTTGACAAATACATACAGAGCTCATATCAGGCATATGATTGTTGGTGTGATGGAAGGTCATACCTATAAGCTGAAGATATGTTCAGGACACTTCCCTATGAAAGTCACATTGAATGACGATACTCTTGAGGTCAAGAATTTCCTTGGGGAGAACAGACCTAGGTTGCTCAAGATAAAACCGGGAGCAGATGTAAAAGTTGATGGAGAAAACATAACTGTGACTTCACCCAATAAGGAGATTGCTGGTCAAGTAGCCGCTGACATTGAGCAGCTCACCAGGATAACAAACAAAGATAGGAGAATTTTCCAGGACGGCATATATATAGTCGAAAAATCAAAGACAAGACCTATAGAGCTGGAAGAGACAAGCGAATGAGTTGATTATCATGGATCATATCACTACGAGAAAAGACCTGAAGCGGAAGAAACCAGAATTCAGGAGGCAGGATTCGCATAAGAAGAAGCGTGTCTCTAGGACTGGCTATAGGCGACCGAAAGGACTGCAGTCCAAGGTCCGTCTGAACAAGAGAGGCTATGTCAAGAAAGTTACACCAGGGTATGGCTCTCCATCCGACGTCAAGAATATGGATCCAAAAGGTCTGTTCCCATTCATTGTTGAAAACAAGTCTCAGCTTGACACTTTGGACAGTTCGCGGGAAGGTGCTATCATCGCATCGTCTGTTGGTGAACGTAAAAGGATAGAGATAATGCAGGAAGCGCTCTCTAAGAAGATAACCTTACTGAATGTCAAAGATCCTGAAGCATACATAAAAGACATTCAAGATAGGCTGAAGGAGAAGAAAGAGACAAGGAAGCACTTGAAGGCTGAGAAGAAGAAGAAAGAGGAGAGCAAGAAACAAGAGAAAGTAGAAAGCACTGCCGACCTTGCCAAGGCTTCTAAGGATGCAGAACAGGACTCTTCCAATGGAGCCACGACGGAAGGCTCTGGCGCAATCTCTGATGTTGCGCAGAATGACGAGGAGAAGAAGAAAGCTGAAAAGGCCGAGAAGGATAAAGTGCTCACAAAAAGAGATTAAGGATGGATGATTACAATGAGGCTTACAGTACAGAGGAGACTTGCAGCGGACGTGTTGAACTGTTCGTGTGCTGATGTCGTTTTCGAAGAGAGCAGACTCTCTGAGATAAAGGAAGCCATAACACGGCAGGACATAAAGGCTCTGGTCAATAAGGGCTATATCCTGAAATCCAGGAAGAGTCATGCATCAAGATCGCGTGCAAGGATGACCCACTTGCAAAAAGTGAAGGGAAACAGAAAGGGTCAAGGTTCAAGGAAAGGTACAACTAACGCAAGAAACAACCGAAAAGAGATATGGATTAATAAGGTACGTTCTCAGCGTGCTCTGCTTAAAGACCTGAGATCACGTGAGATAATCGCCAAAGATACTTACAATCAGTTGTACTCCAAAGTGAAAGGAGGATTTTTCAGGAATAAGAGACATATCAAGCTGTATCTTGGTGAGCGGGAATTGATACAGAGGAAATAATCAGCAATCTTTCATGATTCAAGGTGTTCAAATGGGAAAAGACAAAAGAACGACGGTGGAATACAGGAGAAAACGGACGAACTATACTGATTATAGGAAACGTCTCTCACTGTTGAAATCGGGTAAGCATAGGCTGGTCGTAAGGAGGTCTATGAAGTATATAATAGCTCAGCTTGTTGATTATTCAGCAGAAGGTGACAAGGTACTTATCACCATATCATCAAAAGAGCTTAAAAAGTTAGGTTGGAAGTATTCATGCAAGAATATTCCTGCTGCTTATCTCACAGGGCAGCTCCTTGCAAAACGACTAAAAGATAAGGGTATTGCTGATGAGGCGATTGTAGATATCGGCAGTTTCGTCTCGAAGAAGGGTTCGAGACTTTATGGTCTTGTTAGAGGAGCCATAGATGGAGGGATGAAAGTCCCTGTCTCAGAAGATGTACTGCCAGATGAGACAAGATTCAAAGGGAGCCATATAGCACACATCGCGAAAAATGCGACTAAGGAAGGCATGCAGTTTTCAGCGACCAAGAAAACTGCTGGCGATCCCTCAAAGATTGAAGATGAGTTTGAACGTATTATCACAAAAATTAACGGTTGATGCTAGATGCCAGAAGAGAAGAAAAAGGACGAAGCGGTGACAGAATCTCCTGAAGAGGTCCCTGAAAAGGATGTCTCTCAAGAGGAT
>CAZJJJ010000002.1:36827-50265 GCA_964546295.1 uncultured Methanosarcinales archaeon
TCAGTAAAGATGATTCCAAGGATTCTGAAGATCCTGATGTAACAGAAGGAGATGAGGAGATACCTGTTGAAGTGGAGGTTGACGCAGAGGACGATAGTGGTATCGCTGAAGATGAGAAGGATATTCCTGAGGTTGAGGATGCTAAGAAACCTGAAGAGGTGGCAAGAGTCACCGAGATTCCTTTTGATGTGGAAGCCTGGCAGCCGAAAACTGAAGTCGGAAAGATGGTCAAGGCGGGTCATATGACTGATTTAGCGGACCTGCTATCTAGAGGTGTCAAGGTCCTGGAGCCTCAGGTCGTCGATATCCTGTTACCTCGCATAGAGAGCGACCTTCTCTTGATAGGACAGGCTAAGGGTAAGTTTGGCGGAGGACAGAGAAGAGTATTCAAGCAATGCCAGAAGAAGACAAGAGAAGGCAACAAGCCATCCTTCGCGACTGCGGCGGTCATTGGAAACAAGAACGGGTTTGTGGGTCTCGGCTATGGCAAGGCAAGAGAGACAGTACCAGCTCGAGAGAAAGCAATACGCGATGCGAAAAGGAATGTGATAATGATAAAGAGAGGATCTGGCTCCTGGGAAGGTGCTGGTGATTATCCTAATTCAATACCATTCAAGGTATCTGGCAAATGCGGTTCGGTCACAGTAGACCTTTTACCAGCGCCTACTGGAACAGGTTTGTGTATAGAACCTGAGTGTGCAAAGATACTGAAGCTTGCAGGCGTCCAGGATGTATGGTCAAGAACCAGAGGCCAGGCAAAGACCAAGATCAATCAGATCAAGGCATGCTTTGAAGCATTGAAAAAACTCTCGTCTACAAAAGTCAGAGCAGAAGACGAAGAGAAGTTCAGGATTGTGACTGGAAAGATTGTCGATGATAGATGATGAAAATGACAGAGACTAAAAATGATATGTATGTGGCCGTTATACGGGTCCGAGGTATGACCAAGATAAGGTCAGAGATAAGAGACACTATGGATATGCTGGGTCTTACAAAAAAACATTCCATGGTTATCCGGAAGGCATCGCCCTCAGTCCTAGGCATGATAAAAAAGACAAAAGATTACACTACATATGGTTTTGTCTCTAAGGATTATGCAGATAAATTCGGCCTCGATAAGACTGTGAACCTTCACCCTCCAAGAGGAGGATTCGAAAGAGGCGGTATAAAGAAGAATTACTCGATAGGTGGTGCGCTCGGTTATAGAGGGGAAAATATCACGGTTCTGATAGACAAGATGATTCCAGACGTCCACCTACAAGAGAAAAAAAAGGTAGAAGCTTGATTATTTCGGGAGTGTTAAGATGAAGACTGCAAGAAAAAGGAAAAAAGATACCCGCCAGAGAGGGACCACCACCCATGGATTTGGTTCTATGAAAAAGAATAGGGGTGCCGGAAACCGAGGAGGTAGAGGTAGGGCTGGAACTGGAAAGAGAGGAGACGCTAACAAGCAGTATTTCAGAGTAAAAGAAGGGAAGATATTGGGCAGTTATGGATTCAGCAATAACAAGTACCGCAATCACGATTCAACTATAAACATATATGCAATCGAAAACTCTTATGCTACTCTAAAGGCAAAAGGTTTGACAAAGGAGCACAATGGTATGGCTTCCATCGATATGTCGAGATTGGGTTGTACCAAGCTTCTGGGCACAGGAAAGCCATCAAGGAAGTATGAGATTACGGTGGAGCATGCATCAGAATCCGCTATGAAGAAGATATCTGCGGCAGGCGGGACCGTAAAAGTGACTGGCCAGAAGGAGTCTTCAGCAGAAGAATCTTCAGAAGAGTCTCCAGAATCTCAAGACTGATTTTTTGATAACATATAAAAAAGATTGTCATTTCAATTATCATACTGATACAAATGGGCGCATTCAAGAATTTTGTTTTGAACTTACCTGAGGTTGCTGCACCAACCCAGAAGAGTCTGCCTTTCAAGCAGAAGATGAAATGGACAATTCTCACTCTTTTTCTGTTTTTCATATTGGGAGCGATATCTCTTTATGGATTAGACCCCGCTTCAGAACTACAGTTTGAGCAATTACAGGTGCTCCTTGGAGCAAGTTTCGGTTCTATAATCTCGTTAGGTATAGGGCCCATCGTCACAGCCTCTATCGTTCTGCAGCTACTTGGTGGTGCAGGAATAATAAACATAGACAACAAGACTCCTGAGGGAAAGCAATTCTATCAGGGAGTTCAGAAGCTGATGGCCATAGGTTTCATATTCCTAGAGTCCACTGTATATGTTATGATGGGAGGTCTTTCTCCTGACCCTGCAAGATTTGCAGGTGCACAATTTGTACAGGTCCAGATGCTCATAATATTCCAGCTAGTGCTCGGAGGTTTCATGATCCTGTTCATGGACGAGGTCGTCCAGAAATGGGGTATCGGTTCTGGTGTGAGCCTTTTCATTGCGGCAGGAGTCTCTCAATCGCTCTTCGTACGGCTCTTATCTCCTGTAGTACCTGAAGGCACATTGGCCGTAGGTGCCATACCTGCATTGGTGCAGTCATTCATACTTCAGAGGACACAAGATGCGGTACTGAATCTTGCCAGGATTGGTGCGACAGTAGCTGTCTTTGTCATGGCAGTCTATGGCCAGGCCATGAAGGTTGAGATTCCTCTCTCTTTTGGTCGTGTCAGAGGGCATGGTATAAGGTGGCCACTGAAATTCATATATACGAGCAATATACCCGTCATACTTGTCGCAGCTCTGTTTGCTAATCTTCAGCTATTCGCACAACTTCTATATAATTGGGGACGTCCGATCCTAGGCACATTCTCCCAAGGTGTTCCAGAATCGGGTTTCGTCACTTTTATCGTTGCCCCACAATTGATGGAGGGTGCTCTATTAGGCACGCTTACTGGTGGAGATATTTTCCGGGCCGTAGTGTACATGACATTGATGATGGGTGGCTGTATACTTTTCAGTTTCTTCTGGGTACAGACTTCAGGTATGGATGCGAAATCACAGGCACAACAGATCATGTCATCAGGCCTTCAGATTCCTGGTTTCAGGAAGGATGAAAGGGTTCTCGAGCGAATTCTGAAGAGGTATATAACCCCTCTCACCATCATGGGTGCCATGACCGTAGGTTTCTTAGCCGCAATCGCCGACGTCAGCGGTGCGCTAGCTAACGGGACAGGACTATTGCTGACTGTGATGATAATATATAGGTTCTATGAGGATATCGCGAAACAGCATATGATGGAGTTGAATCCTTCAATGCGGAAATTCATGGGTGGTTGATCCCACTAAAAAACAACCTTTAAAAAGTAACTCTGACCTAATTCATCATAAAAAGGGGATATGACCATGGATCCATTTTCAGAATTCATCTTTAGCCTACATCCACTGGCTTCTATAGCGATCATCGCTTTTACTGTCACATTGTTCACATCATTGGTATATAGGTTTGTGACGGATCAGAAAGTAATGCAGGCCTTGAAGAAGGAACTCAAGGACCTACAGAAGATGATGAAGGAGCATCGTGATAAGCCCGAGAAACTTATGCGAATACAAAAAGAAGCGATGGAGAAGAATATGCAGTATATGAGGCACTCCATGAAGCCTATGCTATTCACTATGCTTCCTCTTATCTTGATGTTCGGCTGGTTGAACGCTCACATAGCTTACGAACCTATAGCTCCGGGACAGACATTTGAGGTTTGGGTCGAGATGCAGTCAGGTATCCAGGGTACTGTCGAACTCGAGATATATCCTGAGAATGCTGATTTCGTATTCGAGACCTCTCGTGAGCAGGACATAGAAGATGGCGAAGCACGGTGGAGACTAAGTGGACCTCCTGGAGAGTATGAGCTGAGGTATCATTTCGAAGGAGAGACAGAGACTCAGGAGCTCCTAATTACTGACAAGCCGGAATATAGGTCTCCGACAGTGGGTGCATCCGGAAGCTTCAATAGGTTGAACATAGGTAATGAGCAGGTCGAACCATTATCTTTCCTAGGTATTGGGTGGACTTGGATCTGGTCTTACATACTGCTTTCAGTAGGCTTCAGTATTGTGATAAGAAAAGTTCTGAAGGTCCATTAACCGTTAATTTTTTAAATAGTTGGCATTTCTTCATGCTGAATCAAGAGGTAATCAGGATGTTAACACCATCAAAATTCAAATCGAGGACATTCAGGCGTGTCAGAAAAGTGACGCCAGGCCACAATAATACGACACATTATGTTAAACGTAAGCCTGGTGTAGCAACTTGCCCAGTCTATGGGACTTCTCTCTCCGGTGTGCCACGAGCAAAACCGTCTGAGATGAAGAAGATACCCAAGTCCTCAAGAAGGCCAGAAAGACCATATGGAGGAGTTCTTTCATCACGAGCTTCACGAGAGCTCATAAAGAATCTGGCAAGGCTTGATGAAGAGGAATGACCCGGGATTATGGCGACGTATCCTACTACGAGGTTGGTTTAGATGATTGAGATAGGAAGAGTATGTGTGAAGCTTGCTGGAAGAGACGCTGGCAAGAAATGTGTGATCATTGATAATACAGATAACAATTTTGTTCTGATAGATGGTGAGACAAGGAGACGTAAGTGTAATGTGTCGCACCTTGAGCCTCTGAATAAGACAGTGAAGATCTCCAAGAATGCTTCTCACTCTGATGTTGTCAAGGTGTTCAAAGATATGGGTATAGAACTCAAGGAGAAGAAGCCGAAAAAGGCTTCTGAGAAACCGAAATCTTCACGTTCTTCTACAAAATCTGCATCTGAGAAGCCTAAAAAGCAGTCTTCGAGTAAATCTAAGAAGACTGAGAAATCTTCTTCTAAGAAAAAGGAGAAAGAAGAAGGCAGCACAACAAAAGCCAAAGATGTTTCGGCTAAAAAATCGGGCAAGAATTCCAAGTGATTGGTTTCTCACATCATTTCTTTCACTTTTGGATAAATCAGACTAAATCTATTCTTGTGCTCGGAAGGCACGGGGTGTAGACCATCTTTCAACCTAGAGGGTGTTGGGCTCTTTTGTGTCATGTCGATGAATGGGATTTTGTTCTCATCACATATCTTTTGGAGTGTTCTACTATATCTCATAATCTCTTCGTTCAGATAGTAATTCCCTCTGAAGGGTGTTGTTCTCTTCTCATCAACTTTTGAGGGACCTATGATAAGTATTTTTTCTGTTCTTTTCCTGATGCAGGACAGGATATATTTCATGTTTACTGTGAAATCTTTCAAAGGTATCTCATTATCACCATCCTCTCTCTTTCTTGAGTCATTCATGCCGACTGCAACCAGGCAGACATCGTCTGATGATATTCCTCTTGCGTCCATCTCTCCAGATACTCTCTTTCTCATACCTTGAGTGGTCTCGCCAGGTATTCCTAGAATGAACACGGTGTCCCTTTCATCGTTTTCTTCTATACGGCTTCTCAGTCTTCCTGCCCAGCCACCATCCTTGGGGTCGCCCTTACCTATTGTGGTACTTCCGCCGAATATAATGATTTTCATGTGCTCACATCACTCTATCGAAAACTGGTCTGTTCCGTAGATCTGGTCTTCTATCCTGTCAGGATTCATCTCTTCTTCTTTCTCCCTCTTTGCAGTCTCTTCCTCAGTCTCATGCCTTTCAACTTTCAGTCGTTCACGTTTTCTTATCTCTTTTTCAAACCAATTGTTCCACTTCGAAAGTATCTCTTCATGATCTAGGCTTCCTTTAGATTTCTTGACCTCTTCTGTAATCTTATGGAACATGTCATTGCATTTTATACCAAATTCAGCCTCCAGGATATTATCATCGCCAATCTCTTCCGCTTTCTTCGCTTGCGCCTCTTTAACTTTTCCACGCGTCTCTATATTCTCCCAGAGGGCATCCCAGTTACCTACAAAATCTTTCACATTGGCTGCGATCATCTTGAGAATCTCGGAATTTCCGTTTATCAGCTCATCGGTCGGCTCTAAAGTATCTGTATCTGCGTTGTATTTCATCAGATCGACAAAGCCTCCTTCTGTGTTAGGGTCATCTTCCCAATCTTTTCTAACCTCTGTTATCTGTGTGACTCTTCTAATCCTGTGTAGCCCGTCTGCGGATTTTATCGGGTTCACTATTATACATATATCTGTGGCCTTGAAGGATGTCTTCGGCACTCCTATGTCATTAACAACCCTATCATATATACCGAATGGTGAATCACCGTGTATAGTGCCTGCAACCACATTTGCTGCAGCACCTACTCGCATAGCCTCATAAAGCGCTTTTGCTTCTGTGCTCCTCACTTCTCCTACTATGAGTGAGGAATCTCCAAGCCTTAGTGTACTCCTTATACCATCATCTGCAGGCATCTCATTCGATCCTTTAGCAAGTGCACTAGCAACCTTCATCGGTTGGATATTGAAACCTAGTTTTCTCATCGCAGGTGTAGGTAGTTCTAATGTATCTTCGATGGTGATTATCCTATATCTTCTCATTATCTCTATCATCACACTGCTCAGCAGACTACTCTTTCCAGATCCTCTCGTACCACAGATGAGCATGCTTCTTGTGCCATCTACAAGGAAGCTTATGAGTCCTGCAGCCAAGGGGGATATAGTGCGGTTCTTTATGAAAAGTGTCAATGTCCAAGGTTTATCCCTATGCTTCCTGAAAGAGAAGGCAAGACCTGTAGGGTCAAGAGGTTCTGTTATGACAGATACCCTTACCGATGCTCCAGGCAACTCGAGTTCTGTATCGAGAATCTGGTTTGCCTCGTCCAGTGGTCGCCCTGACATCAGCCTGAGTTTGGAGGCCCATGACTCTGATTCGCTCTTTGCAGGCAGGATATTGGTTACACAATCACCATGTGTACCTTGCACGATATATATTGGCACATGTCCTAATGGACTATTGACTGATATGTCTTGCATCTCATCATCTTGTAGCAATACCTCTATAAGCCCAAAACCTACGGTGTAGCGCACAAGTATCTCTGCAAGCTCTTGTATCTTATCATCCTCCATCTCCATACCTCTTTGGGCAGCGAGTTCGGTGATGAGGTCAGAGCCAACATTAAGGAACACCTCTCTCATCCTTTTAGGATTGACAAAATCACTTTTCTCAGGTTCGTGCTCGGATAAAATGTTTCTTGCAGAATCGAGGATCTCGTACTCTTCTTCTTCGAGCTTGAATTCTGGAGGTGTTATATGATAGAGATTCTGGACATTCCCGGGAAGATCGAATATTGTGACCTCTGTGTTTCCGACCATATAACTATCAATCTCTATGCCATCCTTGGGATATGCCGACATGAGTTTGGTGTGCATAAAGTCTGGTTTTATGGTGGGATTGAATATCTGTCTGTAGATATCTCGCTCTCCTATATTGTATCCTTGGAGATACGGTTTTGCTATAGTAATCAGTCTCGTTCCTTCAAAATAAGTGATGGCTTCGCTCAATGTTTCCAGATATCTCCGTATCCTATCCTTCTCCTGTTTTCCGGCAGTCCCGTCAAGATTTATCTTTTCTCTCCTTCGTATCCTAACGAGTTGTACGAACGCTCCTATCGGGTCCTTCTTGAGCTTATCGAATATTAGCTTCTGAATCTCATAATATGCCTTGCTACCATAATTGTCGTTACCTAGGTTGACTAATGAGAAAAGTTTCTTTTCTTTGATGAATCTAGTATATAGGGTTGCTATCTCATGTAGCATTCGTGTTTGTGTATAATCATATTCATAATCCCTCTTCTGGAAGAAGACTATCTTTGTAGCGCCTTTCACCTGTGTCAGTATATCTATCACTCTTGACATGCAGTTTTCATTATCTTCTATGGAGGGGACAGAGAATGAATCCTCATAGTTTATCTTGATGATAGTATCCTCATCGTCTCTTATGATCTCATATTTACCCATACCATGATAATCTTCATTCTTCTTCTGTTGGGCAGCATTCTTGCTAGCCTGATTATTTCCAGAATTGCTTTTGTTGTTTTGTTGTGGACCACTGTCTGCCAAGATTGATACCCCTGCAAGTACTTGTCAGCAAGTTATGTTAAAAAGTTTTGTTGTATATAAAATATACGAAGTGTGCATCACTAGTGTCTGCACAGTGACAAAAAATGAGAAATTATTTAAATGCGGCAACTATAAGAAGGATAATCACGTTCATGAGGTGGGTTGTGAATGCCAGCAAGTAAAAAGACTAAATCAAGAAGTTCTGAAGGAACTCGGAAAGCGAAAAGCGGGTCTGTTCGCGGAAAAAGCACTTCGAAGAAGTCGACTGTCTCTTCTGCACGGAAAAACACTCGTAAGAGTCCAAGTTCATCAGCAAAATCAACAAAAAAATCTCAGAGCCAGAAGAAGGTTGCTTCACCTGGTCTTTCTACAGTTCCTGTACCTCGTCCTAAGAAAAGGCATGAGTCTCCTATAGATTTTTTCATGAGAAATGTAGAGGAATTCGAGCACTCCATAGATTTCAATATTCCTAGAGGTCTTCTGGCCGGATTCCTTTTCATGCTGGTAGCTCAAGCCATATCTTTCTTTGGGATATGGATGAACAAGTTCTATTATACTCATATAGAATATTCTGGCTTGTGGAGTGAGTTCATAACCCCGGTTGCAGGACAGATTCCATGGTCTTTCTTCCTATACTCTGCCATAATATCCTTCTTTGTGGGATTCATCTATTCATTCTTCTACCATATGGTACGAGTATCATTGCATGGGCATGCACCGCATGATAATTGGGTCAAGGGTCTACTCTATGGTGTTTTCCTGACGTTCGTAGTAGGCATACCATCACTATTGCACACATTCCTAGTTTTAGGTGTTCCTGATCTGCTGGCTGTGTCCTGGTTTGCAGAATCCGTGATGATATTTCTTGCCGGCGGTGTAGTTATAGCTTGTGTGATGAAATAATATTTCCCACATTTTTATTTTTCAATTTATAGATAGATTGAGTGCCTTTAGTAGATGTGATGCGCTCTTAGAAAAAGGCCAGAAACTCCAGATCCCTAAGGATAATATCTCTGCATGGTCCTTGGGAAAGCTATCGCATCTTTGATGTTATCAAGACCGCATATCCATTTTATTAGCCTTTCTACACCAAGTCCGAACCCTCCATGCGGTACAGATCCGTATCTCCTGGTGTCGAGATAGAACTCGTATCTTTCAAGCTCTTCGCCTTCCTCTCTCAGTCTTTCTTTTATTTTATCTATCTCATGCTCTCTTTGGGATCCGCCTATTATCTCTCCATTACCTTCAGGAGCTAAGAAATCGCAGCCCTCGACCACATTTGGGTTGTCATCCACCTCCTTCATATAGAAAGCTTTGACCTTCTTCGGATAATTGCTGACTATTACGGGGACATCATATAGCTCTGTCAACTTCTCCTCTTCGACAGTCCTGAGATCCTTGCCCCATGGGACCTTCATATCGCACTTCTCTTTCAGTATCTTGAGGGCCTCATCATATGTCATTCTTACAAATTTCTTTTTTACCGTGGGTTCAAGCTTAGATATGTCACGCTTGAGATCCCCAAGCTCTTTTTTGTTGTGTTTGATTACTTCTTTGACAACTTGTTTTATCAGTCTTTCACCATGATCTTTGATATCATCGAAATTGCACCACGACATCTCCATCTCAGCATGCCAGTATTCTGTAAGGTGTCTGCTTGTCTTTGATTTCTCTGCCCTGAAAGACGGTGCGATACAATATATGTTCTCGAGAGCAAAAATCATGGCCTCAGCGTGCAATTGCCAGGTCTGTGCAAGATAGAGTTCTTTACCGAAATAATCTACTGAGAATAGTGTACTTCCTCCTTCTGCCTGTGAACTCATGAATATTGGGGAATGGTGCTCATGGAATCCTTGCTCCCTGAAGTATCCGTGTATCGCTCCGAAGATAGTGCTTCTTATCTTCATTATCGCTGTCATCTTTGTGCTTCTTAGCCAAAGATGTCTTACATCTAGGAGGTATTCCTCAGAAAAATCTTTACCTATGGGAAAATTGTCAGAATCTCCGATGATATCGAAAGAGTCCACATCGATCTCATACCCTGTGGGAGCCCTCTCATCCTTCTTGATCTTGCCTTTGATTATGAGCGATGATTCGATCTGCAGTTTATCGGCCACCTTGAAAGCCTCGTCTCCAACCTTACTCTTGTCGATGACGCATTGTATTTTTCCTGTGGAGTCTCTCAGGATGACGAATTTCAGCTTGTTGCTTCCCCTCTCCCGATAGACCCACCCTCTTACAGTGACATCCCCTTTACCTTTCCTGATGGCCTCATCGATAGAAGTGCTCTCACCCAGGTCGATCTTTGGTGCTTTGGTCATAGTATCATGAGAATGTTGGCCTTTATAAAAACTTTACTGGAGCTATATCTCTCTGTAGACAATCTTTCCCTCACTGACTTCAACGATGCTTGTGTTTGGTGGCCTTGGATTGCTGAAGTTGGTCACAGCAGAGACGTTGATTGCAATCGTGTTCTTGAAGGTATAATGTTCCCCTGTCTTCTCATGGATATGACCATGGAGATTGACGAGATCCCCTTTGAAGGAAGAGATGATGTCGCTCAGCACCTCATCGCCCACATTGCCGAAGAAGGGTAAGAAATCAAGCATTCCTGTTGACATCGGCGGACCATGGCTGACAAGGATTATCGGTTTCTCTTTTTTCTTTAGGATCTTCAATCTCTTGTGTAGCCATTCATAATCATTCTCATCGATCATGAAACCTTCAGGTTCGGTCATCATAGGATTATGGTACCCTCCCAAGAATATCATCGATACATCTTTTGTTATGTATGTCTTCCTGTGCATATCTCTGACTTTAGGGAATCGTCCGCTTAAATGTCTCATCACTCTAGAATATGTTTTCATATCCTCATGATTGCCAGGGATCACAAGAATCGGAACATCGAGTTTTGCATACGGTTCAATCCCCCTTCTCATCTGTCTGTGCTTGTCTCTATCGTCAGGAAACATAGGCACTGATCTTATATTGCTGCTTTCATAGCAGTCTCCAGCTATGACTATGATGTCTGGTTTTTCAGACTTCAGTTTTTGAGCCGATCTTCTCGCATTATCTACAGCGCCTTCTATATCGCTCACTACCCCTATACGTATACCACCTTCGGCCTTAGGATATTTAGAGAACTTTAACTTATACTCTATTCTATTTTTCCTTCTTTTGCCCTTGTTGAATGAGAAGAACCTGGATTTCAGAAGTCTGAACAATTCGTGCAACGTATCCTCTTCTTGCATACAATCTACGATACTCTTATGTTTTTATCTCTTTTTGTTTTTTATGCTTATACCCAGTTCTTCAAGCTGATGACTATCAATCTCACTCGGTGATCCATCCATTGGACACTGCGCTGCCTTATTCTTCGGGAAGGCTATCACCTCTCTGATGTCATTCGTGCCTGCCAGTATTGCAATCAACCGATCTGCGCCTATGCCCATACCTCCATGCACAGGCCCACCATACTTGTAAGCCTCAAGAAGGAATCCGAACTTCTTATGCGCATCTTCCTTGCTGTGCCCGATGAGCTTCATTATCCTCTCTTGTATGTCTGGATTGGTGACCCTTATACTACCAGATGCGAGCTCTGTGCCATTCAGTACAAGATCCCAAAGGTCACCTTCTACTTTCTCAGGATGCTTCTCGAAATTATCGATGTATTCAGGTTTCGGCATGCTGAACATGTGGTGCTCGGGCTCCCATCTCTTCTCCTCTTCATTCCATGCGAATAGAGGGAAATCTTTCACCCAGCAGAACTTGAATGTCTCTTTTGGTATCATATCAAGGTCATGTGCGACTTTCTTGCGGATTGCGCCTAGTGTTTCTAGACAAACTTTCCATTTGTCCGCTACGAAAAGTATTGTGTCGCCCTCTTTTGCAGAGGTCTTCTCGATGATATCTTTCTCCTTTGGCTTTACAAATTTGGATATCCCTGAATCGAGACCTTCTTTCGTGACCTTGGCGTAAGCCAGGCCTTTCGCACCTTCTTTCTTCGCAAGCTCTGTCAGTTCATCAATCTCCCTTCTCGAGAAATCTTTACTGACCTTGAGTGCTGAGACTTTCTCTGCATCCTTGAATATCTTGAAATCAGTCTTCTTGGCAATCTCAGTCATATCGGTCAGCTCAAGTCCGTACCTGAGATCTGGTTTGTCGGTACCATACCTTTCCATGGCTTCCCTGTACGAGAATGTCTTGAACTCTTCAATATCGATTCCTTTGACTTTTTTCAGGATGTGTCTGCACATACCTTCCACTATTTCCCTTATCTCGTCGGAGGTGGCGAAGCTCATCTCAAAATCGATCTGTGTATGCTCTGGCTGTCTGTCAGCTCTAAGGTCTTCGTCTCTGAGACATCTAGGTACCTGATAGTATCTGTCCACGCCTGCAACCATAAGTATCTGCTTATAGAGCTGTGGGCTTTGTGGCAATGCATAGAATTTGCCTTGGTTGACCCTGCTGGGTACAACGTAATCCCGTGCGCCTTCAGGAGTAGATTTGACCATCAGGGGAGTCTCTATCTCTAGGAAATCGTTCTTGTTGAAATATTCTCTTGCAGCGGTGATGATATCGTGGCGGAGTATGAGCTTATCCCTCATCGAATCCTTCCTGAGATCCAGATATCTGTATCTCAACCTCATCTCCTCGGATGTATTCACGTTCTCATCTATCTCTATGGGAAGCTCTGCGGACTTATTAATCACATCTATCGCTTTCGCGTGCACCTCAATGTCTCCAGTAGAAAAATCCTTGTTCTTCATGTCATCAGGACGTTCTTTAACCTTACCTTCTATCCTTATGACATCCTCTCTCCTGAGTTCTGATGCGATTTTGAATAGTTCTTTGTCCTTGGAATCCACTACAATCTGTGTCTTCCCGTACCTATCCCTCAAGTATGTGAATATGATTCCTCCATGGTTCTTGGGGTTGACTACCCAACCAGAAAGCATCACATCCTTGTCCTTGTCTTTTTTGGTGAGATCGCCGCATCTATGTGTCCTGTACATGACAATAAGAAGTAGTGTATAATTTAAAAGAGTTTCTTTCGTATTCTCAATGTATCTCGTAATATGGTTCGAATCTTCCTAAGCCGAATACTGGCTCTTCATAACCTCTTATATTTGAGAAGAAGTACTCTTTGTTCTTCACTTCTTCTAGCCTGATCCCTACACCGTGTCCTGTATCTACCACTTCACGTACCGTATAGAGGCTATCCTTCTCTGGAAGGTTTATATCTTCAGGATCGAATGGAAGGCTCCTGTCAGATTGGAAATGATCGTCAATACATCTTATTCTCCTTCCAGGTTCGATATTACCTCTCCTGAAATTATCTTTGTCTCTCTCAAGCTCCGATTCACTCATATAGAAGATTCCCACGCCTATCACCTTGTGCTAATACAAGGGAAATATTTGGCAATAAAAAATTTTGTGTTCTGCAGAAATTCTCTGGATTTA
Organism: uncultured Methanosarcinales archaeon; assembly: GCA_964546295.1. GTDB lineage: Archaea > Nanobdellota > Nanobdellia > Woesearchaeales > CAZJJJ01 > CAZJJJ01. The sequence goes on from CAZJJJ010000002.1 coordinate 50,237, forward strand.
TTCCAGTATGATTGTATCCCATGTCATTC
>CAZJJJ010000003.1:0-16026 GCA_964546295.1 uncultured Methanosarcinales archaeon
CTTGCTTGCAACCGAAAGGCACACCTAATTCTTCTGCAGCATCTCTTATTGGACCAGCTCTGAGCTCTATATCCCTATCTGCCGAGGCAAGTATAGCTGTCCCGGCAGTATCTTCCTGCGACACCCTTGTCTCGTCTGAAGACTCTTCCACAGAGACAGTCTGCACCTCACCCTCAATGTCACTCCGTCCAGGAAGCTGCCACTCCTCATACAACAACCTATCATCATTCACACCTATAGACGAAAGTATACCTCTGATGTGAGATACCATCCCCTTTGGTCCGCATACCATCCATTGTCTTTCATGGATATCTTCCTGAGTGATGTTTGCCAGTATCATATCTTTTGTTATCCTGCCTATATTACCTGACCAATCTTCCGGATGAGAGCCTGTAAGAGTGTATATCACATCAACAGTATCCTGTTCTTTGTCTATCCTGTCCAGCTCATCCTTGAATATTATATCCTCGTGATTCCGATTACTGTAGAAGAGCTTCACCCTATTCTTCTTGTCTTTTGCAAGAAGGAACCTGATTATGCTCATGAATGGAGTTATGCCTGTGCCCGCTGCAATCATGATGAAATCCTCCTTAGTCTCACCATCCACCTCAAAAGTCCCATCCCTCGGATCAGAGACCACTACGATGTCACCCACAGACAACCGCATGAGTTCTGAAGTGAACCCCCCCATATCCTTTATGGTCAGGATTATCTTATGGCCATCGGTAGGCGGGTTGCTCATTGTCATCGGTACTGATGTCTTCCCTGAAATCTTTCTGCCGTCAGGAAAGCCTACTAGAACATCCTGACCTGATATGAAATCGAAACTAGCTGGCACGGAGAGCACCAATGATCTCACATCAGGAGCTTCCTGCATTATCTCTAAGACATTACATTCGTGTCTGAGAGATAGGTTCCTGACCTTCCCCTCACCTTGCCCTAATGATCCACTGAAGAAATCTTCATTATGATCTTTTGAGTCATCGGAAGGACTGAAATCCTTTTTTAGGACCATATCTGTCCTCATCAGATTCATTTTATAAGTGTTTTGTTTAGCCCATACAGATAATTTTTTATTGATGATGCGGTTAATCAGTAAAAGATGAAGCATAGGAATGACAGGAGAAGGGAATCGTACAGGCACATGGACCTAAAAGGCCTGAAAGAGGCTGCAAAGACACTCACACCAATACTGAGGATCGGCAAGAGCGGTCTGACCGATGGGGTGATCTCAGAGATCGATCTTCAATTGAAGAAGAACCATCTGATAAAGATCAAGCTTCTTGGCTCATTCAGAGAGAACAACGACAGAAGAGATATCAGCAGCACGATCTCCGAAAGGACACGATCAAAGATAATCCTACAGGTTGGTGGAGTGATAGTGCTTTTCAGAAAATGATATCACCTGCTTATGCGAGAGCCTCCCGGTGGTAAGGCGCTTATTATCTCATCAAGATCGCCACCGAGCTCCTTCTTGATGGCCTTTGCGACTTTCGATGTCTTCTCTGAGCCCTGGACGACCGTCACAATCTGCTTCTCGACATCTTTCTGCTCCATATCGGGATATTTCTCTTTGATCTTGGCCCGTAAAGCACTATGCGGGCCTGAATATACGATGTCATCGAGAACAGTTATGCCAAGCCTCAAGGTCGCATTGATATATCGGGTCTTACCCCTGATCATGAACGACCCTTTAGCCAGGTATTCGCCTGATTGCGCTTCCTTTGTGACCTGATGCGGCTCGACATAGAAAACTTCAACCGAGCTTATCCCAGCCTTCCACGCCTTGCTGAAACATGCAAGAAAATTAGCGGCTTCATTCTTCTCATTGTCTGATATGGTACGGCCGCCTGATTTTATGATAACAAAAGGGCTCCCAGCCATATCTGTATGGAATACAAGGTCTCCATTCTCAGTATGCCTCTTGATTATGGTCTCATTAGTGGTGGCATCCCGACCACCTATGACAAGCTTACACTCAGAAGTGAAAAACCAACGGAATTTCTCATACCATTCTTTCTTCCTCGAGATTTTCTTCTTTTTTTCCTCTCTCTCGATATCTTTTGCCTGCTTTTTCATCTCCTTATCCAACCTTCCCTCAGCATCGGAGATGGCCTTGCTTATCCCTTCAAGCTTACCTTTAGCTTTCTTGGCTCTCTCATAATATAGTGAAGCGTTCTGATCGACAGATCTGTTGAAAAACAATTCTACTTTCATGTTCCTATGTAGTTCAGTGGATTTTTTAATATTATTGGAAAGCTACATTAAAGATCAGAATGAGCCAGCCAGCATAGAATTAGCTACACTAAGTATGGTTATGGATATGAACATCATCGTCAAGGAATGTCGTAGTCCTGATTTGTACTCGCCCTCCGACATCTTCCCGAGCACTATCCCTGCAAAGAAAGATTGGAACAATGCAAGCATCATGAATATTCCTGGTAAGCTGGCAAACCAGCCAAATATTGATCTTACGAAAGGAACGAATCCTGAGAAATCAAACTCGTGTGACTCCCTTAAACGATCAAGAGCGGCTGTATCCTGTCCTCCTCCAAGTCCATCAGCACCAGGAGAAGTCTCCATATCGGCAAGATAAGGGATCAGCACATTCTGTATGGTGATAAGGACACCCAAGAATATGAAGAATATTATATAGCTCTGCGTTATCTGTCCCTGGATACTTGCCTTCCTTTCCTGCTTGAGCTTCTTTATCGTCATCAATGAATCAGTTATCGATCCTAGGACATCCTCAATATTGCCCCCCGACCTCTCGGCCTGCAAGACAGTAGCGATGGCCCGTTTCACGATAGGATTATCCACATCTTGAGAGAAGTTCAGGAAGATCTTCTTTATCGGTATGTTCCATTCTACCTGATTGGCCATCTTCTGGACATGATAATCTAATGCACCATAATCGCTCTTAGCCACATATATTATGGCACGTGTAAGAGGCATCCCAGATTTTACTGCGCTCACAAGATTCCTGACAAAATCAGGGAAACGTTCCTCGATGTCCTTCTGTCTCCTATTATAAGCGAAATAATCCATGACGAAAGGTAAAAGAGTGATGGTGAAAGATAGGAAGACGAACGCAAAGAATATCACAGTGCCGATAAGAAAGGCTAATGTGAATAAGAAAAGCACAGCGCCAGCTATCATGAACTTGAGATGCTTTCCCTCAAACTGTATCTTATATCCCATCATCAATCATATGCTTGGCTGTGTAATCTCAAGCAATAGTATGAAAAGCACATTAAGTGCAGGTATTGCAACGTATGTACCCAATAGCATCAAGGTGTTCACATCCATATCTCCTACAGTACCACCCAAGATGCTGACCATGGATAATGCTGCCACGAAGAAGAGTGGGGATGCAACCATAAGCCCTGTGTAAATATCTGAGAATGTGGATATGCTATCAGAATACTTCTGGCGCTCAAGCTTATAATTCAGCATTGCCTGATCTGCACTTTCTCGTAGATAATCTTTCAATTCCCCTCCAGATTCGACATTAGACACAAAACTGTCGAGAAAATCTCTCATCTGTTTTGATGGACAGGTAGCAGATACACGCTCTATCGAAGTAGTGATATTGTAACCGAAAAGTTCTGTGTATTCCACTATCTTGCTCAGTTCAACAGAGACCTCCTTATACTCTTCCGATTCAGATAGTAGCTTGAACATCGAAGTGGGATTTACACCCGCACTCGTGACAGCCGCCATATGGTCTATAGCAAAAGGAAGGTTGGCATTTATATTTCGCTCGCGTGATTTGATACGGACCTTTGGATATAGATTGAATCCTGCAAAAGTTGCAGACAGCCCTAATATGCCTGCAAGGAAAGAGTTAGCCAACAAAACAGGTAGAGGGACAAAAAACACGAAAGACAAGAATGCTACCACAGTGAATGAGGCGACAGAAGCAACCATAGAGGTGAATATCATCATATTGCTGTATGTCGTAGATAGTATATGTATATCAGCGATCCTGAGATTCTTGTATAGGTTCTTGAAGAAGATGGGGAATGCGTTTACCACCTCAGCACCCATATCACGCATCATTACATTGGCAAGAGAGGCATATGTTGTTGGCTTATAGCTCACCTTAGCTTTCTGGCTCTCAGTATTCAGCCTCTCAATGAAATCATGAGCACCTTCCTGTGAAGACATCTTCTTCGATTTGAGCTCTTCCTCACCTTCAAGATGCATCTTCCTGACATTCTTGAATCGTTTCGAGAATGCTGTTTTCTTACCGAATACCTCCGTCTTTTTCTGCCTTTCTTCGATGAACTTATCAAGGCTCGATCTCTTGGAGTTCTTACTCTTCTTATCAGCAAGATCACTTTTCTTTTTCTTCCCTATGAACCACTCGAAGAAAGTCTTGAAGCTGGCCTCACTCACATCACCAAAAGAATCCTTGGCCTTCTTTGGGAAGAGTCTCTGGTATATGCTCTGGGCAACCTTGTCCATGAAAGGGGTCTCCTTGATCTTCTCCTCTGACGAGAACTCGTCTGGTGATGTCTCCCATCCCTCTTCATTCTCATCTTTAGCATTACGCCGTGACTCAGCAACATCATGCTCCAAACCTTTCTCTTCATCGGTAATCTGTACAATAGGTATATCATACTTATGAGAATCTATGTAACTGAATATGCCTTCGCTGTACTGTTTCATCTGAGATACCATGTATGATATATAATCATCATACATAGCATATACTTTGTATTCTTCATATCCCTTGAGTATCTCATGGGAACGTTCAGAGAAAGACTGCTCTGATATGATACCTCTAGCAAGCTTGTCACGAAGACCATCCATCTTAGATTTTATGCGGTGTTTACGCTTATAGAGAGAGAATGCTTTCCCTGCGACTTCGCTTATCTGTGATGAATATGATTTCAGCATCTCACTATCGAAAGCATTGGGATCGTATATCTTCCTATTATGACCGCGAGGATCGAAAGCAGAAAAGACACCTTTCTTATCATCCTTACTGACATTGTCCCTCAAAGTCTCTTGCCCAGTCATCATAACAACCATCAGTAACCTAACTTATCAATAGTACGTCGCAATCTTATATTATGTTTCAAGGCTTCCTCCTTGACAAGTTCAAGCTTCAGCTCTATATTCTTCTTCTCTTCTTTACTGTGCGCTCTCTGATTCAAGAATTCTGAGTATATATCTATGGAAGCATTAAGCATATTGACCTCATTATATATGTCATTCAATGTCTCATCATCCATGATAATTCACTCTATCTTGTCTTTTCGACCTTTTCCATACCTTCATCTGCATCTTTTTGGCTCTTCGCATCCTTCCTGTAGCTCTCCTTTTTCTCACCGATTGTCGTAGCGGATATTCCATATTTCTTAAGGACAGATTGAGGATCCGAATAAAAATCGTTGATAATCCGTGTGAATTCCTTGAAATCTATGACATTACTCTCAGAAAGCTTCTTCAAGAGTTCTGCGCGTGCATTAAGCTCATCCTGTACATCATTGACACCAACACCAAGCATCTTGGCAATCAGCTCAAGAGCATACATATCCTTCTTCATATCAGTCTCGTCAGCAGTAGGATTGTAGGAGAATGCCGTCCTTGTGACCACAGAACCGTCATCCTTGACTTCAATAATCTCATCGATCTGGCGCAATCTTCTCACAGATTCTTCACCCACCTTCATATGGTGCATGTGCGCGACAACGTTCATCGATTCTACCAGAGAAGCAGGTAGGCTTATCGGTGGCGTTATCAGTCTTTTTACGAGAGCATCGACAGAAGAAGCGTGGAATGTGCTAAAACAGCTATGACCCGAAGCCATGCCTTGGAACAATACATAAGTCTCTTTATCCCTAACCTCACCGACAATGACATAATCAGGATTCTGTCTGAAGCTTTCCTTGAGAAGATCGAAGAGCGTAATCTCTCCATACTTCTCTCCAGTAACGTTAGCGACCCCGAAACCATCACGTGTGACTGAAGGGAGCCAATTGTCATGAGCTATATTAAGCTCTCTGGTATCCTCTATGGAACCTATTCTCGCCTCAGAGGGAATAAAGGAAGCCAAAGAATTGAGTAAAGTGGTCTTTCCGGAACCTGTCTCACCTATTGTTATCATATTGAGCTTATTCTCGACACAGAGCCAGAAATATGCAAACACCTCTGGAGAAGCAGTGTTCATCTTAATCATACTAGTAGGCATCCAAGGATCTTTCGTGAATTTCCTTATAGTGAATGTCGGCCCCCTGGTGGTGACATCATCGCTATAAGTGGCATTAACCCTTGAACCATCAGGCAATGAGCCATCAAGTATAGGCTGAGCATAGGAAACATACCTTCCACACTTCTGTGAAAGTTTCTCTACGAACTCCGAAAGATGCGTATCCTCTTTGAAGGTTATATTAGTCCGGATATTCCTGAATTTCCGGTGGACAACGTATAATGGAAACCCTGCGCCATTACATTCTATATCTTCGACATAATAATCCCTTAATAGAGGCTCTATCTCGTTCAACCCTATGAAATCACGATAGATGTAATACATTATCTTCTGGTATGTCTCCATCGACACTTTCGTACCCAGTTCTCCCAGTATGGACTGGACATTATGCTCGAGATATTGAACGACTTTCTTGTTCTTTGCAGCGTTGATGAAGCTGATATTAATCATCTCCTCAAGACCTAGCGTAACAAGCCTAAGAATCTCGTTCTCCATATCAGTCAATTCTGGCTCTTCAACGTAATAGACCAGCTCTCCATTCTTATGGTCCCAGAATATGTGGCATGAACAGTGAGGAGATATGAGATCATACTTTATGTTTATCTTCGTGTGATCAGTATAGTTGGGTATCTTTACGACCTTAGGTGTCAGGTCAAGCTTGAAATATACTTTAGTATCTTTCAGCTCTTCATCCTCATCACCAGAACGTTCCTTCTCGTTCTCTTTCTCCAGTATAGTACGTGCACCACCAGACTCTTTGCTGCGTGATTCATCTGGTTTCTGTTCGGGAGAAGGTCCTTTATCTTGAGACGACGTATCATCACTACTCTTACCCTTACCAAAAAGTCCCATAAAAACCCCTCATGAAAAATATAGCTAGATATATTCTTGTAGAATATGTTTTTAAATATTTCTATTCAAAGAAGAAGATTGCCAGTATCAGTGTGATCTGAAGTTCTTTATCTCTGGACGTATGAAATCTGCTTCGCCATCCAGTGTTATGTGCAGCTCGTAGGAGTAATCCAGAACACCTTCATCATATATATCAAGATGGGTGACATGTGTAGCAGAACCCAGACGAGAACCAGTACGTGAGAGTGTAGTATACCCTTCACCTTCTCTCGATGATTCATCACCAGATATGCCGAAAGTGAAACTTGGATCTGTTATGTTGCCACCATCAAATATGGTCACATTGGCGATTATATCTGTAGTGTTTATAGGCACTGGCACATCCCTGGAACCTGCCTTGAGCAACGAGACCTCTATAAGACTATTCCGCAACACATAGTGGTCCTCGTACTCTCTTGCAGTCACATCGCTATTAGCAGAAACTAGGAGATTTCCCACCTTGTACGATGATCTCGGTTCAACTATCCTGGTATTAGTAGTCATCTGCCATCGTAGTCCTTCCTCATCCAGTATTATCTCGCCGTGTGATACTTCCAGCGGAACATACCTTTGAGAACCTCTGCCTTCTGAAGCCACGCTTTCAATCTGTTGATCAAGGACAAGCATCTGATTCTTCATGTTATTGAATATCGACCTATCCCTCATACCCTCAATGAGAGGTATCCCTGCCTGTAGTATGAACGCTATTGATATGGCAGCCACCATTGTGTACAATACTGCAGAAACCCATATCTGAGATTTTCGATTCATAATGCTTCTCTGATATTTTCCGATTGCATCCTTAATAAATTTTGCTATAAACATAATATGGTGGTGACGTATCAGGCACCATACTCATCGCACTCATTCATATCAGGAGAGCATATCTTTGCCATATGATGGCAATCCAGAGGATATATCAAGAAATCACCAGAGATGTCTGAGATATCCAGTTCGCGTTCAGAGCCAGGACTGAAGACAAAGAACTCCTCTGAGAAAGAATCCTGGGTGTCATAATCCAATATAGTGACGGCGTCAATATTGAACGAACTCATCATGCTGTTTGATATCAGTAAAGTATCCTCATCCGCAAACTCCACATTGAAGGAGATCTGCTGGCAAGCCATCGTCCTAGATTCATTCTGCTCCACACCACCAATAGTTCCTCTATATATACTCACCATGTTATGGCCAACAAGAAAAAGAAGAGTGACACCTATGACGAAGAACAATACTATAAAAAATCTTCTTGTCGAGTCTTTCATGAAAAATCAATTGAGTCTTCTGAGCTTATCAAGCATCTCCTCGAGATTCTTCTCTTCACTGTGCATTATCCTGAGATAGGGAATGGATCCTATTATTATGGAGAGCAGACCCAAGATCACTAGAGTATTGAAGACTGATTCATAGCCAGTAAGAAGCCCTACAACACCCAAAAAGATAAAAAAGAAGTAAAGGAAGATCGATTTGTTGAGCACGAAGACCGATTTCTCACGCCTCAGTTTCGAGACCTCAAGCTCCATCTCCAATACCATGGAGTCTCTGGCAGTGAATCTATGAGCCTCTTTCTTATCTTTCTTTCTGGACACCATAGGAAACACCATCAGCAAGGGAGGACCTCTTCCCATTGTTCCTCTTCACTTGAACATTGTACAGGCGTGTTGGATCCTCTCACCAGTATCTTCGGGACAGCCTGCACGAACTCTATCTCGCCATGCTCACTAGAATCGTATTCGATGTTGAAACGGCGGATCTGTGATTGTGCAAGGGATTCTTCCAGATCAACGCTGGCACCTGAACCCTCAGAACCAAAGACATTGAAGATGATACCTTCGAGATCCATCGAACCCACATTCTGCAAGGTCACACGGACCTCATCGTCACCTTCATCATAACATATCTGAGGAGAACCGCCGATCTGGGCCAACCGAAGATTGACGTTCTGAGAACACATTATCCTTGTATCGGACGTGTGGCTAGCATCTGCTGCAGTATCCTCAACATAAGCACGGCCCCAATTCATGACTACCGCGCCCAGTGCTACTGCGAAAGCGATCATCAGCACGGTGGCAATCAGAGGAGATATACCTCTCTTGTCTTTTATGTGGAAAAAATCCCTGAATCTCTCTAGCATCTGACATTACACCCTTATAGTAAATCACTCTTGTGGTACATTTATTGATTATTTGCTATTTAAAGATTGTGGTTAGGGTTGTATCAGCACCTGTCGATACCTCTCTCAGTGACACTAGAGACATAGCAGAAAATCCTGGAATCATCCCTATGCAAGACAGGTATTATCTCAGCTTGTGCAGTGTTATGCTGTTTGAGCACGCGTACACCCTCTACCTCTGAAGGTCTTATATTGGTGGATATCATGGGATTACTGATCTCCCTGCCATAAGTGGGGATTATGTTGAATGAGAACTGGTTTATGGCTATGCTGCCTGCATTGGTTATGTTCATGTGCAACGAGGTCCCAGTCTGGCATATGTCGTCTATCCTGAGCCTGACCGAATTGCATTCGGATGTATCGCTCATCTCCCTTATGTCACCTGCCATCATCTCTGAACGTTCTTCTGTCCAGGCGAACATGAAGACGCTCAATGCGACAACGAACGCCAACAACAGCACCCAAGACAACCATATCGCAGCAGCTTTCTTGGAAACGATCATAATCAAGTCTAGCGGCAAGGAGACTTTTAAACTTTTCTGAAAGAGCAGTCAACCTAAAAAGATGTATGAATAGTACAGACATCAATCAGGCCTGACAGATATGTTCAGTTTCCTATCCCTTGTGAGACCTATATTCTGCACAGAAACACGGCGAGAGCTCGTGAACGGATCTCCTGAGAATATCATGTTATCCTGTTGTATATCCAGAGCGATTGTCATGGAGTCATCTATGGGTCTTGAGAACGCAGGAGAACTCCTACTGAAGAAATCTCCCGAGAGAAGACTCTCGTGATTTGAAGATATAATCGTGCTAGGAGTCATGCGCGGTATGAAGAAAATGTAGTTATACGCATCGCCCATCCTTACTCTCATTGATTGCTGGACATCAGATGTATCTCCAAAGTACGAAGTGGGTGATTCGGATGCCAAGCCGATATAACTATATCCATCATCATGATATACCATCCTTTCTTCTTCGTATAGTGCCTCGATATCATCCATCGAGAAGATGACTTCAAATTCAATGTCAGATATCAATAGGGAGATATCATCCAGACATAATCCTTCATAACACAGCATCAGGTGATCACCGAGATCGGTATCAGGTATCTCAATGGATGCTATATAGCTCCCATTACCCAGATCATCCATCGCGAAGTCGTGGTATTCCCCATCTTCTACATACATAGAGAAGGAAGACAGATCCAAACCTCCGATAGGAGTATCATCATCGGATCTTATCTCCAGACCGAAATCATAAAATGAGTTGGAGTACGCATCAATGGCATCACCATAACCGTCCATGAAGAAGATACCGTCCGGTTCTAGAGAAGTATCTACCTGGAAGGATGTGCCTGACCCGGAGATCTCTCCTGCACGATTCTTGCATATGACAATATATTCATATGACTCACCATCCTCAAGCTCTAGAGGATGTTCATGTATAGTACCTCCTGAAAGCTCGAAAGGGTTGTCTGCATCAGAACCATCGGTGCCGAATAGACATTCTGATGGCTTATCGGTTATCAGTGATAATACCGTATCGGTCGAGACCAATGTCCCTCCAGGTCTTATGTCAAGGATCGACGGCGGTCCCATATCAAAAAAATCACCGAAAGAATCAGAAAAGACACCATGTACTCCAGCGCCCGTTATAGCACGGACCCTGAAATGGTAACGATCTGCCCTTTCTGCTTCATACTCGAACGAATCTGTAGTATTACTGACATTCTCCGAATGCACTATATCATTGAAATCAGAATCTGTAGAAATCTGAAGCTCATAACCAGATATGCTGGACGGATAATGAGTGACATGGCTCCAATTGAATGTGAGTGTGCCTTGACCAGGGATTAGATCTGTAGCGCGTGGGATTGGCGGACGGCTATTGTCATATCTTATCCGGAATGTCTCGTGCTCGGATGATAGCTCGCCTTCATTTATCGCCTTCACTGTAAGATAATATTCACCAGGCCGTAAGCCAGTGATGTGCAATGTCCTATTATTGCCTTGAAGGTTTATGACATCGTTAGGCACAGAGGGTGACTCTCCTATCCTGTACGAAAATCCTTTGATCCCTGCGTATTCAGATGATGCAGTAAGATCCAAAGATAAGACAGGATCTGATACCCAAGTATCGTTCTCGAATGAGGTATCTATGGATTCAAGCACTGGAGGTTCTGTGACAATCATGAAATCCTGTGAATAGCTGACCTCAGAGACGCCACCAGACAGAGTCCTTACTCCGATTCTGTAACTCTCGCCAGGGTCAAGATATGATTCATCGGGGAACTCGTGCAATACATTCCGTACTTCTGTATGCTGCCAAGGTATGATCCTCGCCCCGGATTCATCGAATATAGCATACTCATAGGTGGTTCCTTGTGGTACTGATTCGTCATGAGTTATGGTGAATCTGACATATTCTTGATTTCCCCAATATTCAGAGGGTATCAGGACATTTGGACCCTCTTCAGAGAAGTCTGGGATGTAAAGCTCGATCTGCACATCATATGTGGCGATATTACCTGCCACGTCTTTAATCTGATATGTTATGGTCTTCTCTCCGTTCACCGGCGATAATATCCAAGGTCTGACACTTGGACAATCAACGAATTCCTTGTCCCCTATATCCTCATCCTCATTTGCCAACCTACAACCTTCTATACCGAATTCATCCTGCGCTGAGAGATGTAAGTCTACCAATCTCTCATCTGTAACATCAATAGGCTCATATTCATTAGGTCTGCTTATGAAGATTTCACCCTCAGGCGGATCATTGTCAATCTCTATAGAGAATGGTATGCTCCACTGATTGCCAAGATTATCATCAACATATATTGTCATATCCACAGGTCCAGAAGGCCTTTCAGGATCGACAGCTATTGTCTCACTCGCATATTCGCCATCATCAGCGACTTGGTCGTTACCAGTACCATCATCATATAGCGGAATATCGTCGCTCATATTGAATTCTGATGCATCGAGCGTCACATCATAACCCAATCTCCCTGAAGTGTAGATGACATGGAAATCAGAGCCTGCAGACACGGCCAGTCTGCTTGTTTCAACATTTCCTTGGGGAGATGGTGGTACTCCTGCATATATATTCTCCAGACTGAAGGGAGCATAATACGACCACCCTCCATAGAAGAATCTACCAGATTGTAGGGTGTCGCCAGATATGACCGCGAATTCCAATCTCGCATCCTCGATATCTCGTGATGGTTCGATAATCCTGGACTCATACATGATGACATTACTCAGGTTAGCACAATCCACCTCTGAAGAATTTATTATAACATGCTCAATATGCATCCCATCACAAGATTCGATATCACTATCGACTATGGTGACATTTTCTCCTGTATAAGAGTACACAGGAGATGCCAATATAATCAAGAACATAACCAGCAATAGGGATAAGATGACTTTATCACGCATACCCCAACTTAAAGAAGAGCAGTTTAAATAATTTTTTATGGTCATCACCTGACGGAGATGTCGAACATCGCTCTAAGCTGAACATCATCCTCGCCGAATTCGAAAGAATAATATGTTCCCCCCAGATATATCTCCATGAACCTCTCCGCATAGAATTCAGAAACATCACCATGCGAGAGATCATCCCTTTGATGAGTGGTTATTACCTCTATGTCCTGACCAATCAGATTAGTCACGACAATCGTGTCATTATAGAGCAGCATGTAGACAAGATCGAAATCTATATTCCTTGATTCTGCATACTCCCTGAACCTCACAACATAACCAAGATAGGAATCCTGTATGTTCATGTCAGAAGCGATAGCAGAGTTTATGGCCATATGCGACTCCGTCACGAAATTGTTCCTCATCACAGCGAACACATGCCGATCTCTAGGACCTATAAGGTTAGATGCCACCAAACCCATAGCAAGTATTATGAGTATGACTGCCGCCACAATGAAGTATTGTCCTCCCTTTGATCGTATTATAAGCATCAGCATCACATCATTCTGTACCGAAAGATATATTCACGCGACTATCCCCCGTAAATCCTTCATTGCGTATCAGGAGATTGTGGCCACCTCGAGGGAATGTGCCTTCTCCATGCATCTTCACATTACCATAGATCACATCTATCTTCAGATCCATATCTTCTCCAGATGTACCATAGAAACGGGATCTAGGACTATCCAGAAAGGTCTGACGACGGAGCATCCTGTTTTTCACATCAAACTCGCTTTCCGTGGCATCAGATGGCACAAAGAATACGAAATCGTTGCCATCACCCGATATAGAGCTCATCGACATGATCGCATCGCTTTCAGAGCTCGGGAAGATTGCCCTATCAGAATCTGAGCCGAAACCCACGATGATTCCTGATTTCTCAGTATAGTGCATACGTGTATAATCATATACATCGTCCTGAAAGTCGGTAAATACTTCTAGCCTCATGTCTGAGAGATATAATGGTATATCATGGCAAAGGTCATCATCATAGCATATCTCCAACAAGTGGTTGCCATCATCCTCTGGTAGCTCTAAGGAAAGTATGTAATTGCCTTCTCCTAAGTCGTTCAGGGTATAACCATGAAAAGTATTCCCATTCATGAATACGGAAAAATCAGAAGACGGCAACTCTCCTATAGGACCTTGAGCATCTTCCAATAATATCTCCACATCTTGGAAGGATGATGTATACGCATCAAGACCCTCATCAGCAATGGATGTGTCGGTCAGCGATATGGATGATGGGGTTATGGAAGTATCGACATCAACAACTGTTGTATTACCGAGAAAATTACCTATATGATCATAACAAGCCATAGGAATCGTATGCTCCCCTTCCTCGAGTTCTAGCATAGTCTCATGAATCCTACCTCCAGTAATCTCAAAAATCCTATCAGGAGTCTCACCTTCATGACCATAGAAGCATCTTGAATCCTTATCTGTCTCTATGTACAATATAGGCTGTTGCGATGCAATCCTCCCCTCTGGCTTCCTTGCAAGGAATCTAGGGGGCTCAGTATCGAAGAACGCATCGCTCTCTGTAGAGAAAGGACCATATGTACCAGCTTCATTCATGGCCCTTACGCGAAAGAAATATGTATCTGCCTTTTCAGCGGTGAAGTCTGTATAGTTCGATCCACTACTGACATTCGCCTCATGGACGATATATTCAAAGTGCTCATCAGACGCAATCTGCACATTATAATGATCTATAGGAGAATATTCGGTATCGACATGCTCCCAGTGGTATCTTAATGTTCCCGTACCCGATACTGCAGGAGTGCTTGTATCTGGAGGAGGCGGAAGAGTCGTATCAATGTGAAGTGTGAAATTATAAGGTTCTGAGTGATATCCTGCTTCAGTCACAGCGATGACAACAAACTCATGGATTCCTGACTCAGTACCAGATATGTATGCTGTGCCCTGTTCTCCAGGTATGTCTACATTTGTGTTAGGCATACTACCATTCTCAGATATCCTATATGAGAATCCGCTTATATCAATGCCATCGGCTTCCATATCAAAAGATATGACTGGCTCTGACGTCCAATCTCCCTCACTAATCGATGGTACTACAGATAGCTGAGGCGGAGTGGTGTTTATATTGAAGTCTAATGTACCTGTTGGCGACCAGTTCCCCATACGGGCCCTTGCCTTTATAGTATATTCTTCACCATCCTCGAATTCAGGAAAATCTGATGTGAGCACCCTTGGGGAAGATGTGAACCTCCAGGGTATGATATTGTTCCCATCAGAATCAGTTATGGTATAGTTGAAAGCCAGCTCCATAGCTAACTGTGAATCGTCATAGAAGACTCTTGTACCTTCATAGAAATCTCTCACATCCTCATAGAACATCCTGAAATCTATGTGGTCAGTGTATGGCCAGTTCTGGCTTGACATCTCAATCTGTGGTGGTTCGTAAAGCTCTACTGCAGCAAGGGTGATTGAATCTGTGACATTTCTTATATTGCCTGCACGATCCCTTATCTGGTAGGTCACAACCTTCTCATCATTGAGAGGTGTGAGAAGCCATGTCCTGAAAGACTCGCAAGACCTGAAACTCTTTTCCTCTATGTCCTCATCTTCATTGGCCAGTCTGCAGCCATCCACTCCCGAACCCACATCTCCAGCCGTCATGTATAGGAATACAAGCCTTGAGCTCGTAGATTCGGTCTCGCTCGTGTTGTAAGATGCGGTTATCTCTAATGATCCTGTAGGTGGATCAGCATCCACATATATGGAAATGGTGAGTTCCCATTCGTTCCCGACGTTGTCATCAACGTATATGGTAATCTCATACTCTCCCGTGGATGCACTAGGATCGACAGTGATATCAGGGCTTGTGTATATGCCATCGTGCGCATTCTGATCATTGCCTTCGCCGTCATCCTTCAGCGATACTTCTTTCTCGCCTTCCACGACAGAGGACACATCTGCTGTGACAGAATACCCTGTCGAGCCAGAAGAGTATGTGATATGGAAAGAATCGCCCGGTGCGATATAATCCGTGCTAGTTCCTGCAGTACCCAAAGGAGAAGGTCGCAAATGTCGGTTATATATGTCATCAAGCTTACGCGGACCATAATATGTGTAACCAGTCTCCCTGTAATGTAGTTTTCCTGAGACAAGAGAGTCACCAGATATCACAGCATATTCCACAATAGAATTGTCTATGATTTCTCCGGCATTCTTTATGTCAGAGCATCTCACTTCCGAGTCGGTGATGGTCGAACCTTCTATTATGT
>CAZJJJ010000003.1:16126-34369 GCA_964546295.1 uncultured Methanosarcinales archaeon
TTTATGTCAGAGCATCTCACTTCCGAGTCGGTGATGGTCGAACCTTCTATTATGTTATTACCACCACAATACACGATTGTCTGGTCATCATTCACATCATAATATACTACTTCATCTGCAGATACTGCGATAGCTGATGTGAACAGCAACAGAACAAAGAACAGCATCGGTCTCAAGGGCTTCTCCATTGAGCAGATTTATGCTTGAACGGTTTAAATAATTTTTGTAGGGGTAGAAGGGATATCAGACGATCTTACTGTTGAGATTGATTGGCCTGCTCGGCTCTTGATTTCAGATCCTTGAACCTTTGCTGCAATCCTTGGGTTTGTTGCTGTATCCGGTTCATATAATCCGTGTTATATATCTTGTCTTTGGATCTCGTGAGTTTTTTGAGGCTGTTTGCACAGCTTCTGAGAGAGCCTTTTGTGGGTACTGCTCCACTGTTTAGATTGGTCTCAAGAGTGTCCAGAAGGTTTGTCACAAAGAATATTGTCCGCCTATAGTTGCAGGCATTGTGGTAATCTACATAAGCCTTGAGAAGCTTCTTAGGCTGGCTCTGGTCTGAGTGGGATTTCAAAATCTTTTCGAGTTTATTCAATATTTTTTTAATCTCTTTATTCTTTTTGTCTCTCTCAGCATTTATCTTAGACCGGTCCGTGCCCACACGGGTTGCCAATGCTGCATCAGATAAAGCATCACCCTCATAATTATCGACGGGGTCTTCGTTGAGGTTATAGAATCCTGCCAGCTCTTCGAACAATGGTCTTATCTCCTTCGTCTCACCGATCGATCCCAGTATACCCTTCACTTCCTTCTGCAATTCATCGCTTTCACTCATAAGTTTTCTTATCTCATTTATGCTATACGCGAAATAAGTATGCACATACCTTGAGTATTCGTATATGACATTGAAATGGCTCTGCAGCTGTTTGCTATGCTCAAGGGTCTTCCGTGATAATTCCAAGAGTTTTTCCCTCTTATCATCCAGAGGCATTTTATCAAAATCTTTCTTCTTACCGGCCAAGCGAATTCTTATAGCATAAATGGAATCGAGAAACTCTTTATTCTCATGATAAATATCGTTTTTTATCTTCTCCTGGCTTATTGTGACTATCTCAAGTATTTTTCTCAGATATTCAATGGTGTGCTGTATCAGATTATGCTGATTTTCTATCTTCTGCCTTGTCTCTTGAATGTTCAATTGAGAATCTGATGATGATCCAAGTGAAGCGAGGCGTTCACCTAACTGCTGATGGTTGTCAGAAAGATTTGTTATATAACGATTCAATAATCTCTTGACAATCCTCCCTTCTTTCCTCTCTGCTCTTCTGAGATCTCTCCGTAATGAAGCGATCCATTTCGGGTCCATCTCTTCCCGTCCCCTGAAAGCCTCTAACCCATTCTTCAGTTGTTCATCTGAGATATCCTCTCGCTCTAAGAATGGTATGACATGCCTCTCAAAAAACACAGAGACCTTGCTCGAATATGCTAGAGCATCATAGGACGCACGTTCGATGAATTCATTCCAGGTCGCTGCTGTTCTGATATTCCTGTGCAGTGATTTCAGATTGTAACTAGACAGGCCGTCACGGAGCGCTTCTGAAATCTCTGAAGACACGTCGCTTGAATTATTATCGTCACCTTGTGTAAGTCCCACATCAGGCTCGTGCCCAGCAGATGTCCGTCTTCTCCTATTATCGCCTTCTCCTTCGATCGGCAGACCTTCTTCTATCTCTTCGGGAGTTTCTGCAGCGCTACGCCCATCACGCCTACCATCACCACGAGGATTCCTTCCATCACGCCTACCATTCTCACGTTCAGTACTGCTGCCATTGCCACCATTACCACCATTACCACCATTATTCCTGCCAGGCCTAGAGAATGGATTGGCACCGCCCTCAGTGGGTATGATAAGATATATCAGCATTATACCGCATAGCACCAAGAATGTCATGGATGTTCCTGCTTCACCGAGGAGCCCATATCCTACGAAAAGCGAGAAGAAAACGGTTATTATGGCATAAGCCCATTTCCCTCTTCTTGTGTGCATATTTTCATTACTAGGGTGAGGGTAGTTGCTATGTGATCTGCTTGTCGTGAAATATACCAGAGCACCCATCAGGACAGCAGTACCCCATACAGCGATCAGTCGAGCCGTATTAAGGATGCTTATAACATTAGAGACGACAGCACTAGGACCTTCTGTTATCGCAGGGAAACCAAACAATCCCGACGATGCGATCAGAGCAAGTATCTTTGCGATATTCCGTGTTATATTCTTTTTCTGGTCATCACTGTTGAAGTGGGGTATCGCAAGAAGACCTAGCCTGAAAAGGTGATAGAACAGCACAGTGAAGAATATGATGAGAAGCGCTACAATGACCCATGGCTCACCAAAGAGCACGGCTAGGAAAAAATAAGATGCTGAATGGAACGCGTGCACGATGCCTTCCCCATCAGGATCCGGCTCAGAAAATTCGGGAGTTGTCGCTTCAGGCTCCCTAGGTTCAGGATCAGCAGGTGGTGCAGCACCAGTGACTGCGTCCACATCGTCATCTTCAGGATCGCTATCCTCGTCTTCTGTTGTGTCTTCCTCAGTATCGGGATCATCCGGTTGGCCACCCTGAAAATCCCTAGCTTCACGATCGGCCTGCTCAGATAAAGTGTCCATGTATTCCTGTGATTCAGGAGAATCGGGATCAGCTGGTGGTGCAGTCGCGCATCCAGTTGAGAATACTACAAGTAAAGCGAAGAATACAAGAAGTACACTGATGCCTTTCCTCATCAGTATAACCTAACCGTAGAGGTATTTAAATATTTCTCTGAAAAAAATCAGAATAGTGCTTGGAATATGGCTGTCAGCACGGAGAAGAAAAGGAAATAGCACGCCATGGCACCACCCAGGAAGATCGGCACATATTTTATGCCCGCTCGGATACTTCCTTTCTCAAGCATGGCCACTATTATCGATGAGCATATGGATATGAGTATTATGGATGCCATCGAGAAATTCATGAACGCTCCAGTATCTGGGGATATCGCGGAGAAGGACATCGGTATCCCCGTGAGGCCTCCTGTGTCTGAAGCAGAAGCCAAGCGTTGCGAGAATTCACCCACAAGCTCCATTATGTTGTAAGAGAGTGCAAAAAGCCCTGGTGCGATGACTATCACTACAGCGCCGATGAATATCATGTATGACAGTACGGAAGTCCGCATCTCCATCCTGATCTTCTTGCTGTTCTTCATGTTCATTATCATCCTGTCAAGTATGTCTGCCATGGCGCCACCAGTCCTGATCTCACTCACTATTATGCTCATTGTCCGCTTCATCATCGATGAGTCATACTTCTTCCCAAGCTCCATCAGAGCAGTATCCAGGTCTGTACCCGTAAGTACTTTTTTCGCAGTCAAGGAGATCTCATCGGACAAGACTGAGAACTCTGGCGTTATAGACGCCCACAACGATTGTTCAAGAGATAGCCCACCTCTAAGGTTAGTAGCCACAAGCTCAAGGAAATCCGGCAATACCTCTTCCATCCTCTGAGTACGCTTGAATATGATAACATCATATATGAAATACAATACAAGCCCAGTTATTAATGCAAGCACAAGATTAATCGATGCGAAGAGTACGAATATCAGCAGCATCTGAGTGCCAGGGTTGACATATCTGCTTATCACCCAAGGATATATCAAGAATACGAATATCACGCCAGTCACTGCTACAGTCAAGAAGAAAAGTAAGCCAAAGAGATCATAGGGAGGATCATTCATTCCGACTTTCTTGAAATAATCACGGAGCTTGGGCTGGAAACGGCGAGGAACTATTGCTTTTCCCAGATTACCTAATATTGACATGTTTCTTTCACCTTCAAAAAGATACGCTCGGTCTTATGTTCCTGAACAATGATATGAAAAATATCTGTAGCATCAGCACAATCAGCAAGAGGGCACCATAACCTATTATATCAAGCCTGATAGACATGAAACTGAGTACTATCACGATTACCGTCATGCCTAGCGATGGTACGACAATAGCAAGCAGCAGATAGAACATCGATATGGAACCTAGCTTCTTGGAATAGACCTGTATCTCATTCATCTGTTCTGCAACGAGGTCATCAATCACAGATTGCAAGGATTTTGTCACGTCTATGCCTAGCCTCAATGAGTTATTCACATTGAACAGGATCCGTCTGAACTTCTCTGAAGGCGTGAGTACCATAGCATTGCTGAGTGCCTGCTCAATAGGAGTACCTAGTTCTATGTCCTCCACAATCTCACGGAAATACTCGCCCGCTACGCCATGGGTCTTAGTACCATCAATGAGGGCGTTGAACAAAGGTGTGCCAGATTCGAGCTTGACTAATAGGAAACGTCCCGCATACACTACCTCCTTATCTATGTCGTGCTGTATTCTCTTAATCTTGACATCAAGATTCAATGATAGGAATTTATAGAAGAGCAGAGTCAACACCATGAAAGATACCGAGATGAACAATATGGAGATATAAGTAGAGATCTCTGTATCCCGAGAGATTATCATGAAGATGAAGAATGTGAAAGCAAGAGAATACATCAATGCATTGAAGAGTAAGTGTGATACATAAGATTCAGGAGTATGCTTCTCGTGTGCGATCTTGAGTTTTCCCTGGAGCGAAGGATCTCGTCGTACCAGATATCTTTTCAACCATCTCATCATATACCTCTCATTATCTCACGCATCAATCAGGATTACTTCTTTATGAGGTCATTCCTATAATATTTTGCCATTACCACACCAATTTTGTGAACATCTGTTATCTTCTTTTTTGACAGCCACTTAAGCACAAACATCTTCTGTTCAATATCCTTATTCACCTGTTCTTTAGTCATACCAGTATAAAGGCTCAGGGTCTCATATGTCTTGGTCTGTTCCGCGACCTGGACTTGTGTCTCTTGTCTGGGATCATATTGCATTATGACGTTAGGATCGCCGTTATCATCAAGCTCGGCAATCTGCAATGTCATCCTAGTACCGCTTCTTCTATCCCGGTTCTGTATCAGGAATGCCCCTAGAGATGACAGTAATGGTTTAGGAAGATTGATTGGCTCATTAGTCAATCTCTGTACCGCTTCACGCACATTGTTCGCATGGAATGTCCCGTATACAGAATGACCTGTATGCATCGCCTCGAAAAGCACCTGTGCCTCCTCTTGACGTCTTATCTCACCCACAACTATACGATCGGGACGCATCCTGAGAGAATTTACGACGAGATCAAGCATCGTTACGCCACCTTTCCCTTCAGGGTTAGGAAGACGAGTCTCCATAGGAACCCAATGCAGAGATTTCGGAAGAGTGAGCTCACGTGTGTCCTCTATAGATATTATACGCTGGTCCGGCGGAAAGAAACTGGCCAATGCGTTAAGCACACTAGTCTTTCCCGAACCCGTACCACCACCAATTATTATCGAGAACTCGTTCTCTATCATCTGCCACAATAATGCTGCAGAAAATACGTTCAAGGTTCCAGAATCTATGAAATCAGTGATGGTCCAAGGGTCTTTCCGGAATTTCCTTATGGTAAGAGTATTACCTTTAGTGGATATCGGACTCAAGGTAGCGTTGACCCTATCACCAGTCTCAAGATGCGCATCAAGAAGCGGATTGAGGAGCGTTATCTCTTTGTTGACATCTCGTCCTATCATTGTGGCATAATGCCTTATCTTCGACTCCTTGAGAAGCCGGATATTGGTGCGTAACCATTTGTACTTCTTATGGAATACCCATATGGGCTCTTCCGCATTATTGACAACTATCTCTTCCAGCTGATCGTCCTGCAATAGGATCTCAATATTCCCAAGACCGAGATTCTGCTCAATCAGGTAGTTCATGAGCCTATCCTTATCTTCCTCGCTGGAATTTGGAAAATAACTGTCCAAAAGCTTCCCCATCTCGTCTTTGAACTTCTTCTTGACATTCTCCTTCTCAGCTACGTCACGCAGGTCTACTTCTCGGGTCCTTACTTTCGAAACGAAATCTTCTCTTATCTTTTCAAGTATTATCTTAGTCGTGGTGCTTATATCAGCGATGGATATGAAATATTGTGGTACTGACTCTTCAGGATATTGTGTTATGGAGATATTGACCTTTATGTCATTGATTGTCAGATCATAACTCGCGAGAGTCTTGCCTCCCGATTTTGACCTGCTCTCAAGCTTATTCTCAGATAAAACTGAAGTCTCTTCCATTTCCCTCACACAAGATGATAAAATAAGAGGAATCAATTGATGGCCCTATTCTGGTTATTCAATCTGGAAACGAGATAATATTCATCATCCCGGTCGGCCAGTATACCACGTATAAGATCCCTCATCTGCCTGGCGCGCACATTGCTGCTATCATTTTTCACGATCAGTTCAAAGATGTGCTTCGCCATGAAATAGTCTTTGTTATTATATGCCTCAATACCTTGCCGCATCATCTCATCATCCGAGAGCTGATCATGCAAGAAAGAATGACTGAGGACTCTCAAAGATTTCCCCCGGTCATCAGGATAACCATGAAAATTCTCTGCCATCTCTTCCACCACCATGTCGTGAACATACTCGTCATCTTCATTTGAATCTTCAGGTTTACTGATGCGACTAGGTATATCTTCAACGACCTCAGGACCAGGCTCTGAGAATACTAGATCAGGATTAGGCGGCTCCTTAGTGTTCTTCCTGATATCTACAGATGGAGCGCCAGGGATTGGAGAATTGTCATCAGTCTCTCCATCATCCATCTCATCAGTCCCAATCGTTTCAGCAGCATCCTTTTCAGGCCCATAAAATATATTCTCATCAGAAGACCCATCGGATGTATCCTGATGGATCGTATCCTCCCAATAGGAATCCATGGATGGCTTATCTTCCAGAGCAAGCCTTGACGTGTCTTCTTCATCCTTCACATTATCTTGGTCCGCAAAGTTGCCCTTCTGCTCAACATCCCTATCATTATCTGTAGAAGAGTTCTGGTCCTGGAGCCCTGTTGCTTCAGTATCCTCCTCATTGTCCACATCAGCAGTTTCTGCATCAGCACTCTCTTGACTTTCCGCAGTATCCTTCTCTTTTACAATCTCTTGTTCATTCTCCTCAATCTCTTGAGGCACATTATGGGCATCAAATCCAGTTATCGCTGCGAACTCTTTCTTCATATGGCGAGAACCGATGTCTTCTAGAGTATCATCTTCATTGGAATCAACCTCGTCAGATTTATATTTTGGCAGGTCCTCGTAGAATATGTCATCAGATTCCGGAATCGAATATCCATCGGATGAAGAGTCTTGAGCCGTATTGTCTTCATTATGTTTAGGAGGTAATGGCGGTTCTTCGATCTGGGCATCGTGTTTCTCAGTATCTTTTTTGGTCCCTCCGGGATTAGGAATCTCAGTGATATGCTGCTTCTCAGAAGAATCATCTTTCCCTTTTTCTTCATTTATTTTAGTGAAGACATGAGAACCACTACCTGAAGATGTTTCTTCTTCCTTTTTGATATGCTGCTGGTCATCGCCAGTACTATCAGTTTCAGGTCTGTCCGTCTTGCTGTCATCAATATCACTGCTTATGTTATTCAGCTCATCGCGTAACTCTTCGAACTTACGTGTCAGCACAATCTCCCTATGGACCTTCAGAATTATATTGTATATCTTAAGCTTCTCCGCAAGGAGATTCTCGGGAAGATATTCGTAAAGTGAGCACAAGGAATCATAATATTCCTGCGCTCCCGCCATATCCCCTTGCTTCATCAGCTTGGATATCGTAGCCCTGATGGATTGGACCTTCTTCTCTGCTGATGCTATCGTAGACTCAGCAATCTCGTGTTCCTTGTCTTCCATCATCCTATACGCGTATGATATCTTGCCATATGCCGAAGCTTTCTCACGGGATAATATTGAAGGTATGGAATCATGCAATGACAGCAGCTCACTATACTCTACCTTCGCAGAACCCATGTCGTCTTTTGAGAGGTCCTGAGAAAGTTTTGAGATTATAGAATCCATCTTTGATAGTATGGTATTCACGTTGTTCTTGACCTCATCTATCTTGGAGACCAAGCGCTGATTGAGGGATATGAGTTTCTTCATCTCCTCTTCTGAAGCGCTCCCTTCGGCCTTTGTCTTGAGCTTCATATACTCATGATATGCAGAATCGATGTTGCCCTCTTCAATCAGCTGGGATAACTTGTCCAGTGAGAGCACTCCACCGTGCTGTGATTTTTCCTGCATCTCCTGACCAGAGTCTGAAGACAACTCCATGTCAACATCCGAGCCCAGATCCTCCTCACGTATCGAGAGGTCATCGTCATCCTCATCATCTGAGTGCTTCTTCATGTATACATACGGAGTGGTGAACTTGTAATCGACTTCTACCTTCCCTTCTTCCACCAAGAAATCCACCCAGCTCTCAAGGGTTGATTGAGGAACACCTAACTGCTTCGACGCATCAGGCAAAGAGACTTTACCTTTTCCCTCCAGAAGCTCTACGAAACCATCTACTCCAGTCCTTATACTTTCCTTTCCAGCCATACATCTAACATATTTTTTATGCGATTTCGTTTTAAAAATATTGTTAGTAATCTGCGAGTAGTGATTCGGACCAAAGTTATTCTTCAGAAGGGGCACAGCTCTCATCCAGCTGACATTCTGTACTGAATTCACATAGTTGGCTACCAAGGAGCTCATCAAAATTATAGTTGCTAGTATAGAAGCTATCTAGATTGAAGAACATCTTGCCATCATCAAGAGCAAGCTCAGGAAATGTATAAAGCTGTTCATCAGCCGTGCCCGTCAGCTCTTCGCATGAGTAGATGTTATCACCACTTGGCCTGTCATGATAGAAATACTTGTGATCAACATTAGACCTTCTGAACCAGTCATCAGGCATGATTGATATGTTTATGCCTGTGCCGAACATCCTGTTCAGGTTCACCAGTGACTCGATGCCACAACAAGAAGATGGGTTGGGGCTATTGACGAGCCTCTGAAGGTAAGATGGACCTAGACCGGGCGCTGCGACGTACCTCATCTCATCATAGAGTGCGACAACACTCTGCAGGTTGTCTCGAGAGGCACGCGAATCTTCCCTTATAGTATTGTTGAACTGAAGGTCTTCACCGAAGGTATCAATGGTGCCGACCATGTAAAGAGGATCCACTAGCCCGGAAAGAGAGACCGGGACATCAATCTCTATGTTGTCATGCTGCCACGAGGCAGAACCCCCTCTGACATTGGCCCGTAAGGATAACCTGTACGAGATCTGCACACTGAATGGGAGCTCCTGGGTAATCTCAATATGATCTATGACTTCAGTGAGTATGAGTCCTGTATCGATATCCAACATCCTTTCATCATCCATAGGCCATTCGTCCCCGTCACTATCCAAGAAGACTATATCTATCAGGAAATCATCTCGGAAGATAGTCATTATGGAGTTAAGGTGGGCCATCATGTTCCGTGTCTCTGAGAGATCAAAAGAGATCTCATCAGCATCCACATCCTCCTTCTCGACCAGTTGCCCTGTAGCCATATGTACCTTGAGCAGTTCCTTCAGGGAGTCGATCTCATCAGAATCATCATCACAGACACCATCAGACATGCAATCTATCAGAAGAGCTTGAGCAGAATCAGATGCCTCCAGATATGCTGAGACTGCATGCCTGAAGGAAGAACCAAGCATGTTCTCCATATAAGTGTCCTTGAGGAACAGTATGTTGGAATTGGCGACAGATATCTGTTCATGCTCGGAATCTTCAAGAAAAGGACTTGTCTGTATACTGAGGGATCCTGCGAACATGACGAAAAGAGCGAGGAGTATCAGGATGGCCGTGAAAGAGAAGAAGACACCATTCTTCCTTTTTATCATTGCCATACTCGCACCTCCAAGACATAAGGTCCCCATAGTATGGGATGCTCAGTCTCGTCATCTTCGAAATCGCCCATTATTATTGTCTTGTGAGGGACCAGAAGCCTAGCGTCATCCTCATCGAACCTAGGTTGATCACTCCTGCTGTATATAAGGATGGATTGTCCCGATACATGATCATTGAGCAATACCTCTACCTCGAACTGATGAGGCACTATGCTCTCCACAACATCCCTCGCCAAAGTCTTTGAAGGATTGGCATGGAGTGGAACCCCATTGGGGTTATCGGGATAAGGAGACATCAGCTCCCTGAAATAGAATTCTCCGATCTGCTCCGCGATACTATTATCGTACCTTCTTATGAGATTCGGCCTATCTGGTGAAGAGAGACCCATTATGTCCTCAAACTTATGCTCACTATCATACTCAGCTATTGAGACACCAGACATGAAATCTACTAGAGACCTACTTGAAAGGACTGTCTGATCCCTTTCAGCAAAAGCCATGTATGAGGATAGGACAAGATACATCCCTATAGAAAGTATCATGATGGCGACAAAAGCATCGATGATGAAGAAATAACCTTTTTTTGATCTTGTCCGAGACAAGATACGATTAGGTTGGATAAACATGAGAGGTATCTTGTGATATTCGTATTTAAAACTTGCCTGATCAAGAGGCCTCCTGGGATGAGCTTGAACTGTTCTGCTGGTTCTTGAGCCCATCAATCTCTCTTCCTATACTCCTCAGAAGACTATTCTTGAAATCATCGTCTTGGAGATCAGGTGCTTGATGTATCTTATTGTACATATCCTCCAGCAATGATCCCATAATCTGTATGGTCTGGTAATCTTCTAGTCCTTGGGTCCCCATCATCTGATTATAGCGGACAATATCATCCTGGATACTCTCCCTTATCTGCTTGAGTATACCCATATTGTGCTGCATCTTCTCGAACTCTGAATTGATGCTTTGCAGAGAATTTGAGGCCTCGGCGACTATCTCCCTCAGAGATTGGTCATTCGCATTATTGGCGACCATGGCATTGAGTTCCTGATAGCCATCAATGTTCTGTTTTTGCATGCCGAGGATGCGATCGGAATTCGTTGAGAACTCATTGTCAGATCTGAAAAAACTGTTCTCTGCGTCTTTGTAGGTCTTCTCAATAGCTTTGATGCCTTCGCTCGCCCTATGTATGATCTCCGTCACACCATCATAAGTATGGTCAAGTTCAGTAACTCTCTGTTCGAGCTGATCGTGCACATCTAGTGAGTGAGAGTACACGTTAGCATAATTGTTTGCAAGCTGTATGAGAAGTTTTGACATGCCATCTATATTGTTGAGTGTCTTAGCGATCGAAGCAAGCGTACCCTCATCCTTGTTTATCCCATCAGTGAACATCGAGACCACCTTGACTATTTCTTCTTTTGATCGGGCAACACCATCCACTTTCTCTTGATTTATCTTTTCTTTATCATTAGTATCCGTGCTACGGTTCCAATCCTTCTCGAACCTGTCTATCTTTTTCTCCAGATCATCTACGGCTTTCTTGAATTCGACAGCCTTCCCCTTGAAAGTGATTATATTCTTCAATTTGCTCTCGGCTTCAGTTATGACAGATCTCGCCATCTTCATGTTTCTCATCATATTGTATTGAGAATTGACTAGCTCTTCCATCTCAGAGACTATCTTATCATAGTTCTCAAGGGATGAACTATCCCATGTCTTCTTGAATTTTGCAAGGTTTTTAGACATCTTCTCATAATCTGCTTCGATGGTCTTCTCAGGTCTCCTTATATCTCTCCTATACGTCCTTCTGAAAAGCCTTGTCTCGTGCTTGTGTGCCTCCTCTTCTGCCTTACTCATATCCTCAAGCTCTTTTGCAGTACTCTTCATCTTCTCGATGATGCCTCGCAAAGGAGCTGATTCCATGTGAGGGTCTATAGGATCTACAAGCCCATGCAATTCGTTGACCTTTCCTTCCATCGAACTCAACGTATTGTGTTCCTTCTCAAAGTCTCCACGTAGCTTCTTCAGATAATCTGCAAGCTCCATAGCTTTTGTCCTGAACATCTCTGGCTTGTGCAATGAGCGGATCTCTGGTACAGCTTTCATTTTCTTCTTTTGCTTCTTGGCAGCTTTTTCAGCCCTTCTTTCACTCTTGGAAGCACCACCACTCCTTATACGGTCAGCGATAGCACCACCAATCTTACTGAATACACCGTCTCCAGACCTGCCTGGCGAGGAAGGACTACCTGGTGAAGAGGACCTTCCCAGTGAAGGACTTCTGAAAGAAGCATGGAACAAGG
Organism: uncultured Methanosarcinales archaeon; assembly: GCA_964546295.1. GTDB lineage: Archaea > Nanobdellota > Nanobdellia > Woesearchaeales > CAZJJJ01 > CAZJJJ01. The sequence continues at coordinate 28,324 of CAZJJJ010000003.1, forward strand.
ATACGAACAGACCTACAGCGAAAAGGACAATTCCTGACGCTGACCAGAAGCTTCCCATCAAACCTTGCGATGCCCAGGTGGCTACACCAAATATCATAAGGATGTTCCCGAACCTCCTCCCTTTAGGCATATCAGGATTATTGTTCAAAGAAGTAATCAGATAAAGGCCAGCGATCAATACCGTGAAGATGAGAGGAAGCATGGACACCGTAGAGAGCAGACCATGGATATTGGTCTGTATGTTCTCTGTGGACAATGAGCCATCTCTAAAACTACCTCCAAATAATATTGATATGGTTATGATGCCCGTTAGAGCATGATTCAGACCTCGGAAAGCGCCAGAAGAATCATCCCCTCCTATGCCAGAGCGTCCGAATCTACCAGAGCTACCGCCGAACATGCCCGAAGCCATCGCTCTCATCAGAGCCAGTTTTATGACCTGGTATATCAGGAGATAGATAAGCAGGATTATCAAGGCCACCATGAACGTTGGCTGTGCAAGGATTGCCAGCAAGACCTCTGAACTTGCTCCAATATTCTCGACCATCTCATGCACAGAACCATCCTGATTGATGGCGTGTACCCGGACAGAAGCTAACGCCAAGAATAGCGAAGACCATACAAGGAGAGAGAAGGCTCTCTTGAAACGTTCTCTTATCACTATCATACTCAGAAAACCTAAGGAGATATTCATTTAAAAATCTATCCTTGGAATGTCGCTACAGAGATATCAGATCTCCGATAAATCTCTAACTTTATAAAACCCAGATGATTCATAACCCTATGAAGAGAAAAGAGAAAAAGGATGATATCATTGTCTTGGGTATAGAGTCCACCGCACATACTTTTGGTGCGTCTGTAATAAGAGGAAAAGATATCCTCTCCAATGAGAGAAGTCTCTTCTCGACAGAGTCTGGAGGGATGATACCTGTAAAGGTAGCCGAACATCATGTGGAAGTCTGTGATGGAATCATAAACGCAGCTATCAAGAAGTCTGGATTATCAAAGGAAGATATCTCGCTTGTCTCATATTCTGCCTCGCCAGGGATGGGACATTGCCTTAGGATCGGTGCGATGGCTGCAAGATCGATCGCGAACCTGTGGGATATACCTATTATCGGAGTGAACCACTGTACTGCACACCTTGAGATTGGCAGGATGCTTACAGGCGCCAAGGACCCAGTGTTCTTATACGCGTCAGGAGCGAATACTCAAGTGATAGCCTTTGAGAAAGGAAGATACAGGATATTCGGCGAGACATTGGATATGGGCATCGGCAATCTTCTTGACCAGTTCGCAAGATATCTCGGCTATGGATTTCCCGGAGGACCAAAGATATACCAGTCCTCACTCAAAGCAAAGCGATTGATAGATATCCCTTATGTGGTCAAAGGCATGGATGTATCATTCGGTGGTATCCTGACGAACCTTAAGGCAAAGCACAAGAAAGGCGCAGATGAGAATGATCTCTGCTACTCACTGCAGGAGACCGTATTCGCTATGCTACTCGAGGTCTCTGAAAGAGCGATGGCTCATTGCGGGAAGAAAGAGCTTCTTCTTGGAGGGGGCGTGGCGTGCAACAAGAGACTTCAAGAGATGGCAAGAGTCATGTGTGAAGAACGCAGAGCCGAGATGCACGTACCAGAAAACGAGTTCCTGCTGGACAACGCTGCAATGATCGCGTGGCAAGGTCTGATCGAATACAGGTCAGGAGAGAGATGGGACCGCGAGAAAGCTCATATATATCCATACACCAGAACTGACGAGATTAGGGTGACTTGGGATTGAATGTGGTCAACATCAATCAAACATGAACTTATCAAGCATCATGATGCTGAGCTATGCTCTTTTTCAGGCTCTTCAGGACAGCACTCTTACCTTTCCAATCAAGAGCATTCTCAAGCACCTCAACGATGTGCTTGACAGGTATGACATTGATCTTCTTGAGATCGTTCGGGTCGACAGCGATATCTTCCATGTTACTCTCGGGCACGATTACGTTCTTCACACCAGTATCTATAGCTGCCTCAATCTTCGAGGATAAGCCACCGATAGGCATCACTTCTCCCCTTATGGAGAGGCTCCCTGTCATAGCGAAATCCTGACGTATCGGGATATCCTTGAGCGCAGATATTATGGCTGTGGCAACCGCTATAGAAGCGCTATCTCCCTCGACACCCTCATAGGTCTGCAAGAACTGGACGTAGATATCCCTACCGGATTTCAGGTCTTCACCGAAGAGCTTCTTGACGATACCCGAGACGTTGGTGATTGCCTCCTTCGCAATCTCACCAAGCTTCCCTGTAGCATTCATCTGAGTCTTCTGGCTGCCTTTCGTGACCTCAGCCTCTATAGGAAGGAGTATTCCAGATGTCACCGAACCGCTTCCAATAACCGCAAGACCATTGACCCTTCCGACCATCTTACCAGCGACCTTGATGACCTCATATTCTTTCTTATGATCAATGTACTTGTCTGCCATCTGTTTCTCAAGACCCCGAGCTATCGTCATGGAAGCTTCCTTGACGTGTTCAGGCTCTACAAGCTTCGCCTTCTTGTCAAGAGCGATATCACCTGCGGAGCGTACAAGACCTCCTAGTTCTCTAAGCCGTAACGTGAGATGACCCTTTCTGTTACCTTTACGTTTCGCCTCTTCGATTATGGTATTAACTGCAGATTTGGTGAAATGAGGTATCTTACCATCCTTCTTGACCTCCTGTGCGATGAAGTATGCCAAACGGTCGCGGTTCTCCTGACTATCAGGGAAGCTCTCATCCATGAAGACCTCATATCCATAACCTCTGATCCTTGATCTTAGGGCCGGATGGAGATTTTTCACGGTGTCGATGTTTCCAGCTGCAACAAGAACGAAATCACAAGGTACCGGTTCAGTCCGCACCATAGCTCCTGCACTTCTCTCAGATTGGCCAGTTATCGAGTATTGCTTTTCTTGGATTGCGCTCAAAAGCTCCTGCTGTGTGCTGAGGGCCAAAGTAGAGATCTCATCCACAAAGAGGACACCTTTGTTGGTCTTGTGTATCATCCCGGCAACGACCCTCTCATGTGCTGGAGTACCCATCCCTCCTGATTGGAAAGGATCGTGGAGCACATCGCCTAGAAGGGCACCGGCATGAGCACCTGTAGCATCCATGAATGGGGCTTTTTTCGTGCTGAAATTGTCTACGATGATCTTCGGGACCTGGGCTTTTGTGCCCATCCTTTTACCGAGATTGAGGAACATGATGAACGATACGAGGAAAAGCGTCCCACCCAAGAAGAATGCTGCGAACATCACCGCTGCTGCAGTCTCACCTAATTCTGCCCTATAATGAGAAAGGATCCACCAAGGAGCTATCATTGCAATGACTGCGACAGCCAGCAGAAGAAGGTTCTGATTCTTGAACATGTTTGCAGACTCCATCTTGGAGCGCATCACCATATCTCTTGCCTCTTCTGACTTCATCGTCCGTATAAGGGGCCTGTTCTCATCATTAGGATTGGGGAATGCTACGATATCAACAAGATTCTCTTTAGAAAGAAGCTCTGAGAGAGCCATGCCCAACATGCTCTTCCCAGTACCTGGCTCGCCTATCAAGAGCACATGCCTTCTCTGTGATGCAGCCTTCTTGATCACATTGACAGCATTGTCCTGTCCTATGACCTGCTCGACAAGCTTAGAAGATACCTCGATGTCTTTTGTTGTCTTGTATTGTAACCCCATTGGCATCACTTAAAATCAAATCATTTAAAACTCTTTTGTAAAAGGTAGGTCGACGCCAAGAGCATGAAAATGAAAGAAGAAGATGTGCCTCAGAAGACATCATCCGTATCGTACTGTTCCAAGACGGTCTTATTCCTTGTATCCTCATCATCGACCATCTCAGTCCGTGAAGAATCGTGCGATTGCTTCTGTGCTTTCTGAGACCGGTATATCTCGGCAAAACCTGGGGTCGCAACAATCCAGTCTTCACCGAATCCAGCAAGATCACCAGAGATAGCATCACAAGTCTTTTTTATCTTGTTGACCGCACGTTTCAATTCGACAACATCCTTGCCCTTAAGGGGCTTTATGTTGATGAGCGTTATGGTATAGCCGTCCCTCAACGAATCGATGACCTGTTTCACATCCGAGAAATCTTCAAGCACGAATGATCGGACCATGATCTTCGTTCTCCTTGTCTCTGAAGAGGATGAATCAGTATCAAGCTCCACATACTCTTCCTCGCCGTCCGCAAGATCCTCAGCATCAGATGAGAATCCATCTCTTAACCTGTCCTTGACATTCGAAAAAAACTTTCTCATATTGAGCCCCTCCTTGAAAATCGTCATAAATCGTCATCACAAAGGTTCCTGAAAGGAGGCATACGCCACCACAACACCCTCAGTTCGCGCAGGATTTGTGCCCTCAGGCCCCAAAAACTCACATGCCGGGAAAGTTTTATATCTTATATAAATGTTTTGATTGGTCCTAGTAAGCCATGAGACAACCTACATCAGAAGAATCTGATAGAGTATTTTGTGAGGTACAATTACATCGTAACCTTTTTAAATAACCTATTGTTCTTCGAGCCTATGGCACAAAGAATAGGAGGATTCAGGAGAAAGACCAGACAAAAGCTGTCCAAACCTATAACTCAGAGAGGTAAGATGAGCCTTACCAGGTTCTTCCAAGCTTTCAGCATGGGCGACAGAGTAGTCTTCAAAGCAGAATCCTCATACCAGAAGGGCATGTATATGCCAAGATTCCACGGTAAGAACGGCATCGTCAAGAGAAAGATAGGAAGATGTTATGAAGTTGCGTTCAAGGATTCTGGGAAAGAGAAGAAGGCCATAGTGCACCCTGTACATCTCAAAAAGATGAACCAATAAAAAGAGTTGATTCCAATGCCTAGCGATGTTACTAATAAAGAACCTCTTTCCTTGGTAGAGATGAAGTCTAACCTAGAAAAGATAAAGAAGAGAGACGGAGAACTCAATTTCCGTTCTAACAAGACCTATGAATTCTTGAAGTCATTGAACATCATGACTAAGAAGGACTATACAGAGCTTTACAAGAAGATAAGCGAGCTCGAGATTCCAAGGCTTAAAGATTTCCATATCAAGAAGATCATCGACCTGATGCCAGTCAATGCAGATGACTTGAAGAGCATACTCTCTGGATACACGCTTACTGTGAACCAAGACAACATCAAGAAGATAGACAAGGTGCTCGACGACTACAGGAAAAGCAAGAAATGATTTCTGGGTCCTGCTGAGGCATTCGAAACCTTTTTATATTTAGGTCCCGTTGTATATTCTGATATAAGGCCTGGGTGGTGTTTTATGGAACGTCCTAAAGAAGAGAAAGCTATAATCCTAGACTTCTTGCAACACGGTTATCCTTTCGAGAAAGGAGATAACTTCAGGAAGACTCCGATAGCTCAGGCCATAGGTGCAACATATTTTGTCCTTTTGGAATTGGTACCAAAGAAGGATGTCTTCTTACAGCCGTACGAAGAGGTCTACATAGGCGACGGGAAAAGGGATAAGGTGCACCACATCAGAGGGAAACTGGATTATTCCAAGCTCACTGGGACGGCGGAGTCTGAGCTAGAGTTCATGATTGCCGATCTGGTGAAGAAGAAAGAAGAGAGATTCGTCAGGTTCTTCAATAATTCCAGACCATTGACTACTAGGATGCATGAGTTGCAACTCCTACCAGGCCTTGGAAAGAAACATATGTGGGAGCTTATCGACGAGAAGAAGGCCGAGCCTTTCAAGTCCTTTGACGACATCAAGAAAAGGGTAAGACTCATGCCTGAACCTGTGAAGATCATAACAAGAAGGATAATCCAAGAACTTAAGGGTGGAGAGAAGCACAATCTTTTTGTGGATAGAAATTTCTGAATGGAAAACAAAAAAACTGCTGGAGTCTCGCTCCAGCATATTCCAATCAATCACTCTTCTCAGTTAATGGCTTAGGATATACCTCTCTGGAAAGACGTTTGAAGAGTTCAAGATAATCCTTGACATGTCTGGTCACCAAAAAATTCTCCTTGACATGCTG
>CAZJJJ010000004.1:0-15070 GCA_964546295.1 uncultured Methanosarcinales archaeon
TTGTGTCTGTTCAGACCCTGAATCATTTGATTCTCCTGTCTATTGTACCATATCTGATGGTACTGGGACGCTGCTCGATAATGAACCTTTTGAACATGATGGTAGCGGCTCCTTTGTATACACGCATGACGATGATAGGAATGCTATTTGCCGATATAATATTGAAGAGCCCGAAGGTGAGTTGAGCTGCAGCTGTACACTTGCTTCATCTGAACATTTCTCCTGCACTATCTATGAGGATATCCACTGGGATTCTGATGTAAATAGACGATCTATAGATAGACAGACAGTACCTTTTCCTGATCACCATGGGAGTACAGTCTATAGAACTCTCGAGGTGGATGGGCGTGAGGTGGAATGTCCTATGGATGTCCCATATGGTTGCGACATAACTGACGACCAGAGAGGTGATGGTGTGTGCTACGAAGGTTGCAGGTCGTGGGAGGACCCGGATTGTGATTATGGTCGTTCGGGACGTAAGGCTGTCGAGTTTGCTGCAGGAGTGGCAGAAGACGTTGTGGAAACTGTCTTAGGATGGTTTAATATTGATGCTGATGTGCGACTGAGCCCTAACCATTGGTGGCAGAGAGCATTAGAGGATACATTCCTGTCTGATGTGCATTCGTGGGTACAAGATGATATGTGGGGCACTCCCGAATGGTTTACGAATCTTGTATGCAGTGCGAATATAGATGTTGACGATGAGACCGCGTGTGAGCTCATGGGTCTTGATCAGGATTGCATTGGGCAGGAGGAATGGGGAGGAGCAGGGCTTTTTGCAGAAGGTCCTGCTGTAACCCTGGCGGCACGTAAGATATCAGATGATTCTCCTAATGAGTACATACTACGTTGGGCGGTACAGAACATAAGGCGTTCAGAGATGCAGGTGTTTCTCATTGATATAGATTCTTCAGTTCCTGCTGATTATTCACAATTGAAAACTGAACGGACGATGATATACCCTGAAGAAGGAGATTTCGGAGAGCTCAATTCCGCACTTTATGAATATAAGACATCCGGTGAGCATAGTCATGCATGCATACTGCTTGATGCAGATGATGCAGATGTCAAAGAAGCGCTCCTGGAAGAATTGGCCACTGTGGGTATGCCATTCGTCTGCAGATCTATAGCTGATTGATATGTATGAGGACATAAGAAGGTCCGCGGAAGAGTATTTTAGGCAAGGCTATAGCATTAGTTCTATCAGGACAACTATAGAGCAGCACATCGGACCTAAAGTTGCTGAAAAAGTCATCAGACAGATGATTGAAGAGAAATCTGCTCCGCTTATACCATACGTGAAGGATTTGCGTGGACAGGGTTATACTGATGAGCAGATACATTCTGCTTTTGTGGGTCGTGGTTATGATCCTGATATTGTCGATGGCTCTCTTTCAAAACGTCAGATAGAGTTCCCTGTGAAAAAAACAGTATTAATATTAGTCCCTATCCTTGTGGTGCTACTGATTGCATTCTTTACTATTGGTGGAACTCCTGAAAGCGATTTCTCAGGGACAACTGATGCCGATGTGGATGCTAGTCTGAGCGCATCACTTGTTGATACTAGTATAGAACCAGGTTCTGACTTATGGTTGGACTTGGAAGCTATCGTTCCAGGGCAAGATCGTGCAACTGTCACCATCGTAATAAGGGACGATGCAGGATTCTTTATTGAGGAATATGATATTGACCTTATTACAGAGATGTCTTCTGAAGAGGTTATATCTCTTCCAGGGCTTGCCGAAGGTACATACAGCTTGGGGGTTTCTATAGATGGGTATGATGCATCTGAGGATCTCACTTTCACGATCGAAGAACCTGATACGGAAGATATGGATGATGATCAGCCAGAGACAATTGATGAGGACGATGAGCATCCTGATACTGATGATACACCCCCTGATATCGACGATACTCCCGATCTTCCTGCAGATATTGATGAGGATATAGAAGAGGACGTGGCCAACATGCTTGGTGGTGCGCCAACGAACATACTTACGGAAGACCAGATATATTTCAACGCAAGGCTTATGCCTCTGCAGATGGCGATAGAATACTGTTCAGACTTTCCTGATGAGATCGCAGAAGAATGTATAAGACAGGCTGAAGCAGCGGCTGATGTGGATATGGATGACTGTGAGATAGTGCAGAAGTTCGGTATGGAGGTATGTGTATCAGAATATGAGGAAGAAGAACTCAAGGATTCATACTGTGACTATATAACCCACGATGCATCAAGAGAGACCTGTGAGATGATATCCCAGCAGTACGATGGTATCATTGAGCTGATACAAGATTCTGATATGGGATTAGGATTCTCTCTTGTCGTATTCTCAGATGGTGATCATATACAGACTGATTTTGCAGAGCTTGATGAGATTGAAGATGATTCTGAAGATGAGAGCAGTGAAGAGGAAGGCGAAGAATGATTCGCACACCAGTTTTTTATATCATAAAATATATTCTATCTCATGTCCCTTGTCAAACAGAAATTTCTGATCTCGCTGAAAAGTACATTGCCTACTTATATACTGATTTCATTATTTACCTTGCTTTTCCTCTTTCCAGGGAGGACAATGATGTCATTCTCAAGGTTCGGTGAGGATCTGGCCGCAAAACTATTATTCTCTCTTGCTTTCAACCTGTTATACCTAGTACCGCAGTTCGTTGGTATATTCTTCGGTCTTCATTTCCTGAAACGCAGATCTTCTCGGAAGATAGACCCTGAGAAGGCGAAATGGTTCCTCCGGCTGCCAGCACCGATATCTGTAGTGATCACTTCTATCCTTATAGTGATGTATTTCCAGCTCGGTTTCTTTCCCTCGGATGTGGTCCTAAGGGATCTCTATGTCATATTCATCATAGTAATACTTATGAATCTTCTATTCTCTCTCATCATGACCATCAACATATACATCTCTTTGAGTAACAAGATGAGAACTAAAGTCCCGGGTGAAAACGAATGATTGATGAGATAAGGGAGGAGATCCCGGAGAAGGCATTCGATATGCTCTCCGAGAAGATAACAGAGTTCAGACCAGCTCAGAGGAAATCGATAGATTCAGGGCTTTTTGACAGACGTAACCAGTTGATATGCACCCCTACAGCATCCGGAAAGACCCTCGTGGCGGAGCTTGCATTCCTATCATCCATGAGACATGAGAGAGGTAAGACCATATATATAGTGCCTCTCAAAGCATTAGCTGCAGAAAAATATAAGGAATTCTCCGAACGTTATTCTTCTATAGCCAAGGTGGGGATATCTATAGGTAACACTGACTCTCCTGAGGCATATCTCGATAAGTATGATATAATATTCACCACTTCAGAAAAGTTCGATTCTCTGATACGGCATCATACACCATGGCTGAGCAAGGTCTCTACATTGATAGTGGATGAGATACATCTGTTGAACGATCCGTCACGAGGACCTACCTTAGAAGTTATATTGACACTATTGAGGAACATACTCCCAGACGTTCATGTCTTGGGGTTGAGTGCTACAATAGGCAATCCCGAAGAACTCGCCGCCTGGCTGGATGCCGAACTGATAATCGACCATTGGAGACCAGTCAAGCTATACCAAGCGATTTACCGAGATGGTAACTTATCGTATCATGACACCTAGTTGAACATCCTGCTAGGGTATTCTGCTTTACCTCCCAACTCTTCCTCGATCCTTATGAGCTGGTTGTATTTTGCAGTCCTATCAGACCTGCAGGGCGCACCTATCTTGATCTGACCTGTGCCTAGAGCCACCGAAAGATCTGCAATGAATGGGTCTTCGCTCTCTCCAGACCTGTGCGAGACCATCACGTTCCAACCGTTTGACATGCATAGTTCTGCTGCGTTTATGGCCTCAGTCAGGGTGCCGATCTGATTAACTTTCAGGAGCAGTGCATTGCAGAGGTTCTTCTCTATACCTTCAGTAATCCTCTTGACATTGGTGACTAGGAGATCGTCACCCACTATCTGGAAACCCTTATTCCCGTGCTTCTCCATGAACTCAGAGTATGCGTCGTAATCATCCTGATCGAAAGGGTCTTCTATGGAGACTATAGGATATTTTTCTGCTAGTCTGCTATAGTATTCGATCATCTTACTTCGTGAGAGTTTGCGTCGCAGATATTTTCCATCTGCATAGAATTCAGATGCTGCAGGGTCCATCGCTATCTTGACTTTCCTTGAATATCCTGTCTTCTTCACTGCTTCCATGATGAGGTCCAATGCCTGTTCTGCATTGCTGAGGTTAGGCGCGAAGCCACCCTCATCTCCCACATTTGTAGCACTTTTGCCATATTTATTGGCTATGATGGATTTCAGCTCATGGTAGACCTCTGCTACAATCATTGTGGCCTCTTTGAAGCTTCTTGCTTTGACAGGCGCGATCATGAATTCTTGCATCTCAAGCTTCCCGCCCGCATGTTGACCCCCATTTATTATGTTGCAGAAAGGTATGGGTAGCTTGTTTGATTTTCCGAGATACCTATATAACGGAAGACCTTTCTCAAGAGCGCCTGCCCTGGCTGCAGCCATACTGACACCCAAAATGGCGTTTGCGCCAAGTTTTTTCTTATTGAGGGTCCCATCGAGCTCTATCATGGTTTGATCTATGCCTGTAAGATTGAAGACATCTTTCCCTCTTATTTTGGGCGCTATGATCTCATTGACGTTCTTCACAGCTTTAGATACTCCTTTGCCATGAAATCTCTTTGCGTTATCCCTCAACTCATGAGCTTCATATATGCCGGTAGAGGCTCCACTAGGCACTATGGCCCTTCCTGAGCAATTGCTTGTAGAGACCACAGCCTCTATTGTTGGGTTTCCTCGTGAATCTAGTACCTCTCTCGCTTCCACTTTTTTTATCCTTGTGATGCCTATCACCTCTTATCATGTCGATTGTCTTTCGCTATCCTTTTTTCTTGTAGATTGAAGGTTTATAAAACTTGATGAAAATTCTCATGGCAAAATATATAAAAACAGTGCTTAACCGCGTACTATAATGTCTAAGCATAGGAAGAAAGATCTGCGAGAGAAGGAGGAAATAGATGATGACCCTTATCGTAATGAGAAGGATGCGAAAGACAAGGATGCTCTTGAGAGAGAGCTGAAGGATTTCCCCATACTTGGCGAAGAGAGCGAAAGTTTCATCATAGACACGAAGAGACCAGGGCTCTTCTCAAGACTGCCTTCCTTTGGTTCTCCGAAACGTTTCTTCTCGAAGCTCCGACCTCTCAAGACAATGGAAGAGAAGATCCTGCCCTTCAAGAAGAGTGAGGAAGAAGCTGAAACACCTTCCGGTGATGATAAGCCAGAGACCGACGAGAAGTTCTTCATGGAAGATGTTGATGATACCGATGATGATTTCATACTGGATGGTTTTGAGGGCGTATATGAGCGTAGCTCCTTCGATATCTCTAAGATACGAACCCATGCATTCAAGATAGCTTTAGTGCTCCTTAGCGTCTTTATTGTATTCTTCTTGGGATTCCTTGTAGCACGCATAGTATCTTCCGAGCCATCAGGTCCGTGTCCATATGAATGCTGTGTGGACCACGATGATTATGAGGATTCATTATGCCCTGGGCTTGCTGACTGTGTTGACGGTCAATGTGTGAAGCCTGAGTGCCCTAGCGATTTTGAGTGCTGCCCAGGCATCCTGTATGAGGAACGTCCTTGTAAGGACGATTATCACTACTGTGATCAGAATCATGAATGCGTGAGGAAGGAATGCCCTTATGAATGCTGTACAGCTTCTGATGGTTATAGGGAGAAGAAGTGCGCAAATGAGGGGAATTGCGTGAATAACAAGTGCTACCTTGAACCTTGTCCATACGAGTGCTGTATAGACGAGATAGATTATGACGACCGGGAATGTCCGCAAGGCAAGATCTGCATGGACAATGAGTGCACTCCCAGATATATAGAGATACCTCGCAGGATATTGCGTTACTTCTTGGCGCTACTGAACCTCATGATATGATGGTTTCCACTTCGCGCCACAAAGACCACGCGAACATGGTACCTAGTTCTCTTGGACCTTGGCTTCCAGTTCCTTAATCCTCTCTTTGAGGCTCTCTATCGTCCTGGTGTTGTCCTGCTGGTTCATCAGGGATCCACATTCAGGACATTTGAAGCTGTAGAACATTGCCTTGTCAAGTGCCAGTCTCGAGCATAGGTTAGGGCATAAGAAGAAGCCATTGACGTTCTCTTCCTCCTTCTGGAGCCTCTCCTTCATGGACTCGATCTGATCGACACGCATCTTCTTCTGGATGCTCAGGACTGCTCGTAGGTTGAGTGTCCAATAGCTGATGTACCATCCCTTTAGCTTGTCCTTCTTCCTTATGTAGGTGACAAGATTATGCGTGTGGAGCCTGTAGAGCATATTCCTTATCCTATTGACTTCCATGTTCAGGGATTCTGCGACCCTGAATTCAGAGATGTTGCGCTTCTCTTTCAAGTATTCGACAACTGGTAAGACATCCTCTCCCACTACCTGGGTGATTATGTCATGGACCAGTTTATTAGTAAGCTTTGTCTTCATAACCATACCCCCGTATGTCGTACTAGTACATTTCTGGAACTTCGAGTATTTAAAACTTTCGTTTTGTGACCATTTAAGAGTGAATACATAATTGACGCACAAACCCAAAAGCAAGATTCATCCATGAAATCGCTCATATATATTATTTTTGTTTAATTAAGGTAGTGGGCTATAGTGCTTTGAGAATGCCTCAGAAAAAGTGAAATGTGGGAAATGATGGGCTGCCCGGATTGCATAAGCGAAGCGTTGCTGCAGTGACTCCAGTCACTTGCATTCAAATCCGAATACATACAAGAAAAAATGGGCCTGCCCGGATTTGAACCGAGGACCTTCGCCAAGTCAAGGCGACGTCATAGCCACTAGACCACAGGCCCGCATCTGAAGTTATCGACACCTAATTTAAAAAACTTGTTCTTTGGTGACCAAGGAACGCTGCATTATCAAAAATATTTATATAGGATGAATACACAAATCCTACGGGGGCACATGGCAGAGAAGAAAAATTCTACGATGTTGGAGAAGTTCTTCCTTATCCTATTTTTCGTTGTGCTGTTCTATCTGTCTTATCTTGTGTTCAGACCATTCCTATTGACTGTGATAACTGCGGGGATCCTGGCATACATCACCTTTCCTTTGTACAAAAAGCTCCTTAAGGTAGTGAGGCAGAGACATCTTGCTGCCATAATAATGTCTCTCTTTGTGTTTTTGGCAATAGCTGCACCCATCTCAGTATTAGGCACATATGTCTGGAATGAGGCCGTAGAAGGTTTCGGATCACTTGTCGAATTCATGGGGGAGATATCTGAAGAAGGTGGATGTGAAGACAGCGATAGTCCTATCTGTTTGTTCATCGATCAGGCCATGAGCATATACCAAAGTGACTTCTTTGACCGTTTCATAGAGGACAGGATGCCTAATCTATCATTGATTGCTACCGGACAGGGTCTCATCTTCTCGGTTACAGGTTTCATCTTCCATCTCTTCATCACATTCTTCTCAATGTTCTTTTTCTTCATTGATGGAGACACCATCGCCAAGAACCTCAAAGATGCCATCCCTCTGAGGAAGGACTACAAAGATATGATAATAAACAGATTCAAAAGCATCACCTCTGGTGTGATTTATGGCCAACTCATGACCTCACTTGTGCAAGGTGTACTTGCAGGGCTTGGTTTCTACTTTTTCGATGTCGGATCTCCAGTACTCTTCGGTCTGCTTACGGCATTCACTTCCATGTTCCCTTTCATCGGTGCGATTGGTGTCTGGTTACCTGCAGCCATAGTGAAGATATCATATTCACTCGCGATCGAGGATATACCTGCAGTCTGGATGGGACTAGGTTTTGTGGTGTATGGAACATTCATTGTCTCTACGGTAGATAATTTCATACGACCAAAATTCATAGGGGATAAGGCTCGACTCCATCCTATCTTGGCTTTTGTAGGGGTTTTGGGAGGTATAGCGCTCTTCGGCATCGTCGGACTGCTGCTAGGTCCTCTTGTAATGGCATTATTGGTCTCTACATTGGAGATATATTCAAAGCATATCGAGGAGAGGACTTAGGATGAGACTTAAAGCACGCCCCTTGAAGATAAACGCCCAAGGCCACTTGGTGTGTATGCTGAACTCTGAGGAGGCTGATCAGCTCCAGATACGTAATGCTGACAGGGTTATGCTCACAAAAGGTAAGAAGCAGGTGACTGCCGTCGTTGATGTCATCAATACACATCATTTTCTCAAGCAGGGCCAAGTAGGTCTGATGGAGGAGCTTGCGGACGAGCTTTCCGTGAAACGGGGAGAGATAATTGATGTTGAACTCGCTGAAGAACCATTCTCTGTCGAATATGTCCGTAAGAAGCTATCAGGAACTGCGCTTGACGATGTAGAGATGCATTCTATAATATCCGATGCTGCAAAAGGGACACTGTCTGAAGAAGAGCTCTCTGTATTCATCACTGCTTGCCAGGTTCATAGCCTCAGCATATCAGAGATATTAGATATCATCAACTCTCTCTCTGGCGATATAGAGCCCCTTATCTTCAATCAGCATCCTGTCGTCGATATAAGGGTATTAGGTGACCCTTCAGGAATCTTGAAGCATGCGATCAGTGCTGTAGTCTCTGCAGCGGGTATAGCTACAGTGGTAGGGCTCGAGAGCCCTGGCTCATCTCCATCATCATCATCCGAGGTCTTCCGTATATTTTCTGCTTCACCATCGTCTCTCAATACTGCTAATACTTCGATATCAAAAGTTAATTCTGTCTACATCGATCAGGAGGATTCCGCGATACCGGTTGCGCTACGACGTCTCAAGTATTGTGAAGCACCTCTTTCTTTATACCCAAAAGATCTCTTGGTAGCTACCCTCTTCTCGCTCGTCAGATCTTTGAAATCATCACACTTGTATACATGTGTGCTCTATGGTGACGGGACTCCTTTGCGTGATGTACATTCGGCAAAATCATTAGTGAGGGTCATGGATAAGGTGTCACGCAAGCTACGGATAAAGAGTGATAGTGCGATATTCGACTGTAATGAGATTTTCACTGGAAATTCAGGACCATACGCTGAGGCGAAATCTCTTTTGAACTTGCTTTCGGAGGACCCCTTGTTTACCGACTTGCGTATGAAGCTTATACAGATCTCGGGCGATATCATTGATATGGTGAAGGGAAGCAGAGGCAGCAAGACCGCGAAAGAGGTCATCGACTCTGGGCATGCTCTCGATCATCTTGTAAGAATCATGAAATATCATGATGCTCATATCACGCGCAAGAAGTTTGCGCTCAAAGGCACATATACGCGTAATCTGAAGAGTGATAAGGATAGTAGCATAATGTCCTTCAATAATTCTAATATACTGAAGGTTGCGAAGGTGTGCGGTGCACCCCATGATATATTTGCAGGCGTTGAGATGCACAAGAAGATACATTCAGTGGTCTCTAAGAATGATGTCATTGCAACCCTGCATTCGAAGAACAAGCGCCGGCTGAAAAGGGCGATAGCGCTTCTTGACAGGTTCCCACTGGTAGAGCTCTCATAGTCACCTTTTCCTGTTGATCTCTTTCAGCATGTTCTGAAGTTTCACGATCTCTCTCGATTGCCTGAGTGTTGTCTTCAGCAGAAGATCATTCTTCTCTTCCATCATGCGCATCCTCTCATCCTTCCTGACGAGCTCTCTCTCAAGGTATTCTACTTTCCTGCTCTTCTTTCTCTTCTTCTTGAACAGACGCGACAGTATGCTTGTCTTTCTCTTCTGCATGGTCTCGGGTAGTTGTGTTGATATAAAATTCTATTGGAACCTTTTTGTCATCCGCCATTGACGAATCAATGCGAAAATTTAAAAAGACTCTTCCTCTAAAACAGACTATGGAGTGGGTATTTTCACAGGTTCCCGAGAAGCGACCGATACTCGAGGATCCCATACTGATTGAGGGGCTTCCAGGTATAGGTAACGCTGGAAAGATTGCTGTAGATTTCCTGGTGGAAAAGCTTAAGGCAAAGAAACTCTACAATATATTCTCATACTATCTACCACATTCTGTCTTCGTCAATGAAGAGAATCTTGTCGAGCTCCCGAAGATTGAGATGTATTACAAGAAATCAAGATCTGGGAGGGATATCCTCTTCCTTGTTGGCGATACTCAACCTGTCGATGAGCCGTCATGCTATGCGTTCTGTCGTAAACTCCTGAACATATCCGCAGAGTACGGTTGTAAGGAAGTGATGACCTTGGGAGGGATAGGTCTGAAAGAGTTGAATAATGATCCAAGACTATATATCACAGGGACCTCTAAGGCCATAATAAAGAAGTACTCAACATCATCGGTACTGACAGACCTCTATGGCACTGTAGGCCCGATAGTCGGCGTATCAGGTATACTCGTTGCACTATCGCGACTCAAAGGTCAAGAAGGTGTCACAGTCCTGGGTGAAACATTGGCGCATCCGATGTTTGTAGGCATCAAGACTTCCAAAGTGATGCTATCATACTTGTCAGAAGTGATCGGCTTCAAGGTCAGCCTGAGGGAGCTTGACTCAGAGATTGAGCATCTTGAGAAAGAATTGAAAGCGGTTGGTGAGCTCGAGGAGATACAGAAGAGTGGGCATGAGAACAAGACTACATTTTCCAGCTATATAGGTTGATTCAGCTGATAATCTCTTCGAAAGTAATCTCTAGATCATCCTCATCGCGTACGATTACTCTTGCTGAAAAACCTTCTATCCAATCACCTAGTTCAGCATTATCCACGTCAAACCTATAAGAGAAGATGTGGGCACCTTCGCGACCTCTACCGTATTCCAACCTTGTGAGATCGTGACCATTATGCTCCACGTATTGATAGCTCCTGTTTATAGCAGTCTCTGCAACCTGCTGTGCATCACTTCTTGACAGACCGCTCTCGTCTACTATGGTATCTCTCCCAGTACCGATGCTTCCACAACCAGAAACGATGAGTAAGAAAGAGATTGTGATGGCCGTCACCAGGAATGTATGTGCTTTCATAACATATCTTTCTCTCATACTCCTTTAAAAACTTTCTGAAAAGGTCCAGATGAAAGATTTAACAAATAAATAAAAAAATAAAAAACAGATTGCTCAGCATTCACCAGGGGTATAGTATTCCAATCCTTCTGCACAGGCTGCACAGGCGTTTCCATATGTGTTCCCATCATCGCCACAGACCGGCGCCCACTCCATCGTGCAGATTTCTGCTTCATGCTGTTCCGGCGTACAGTACACCTTGCTGCCTTCTTCACCGTTCTCTTCTCGGTTATCTGCGTTACATTCGCCTTCGTATGCCACTTCTACATTGTTCTGCTCTTCTGCGACACACCTGTTGCTGTATGTATTTCCATCAACTCCGCACACGGGTGCATATTCTCGAGTGCAAGCCACCAGTTCTTCGCTGTCATTCACATATTCTTCTTTATCGTCGGCTTCTTGAGTGTCATTCATACACTCGCCTTCATAATCGATCTCAACACCTTCTCTACGCGCGTAGCAGTCATTGCTGTATGTCTCTCCATCCACTCCGCATACTGGCTGATATATATCGTAGCACACGACGTTATCCTCATCTCTACTTTCCCTAGAATCTTGGAAAGCCATGTCTGCAACGACCAGAGAGACGCCTGTCACCAATACTATGATGATCCCGATTACGAATATGATGCTTGAGTTCTTTGCCATATTATACACCTCCTTGGCCTTCACGACCTTCTTGAATAGGATAGTCGTTCTCATCACTTTTAAATGAAGGGATTTATTATGGCGTAATCCTTAACAAATCCTTTGGGGGTCGTGAAGTGATTAATTTTAAATACATCTGCCATAACTCGGCACTATGGACCACTACATATCCTCAGGTAATGATGTGCTTGATAGCCTCTGCAATGGTATAGAGAGTGACGTCATAACAACGATATACGGGCCTGCAGGCTCAGGCAAGACGAACTTCTGCATAATGCTTGCGGTCGATGTGATATCTTCAGGCAAGAAGGTCCTGTACATAGACACTGATGGAAGCTTCTCTCCTGAACGATTACGTCAGATCGCTGAAGGCCGTGGTCTCGATTATAAGGTTCTCCTGGACAGCATGCTGTTCTATAAGCCAGTCACATTCCAAGAGCAGAAGGGTGTGTTCGACAAGCTCAAGAATATAATGACTGACTCTCTCGGTGCTGTCATCGTAGACTCCATCGCAATGCTATACAGACTGGAGTTCGGGAAGAGCTCAGACGAGATATATGGGATAAACAGAGAGCTTGGAAGGCAATTGTCTTTCCTTTCAGAGATATCCCGGAAGAAGAAGATACCCATCCTGATCACCAACCAAGTCTATTCCTCATTCGAGGAGAAGGATAAGATAAACATGGTAGGTGGGGACATACTGAGGTATGGGAGCAAATGTCTCATAGAGATAAAGCCTTACAAGTCCATGAGGAGAGCTAGACTGGTCAGGCATAGGTCGCTTCCTGAGGACAAGGAGGTATTCTTCCAGATCACACAGGAAGGTGCGAAGATATATGAAGAGCAAGACAGGTCATCTGCTCCTGAAACCGAGAGTGAGAAACAAGTTCAATAGTTTTATAAATGATATGGCCTCTTCCTGAACTGATGGTCATCGATTATCTCCTTGTATCTGTCGGTGTGCTAGGGCTCATCATAGGTTCTATCACTGATTTCAAGAAGCGTGAGGTTGCCGACTGGCTCAATTATTTCATGATCATAAGCGGTCTCGGCTTACGTCTCATACATTCGATCTACACCCTTGATTGGAGTTTCTTCATTTATGGATTGCTAGGTTTCGGTTCCTTTCTTGCTCTTGCGTATGTGATGCTACTGACGGGACAATGGGGTGGAGGAGACAGCAAGATGCTCATGGCAATCGGTGCATTATTTGCTACCATGCCTGGATTTGTCGAAGAGATGTTCAACCCGCAGCTCTTCGGGTTCCCATTCCTCCTGTCGTTCTGGATAAATCTTCTGCTTGTGGGCGCCATATATGGGATAATCTGGACTCTTGGTATTGGGCTTTTTCATCTCAAGGACCTCCGTAAGTCATGGAGATCCTGGATGTCCGACTATTCGGTCTCACAGATGAGGACCATCTCTCATCTTGCTGCTCTGGTCCTGCTTGTCGGTGGATTCCTATCTTATCATTTCACTGGAGTGCACATGCTTCTCATAGGAGGGGCATCATTCACAGTGATGCTGCTTACATTCTTTTATCTCTACATATTTGTGAAATCTGTTGAGGAATCCTGCATGTATAGGTTGGTGACGCCTGAGGATCTGGTCGAAGGTGACTGGCCTTTTGATGACATAAAGGTAGATGGAAAGATCATATACTCCAAGGACAAGAAAGTGGGCATGGAGACAAAAGACATAGAGATGCTCAAGAGGTTCTACAAACAAAGTAAAATCAAAAGAATCAAGGTTAAACACGGTGTCCCGTTTGTACCTAGTTTCTTGCTTTCCCTGATAGTCACATCTCTGTATGGTAACCTCATAATATTTCTCATACTCTGATCAGATTCAAAGCACGAAAGAACTATTTTTCTCTTTCTGTTTAGGCTTTTTACCTTTGTACATTATCTTCTTCTCGAAAGGCTTCTCTTTCAAGAAATCGGAGAATGCTCTGGTAATCTGTGAATCCCAATTGCTCAATAGGGCATGTATCTCGTCTACTGGAATCCCTGTCCTTGATGAGATCTCTTCCGCAGTGTATGATTTTGTGTAATTGGACTGGAGGAAGTCTATGACTTTCCTGGACCTGTCTGAATCGATCCAGAACCCTTTTGAGAGGAAGCTTTTGACGACCGCCTTGAATTTCGGATTCTTGGTAACAAAGATGACTTTTGGTTTTATGACTTTCTGCTTGTTACCGACATATATCATCTTGGTCTCTATGAGTCCATTCTCCTCGAGCTTCTTTATGTTCTCATGGAGGGTAGACACGGAGTGACCTATAGCACTTCTTATCTTTGGGGCGGTGACATTCTCCTCTGTCGACAAGTATTGCAGAATCTTTCTGGGTATATCTTGCGACCAGAGTTCAAGGATCCTAGACTGAAAAGAATTATCTATGTTCTTAGGCAGAAAATCTAGAATCTCTTCGGTTTTTTTGTCATAGTATGCTATACACTCCATGTACTGACCCCTCACAACAATCTTTAGAATCCTTTACTATATAAAATTATTGATTTATTCGGTAATTCCGAATGACTGTAAAACGAAAAATATATAAACCTCCTTGACGAGAAACTATACATCAATATACCAATCCGTATATTGGAAATGATCGGTGATTCGTTTGGAGAGTTTGATGCCTGAATACATAGAGAAGCTTACTTTCGCTCAGTTGAAGAGGTTGGCTACAGGGACGTCTGAAGCTAGTGAGTTTCTCGAGATGTTAGAACTATTCAATTCTTGAGAATTGATGCGGTTGGCTGGAATCGGGCAATGGAGCAGGTGTTACTATGGGATTTTCAGGAATAGCTTCGCAGATAATAATGTTCATCGCTGTGATAACCATAGCAACAGGCCTTGTGGTAGTCTTCAATGCTAACATACGAGAGGCTAGCGCATCTTTGCGTATGCAGAGCAGCTCTATGGCACTTTCCATGCGTACGGATGTGACCATAGATATGGTGTCTCACGATGACGATATCAATACGACCTTCATATATGTCCGTAATACTGGCAGGACACAGCTCAATCACAACAATACTGACGTGTACATAAACGGGAGAAGGATACCCCGTGACAATGGTAACCGCACGATAGAACTCCTTGAAGATACTGACCTTATCAATGAAGGGATATGGGATCCGAGTGAGCAGGTGCTCATAAGCGTATTCCAATCTCTGGAGGATGACAAGACCCATGAGGTATCTCTCATCTCTGATCATGATGGACGGGCAGAGAAGAGATTCACAGTGGGCTGATAGGGATGGTCAGGATACAATAAAAATAGATGCGTAGATTAAGATGGGATTTGGTTCGTTGGCTACATATGT
>CAZJJJ010000004.1:15170-33273 GCA_964546295.1 uncultured Methanosarcinales archaeon
CAATAAAAATAGATGCGTAGATTAAGATGGGATTTGGTTCGTTGGCTACATATGTGATCCTTTTCACTGTAGGTGTAGGTATGGTGACTGGTTTGATGTTCACTTTCAGGGATTTCTTCTCGACCAGCTCATCATCTATTGAGATACGCCAATCCATAAGGCATGACAGATTGAGTGCTACCATGGGTGTCCATAATGTGAGCTATCAGGAAGGTGGAATCACGGATTCTATAACGTGGGAGACTGATCAACATTTCGAGGAGGGCATATTCGAGAATACAACTGCAGATGATGATAGGCTATCTCTTGAAGGAGACAATGTTACAGGTGTCTGGTATTCGGATATAAGAGAGCTTGAGGGCCCTCTTAATTTTACTTCCCTTTCGGCAGATGGTCTGAATGCCATACCCGATTCTATCAGTATCAGGATCAGGACTGCAGGGGAGAGACAGCATCTCACGGGATCATTCTTAGGTCCTGATGGCACAGATGCTCCTGAGGATTTCTATGAGCTTGAGATGGATCAGGACATCAATGATGTGCATGACGGCGACCAGGTCATTCAGGTACAGGTACTGATCGAGGATGAGCTCACGGGTGACACGTCATATCTTGATAACTTGGAGATATCTTTTGAGTATATAGCAACAATCGATGTCCATATACGTAATACCGGAACTCTCGAGTTGGACGAGGACAGATTGGATTTCTTTGTCATAGGTGAAAGGATTCCTAGGGATTCGATACTTGAGATGATGGTCATCGAAGAGGATGGTCTTCCTAATCCAGGGATCTGGGACTCAGAGACTGACCTCTGGGTACGGCTCGCAACAGGCCCTTTGGAGACCAGCGCTCTTTTCACTGTGACGAATGAGTATGGGGCCAAAGGCTCAAGACGGATTACTATGGAAGGTTAGGGAAAATGGCACAATTGCATAAGATCGATCTGGATAGGGACGCTTTGGGCAGGAGCATAGGTGGAGGGCTGCCCATGAACTCTCTCGTATTGATCGAGGGTCGTGATGGTGCTGGAAAAAGTATCTTCGCTCAACGTCTTGTATATGGTCTTCTCACTCAGAACACCTCCGTCACCTATTTGAGTACTGAGCTTAACACCATGGGTTTTGTGGAACAGATGGCATCACTCGACTACAATGTCACCGATCATATATTGTTCGAGAAACTACTATTTCTGCCTATGTTCCCATACCTTGGTGAGATGAAGCTCAGCAAGAACTTCGTCAAGAATCTTATGGGTGCCAAGGAAATATTCGAGAAAGATGTGATAGTCTTCGACACATTCTCATTCCTGCTCATGCAGAATGATCTTGATATGGAGTCAAACCTTCAACTGATAAAGTTCTTGAAGAAATTGAATTCGATGGGAAAAACAATCATATTCTGCGTTGATACTGATCACATAGACACTAAATTTACCACTATCATGAGATCGATATCCGATCTTACTTTCAGGGTAGAAGTGAAGACATTCGCTGGTGAACCTATCAAGGTCATATTCATAGATAGGTTCAAAAGACCTGGCGATAAGACAATGGCAGCAGTACCTTTCAAGGTAGAACCTGGTAAAGGGTTCGCAATAGAGATTGCAAGTTTCTCTTAGAAAGAGAGTGATATGAATGGGAGAGAAAGAGAGGCACATAACCGAATCATTGAACGAGGCTATGGCAAAGTATCCTCATCTAAGAAGATATGTCAATGAGATCAAGAAAAAGATGGGGACTCCTGACTATTATGTAGAGCTTGATAGGTCACTCAAAGGAGAGAAGAATCCTAACATAATATATGGTGTCAACGATCCTATGTTCATCCATATCTACCATGAAGAAGGAAAAGGTATGATATACAATGTTGTCGAACCTAGGATAAAAGAGGAGGACCAGAAGATATTCGAAGAGGTGATGGACAGGCTCATCGAATTAGCGCACAAATATCCGGTGCCAGAGAATGTCCTTGAGATCGGTCCTGTGCTTCTGAAGCTCTATGATGAGATTGTAACAGTGAAAGGGAAAGGCAACGAGCTAATGGACAAGTTCAAGGGAAAGATTGTTCTCAGCCAGGAGCAGTATGATACCGTCAAATACTACATAATCAGGAATCGAGTGGGTTATGCCAAGCTAGAGCCGATTTTCTACGACCCTAATATTGAGGATATACATTGTACAGGCATAGGTAACATAACCATGATCCACAAGATATTTGACATGGTCCATACGAACATCACATTCCCTACAGACCTTGAGCTCAATAGGTATATCATTGAGGTCTCTGAAAGAGTCGAGCGCCCAACATCTGAAGCACAACCTGTAGTTGACGCAATAATGCCTGATGGTTCTAGGGTAAACTTCATCTATGGGCGCGAGGTATCACTTGAGGGATCCTCTTTTACGATCAGGAAATTCGCCGAAGTACCTGTGAGTATCACACAGGTAATCAACTTCGCTACACTGAGTTCTGAGATTGCCGCTTATCTATGGTTAGCGCTTGAGAATGGCATGAATACTTTTGTATGTGGCGAGACGGCTTCAGGTAAGACGACAACATTGAATGCCATGTCGGCTTTCATCAAGCCAGATGATAAGGTCTATACAGTAGAGAACACGCCTGAGGTAACGATGCCTCACGAGACCTGGCAACATCTGGTTACAAGAGAGGCAGGTAAAGAGACTGATGTCACTTATCAGGATCTCTTGATAGCTTCACTGAGGTCGCGTCCGAACTACATCATAGTGGGAGAGATCAGGGGTGCTGAGGGCGCCATAGCTTTCCAGGCTATGCAGACAGGTCACCCTGTCATGAGCACTTTCCACGCAGGTAGCATAAAGAGTCTCATACAGAGGCTTACAGGTGATCCTATCAATGTTCCTATCGCTTTCATAGACAACTTGAATATTGGTCTTATACAGATGGCTGTGAGCAACAATGGTAAGTTTGTGAGACGTGTCCTTAGTGTCACAGAGATCGAGAGGTATTATGAGCCAGAGAACAAGATGATATCCAGGGAGGTATTCACTTGGGATTCTCGCGAGGATGTCCATAATTTTAGGGGACTCTACAACAGCTACATACTTGAGAAGAAGATTGCTATGATGTTAGGATTCCAGGATACTAGGGACATATACACAGAGATGTTCAAACGTGCAAAGATACTAGATCAGATGGTTGCACACAAGATCTTCAACTATTTCGATGTATGGGAGATACTGAAGAATTACCATATCAGCGGGGATAGCGCTCTGCCATTCCAGATATGATGTTCCGTTTCAGATGTGATGATTAATGGATACTAAAGCGATAATAACGAATCTTGGCTTCTTGACGTATACTGAATTTGTCTTCAAGTTCGTGTTGCCCATCACAGGTGTTTGCAGTGCAGCTATGCTTGCCATGTTCCATATGCGCACCATCCTTGATGTCATACCTTTCTTCATGCCCTACCTCATCTTCGCCTTCGGTGTGGCATTCGTATTGCTCTACCCTTACATAAACTATGAGAAGAAGAAGATTGACATAAACAATAATCTCCATTATTTCATCACATATATAGGAAGCATCTCGACATTGCAATTGACGAGGACGGACCTGTTCAAGCATGTTGCTGAGAAAGAGTCCTTCGGTGAGATATCGAAGATATCGAAGAAGATACTCTACCTTGCTAAATCTTGGAATCTTGGTTATGCGCATACATGCAGGAAGATCGCTGCATACACCCCTTCTCCAGTATTCTCAGATTTCTTGGATCGTTTTGCTGCAATAATGGATTTCGGTCAGAATATCGAAGTCTTCTTGATAGATGAGCAGGAATCTGTATTGGAAGATTATTCAGTTGCCTACAAGAAATCGATGGAGAACATCCGGATGCTCCAGGAAGTTTTCATATCCATGACTGTAGCTACAGGTTTTGCGATGTCCATATCACTTCTCTTACCTCTGGTGATGGGTATCTCTGTCGAGCTTGTGGTAAGATACAGTCTTGTGGGAGTCATAATCATAGACCTCTTCCTGTACTTCCTGATCAGGTCTATCATTCCTTCAGATAAGCTATGCCATAGTCTGAAGAAAGTCAAGTCAAAGGAACGATTGAAAGCCAAAAAGGTTGCGATCATCGTGATTCCTATAACAGCCCTCCTTTTGACCTTGTTGCTATTATGGAATCCTTTCTCTTTCCTCGTCAATATAGGCATAGGCATACTGCCTCTGCTTATTGTCGGGTACTATGGTGCTGCCGAAGAGAAGAAGATCTTCAGTAGGGATAAGTCGTACCCCGCATTTGTGAGGACTTTGGGCAGCGTCACAGAGATCAAGGAGGGTGCCGTGATAAGCAGCATATCTGCATTGCAGGTACACGATTTCGGTTCTTTGAATGATCTTGTCGTCAATGTCTATAGGAGATTGAGATTAGGCTGTGACAAGTTCCAGACATGGTTCTATTTCTCAGGCGAATCGGGAAGCAACCTGATACACCAGTTCACCCAGATATTCTCCGAGAGCATATATCTTGGCGGTAATGGGCAGAAGATTGGTGAGATCATCGCTAGCAATTTCAACAAGCTGCTTTCACTTAGGAGATTCAGGATCCAATTGGCCTCTGGGCTGAAGGGTGCATTCTATGGTGCACTCGTGGGATTCAGCGCATCCGCTTACATCACTGCGAAGATTTCGCAGACATTATCTGAGATGTTCTCAGCTCCATTCGATATGGCACAGGATACAGGGGAGGTAGCAGATGCTTTTGGCAACATACTACCCCCCGCTCCTGCTGTCAACCTTGAACTGGTGCTAGCATACATAGGGCTTATGGTCATAGTCCATGCACTAATATGTTCGCTGACAGTCAAGGTGATCGATGGTGGGAGCCCTTATGCCTTTTTCCAGGATTTTGTACTGATGATCTGGATTGGGGCCGTCATCTCGGTCGTCGTACCAGATTTCGTATCTGGTCTCCTTCCAAGCGGAGGGCCCGAGATGCAGACTATAGAAGAGATTGAGACCTTGGGTATAGCAATGGCTCTACCTCTCCAATTCCTCTTGACAAGGATGAGGATCAAGAGTAAAAAGGTAAAACGACAGACATGCGAGGGTAGTACCAGATGAACCATAATAAGAGAGCGGATGCAGGAATTGGAACACTCATCATTTTCATAGCAATGATAATTGTTGCTGGAATCACTGCAAATGTGCTGGTGCAGACAGTCCAATCTTTGCAGAACAGGGCATTGCACACAGGGGAGCAGGCGCGCCGTGCGGTCTCTACCTTTGTCGAGACTAACAGGGTCACGGGTGTGAATACATCTGGACATTCTGTGAGCGATATCCGGATGGACCTTAAGCTTGCTCCAGGTTCGGATCCTGTAGACCTAAATTCTGCAATGGTTTCAGTTGATACATCTTCTGATGGCTATACTTATACATATTCTCCAGGGGACTGCGAAAGGGGTCCATCAGGATATGTCATAGATGAGATAGAAAATAACGGGACATTCACTGCACGATATCTCTTGGAAGGCTCATCACACTCAGAAGGATACATAACAAGGGGTGATCGCGTAGAACTATGTTTTGGGCTGTCTGAGCCATTGCGTGAGGATTCGAATGTGGACATAAGGCTCGAACCTCAAGTGGGCATGTCTACTCATGTGTCCTTTGTGTCTCCTAGGATAATAACATCTGATAGGGTACGCTTGTATCCATAGTGATATGAACCGCTTCTGATACATATACTCAGAGAATCAGTTCATTATGCCCAGAAGCCCATATGTCAATCTGTTCGCTGCTTTTATGGTCTCTCTACCATCAGTGCCTTGCACGATAATGCAATTATCCGTCTGCTCATAAACGATGGTATGATCACTGATACCGAACATAATCACGCTCGAATTCTCTGGCACGTTATCGCAGTTCACTACGGGAATTGTCTCTCCTTCGTCTGTCTCTGGAGGTTCTTCACCTGCAGGATAATGTGTTAAGGTGGCTCTTGCCGGTATATTGAATATGTTGTTCCTTGTGCCTATTATCTTGCCGACCTCTATCGCCGCCTGCCCCATCCTTCTTGCTTCAGCTCCGCTCTCATCATCCATGGGTGGTATTGACAAGAAGATGAATTCGCTGGCCAAAAGTCTTTCTTCGTTGACGCTATAAGGTATCTCTTCAAGATCTCTAGGTCCATAATGGAATGGAAGAGGGTATATCATATCGTTCATCATCACAGATGTATACCATGCCTCATTGCCAGGGTACCTCTCGAACAGGAATCCATTGTATTCATATGATCCCTCTTCGACATCTATGAGATTAGTCACCGCTATGATCGCGCCGATAATGATGGCAGCGCCAATGATAGCATAAAGCATTAGTCTCCTGCTGCTCTTGTCCAGCTCAGGATCCTGCTCTCCCTTGTATGGGTGCTTCTCCCCATATTCCAGTTCATCCTTGATGATCTCTTCAGGATGTTCGTTCTCCTTCTTCAGCTCTCCCTCTACAGCCTTTTCCTTCTTTCCGATATCTGTCTTGCGCACATTTGGCTTTTCTTTTGTCATATGGATACCTCATATCATATCAGATGATGCCGAGAAGACTATATACCAAGTGGTCAGCAAACTGCACTCTGTGCATAGGGTCACGTGATTGCACCTTGATGCATCCAGTGTTGCTATCGTATGTGACATCATTCTCATCGCCTTTTTCGAAGACAATCCCTGGTGATTGTATAGTAGAATCCGAGCAGTTGAATATCTGCAGATCCTGGAACATGTCTTCTTCTGTCACCCCAACACCTACCATCCTGCCTTTTGCATTATAGAGGTGTTGGAAGATGACGCTTATCGCATATTGCATCTCTCCTCTGTCATCTATCGAAGGGTCGAATGACACTGTGAAATAATCTGTCTGCTCCAGGATATCCATAGCCTCTTCAGGCATATCGAAACCTGATATCTGCCCTGGATGGCTTAGGAAATCTAGCTCATTACCCTCAAAAAATAGGATGTAACCCTGCTCAGTCTGTCTTAGTCTGTGATCATTGTAGTACTCTATGTTGCCCCCTCCTGTCCGATAGTTCATCACAAATCCGAAACCACTCCCTATCATGATGAATACGACGAAATAAGCCATGAGGAGCTTCGGGTCGAACAACCTCTTGATTCGTCTCTTAAGCTTTTTCTTGTTCATGATCTCGTGGTGTCTAGGATGATTTAAAAAATTATCCATTAGTTCAGGGGCCGTACACTATCAATAACTAAAATGTTATAAATCACCAGCACAGGAATATGAACCATGCAAGGTGTGAGAAGGTTAAGGAAGCATGATTTCGAGGAGAAAGAGGATAATGATTGGTCTATCTTCACTCAACCGACCATATTTACCAAGAAGACTGTCACACCTGACAGGAAGAGCAGTGTCATCGACTTTTTCCCTGATCTGAAATTCAGTAACAATAAAGTTGCCGTTGTCCTCAGCGGAGGTGGTGCGAAGGGTCTTGCTCATGTAGGTGTGCTGAGAGAGTTGGAGAAATACAATGTTAACATTGATTTCATATCAGGAACCAGCATGGGATCTATTATAGGTGCCATATATGCATTGGAGAAAAATCTTGACCTTGTCGACAGGTATCTAAAGCATACAGTTAAGGATTTGGTGCGGTTTAAGGATTTCAATTTTTCACTGAAGGGTTTCGTGAAAGGTGTTGTTATCGAAGAGCTTCTCTGGAGTATATACGGGAACTCTACTTTTGACGATACGAAGATAAAGCTTGTAGTGAATGCCGTTGATCTCGAGTCGGGGCAAGAGGTAGTCTTCAAAGAAGGAAAAATACTGGATGCTGTCAGGGCAAGCATGAGCATACCCATAATATTCGCTCCAAAGATTATAAGGGGAAAGATGTATGTCGATGGTGGGGTGGTGAATAATGTGCCCTATAATCATGTCCCTAAAAGATACAAGAAAGTCATCATCTGTGATGTGAATTCGCGATTGCCTACTCTGAAGAAGAATCATTCTGGTTTGGAATATTTTTATCACGTCTTGTCTCTCTTGGAGCACAATGCTACACGAATCCCGAATGACAAACGGATAGTGCTCCTTCAACCTGATATGGAGAACATAACTGTTGGAGATTTCTCGAAGATGAAGGTCGCAATCCAAAAGGGTGAAGAAGAAGCGAAACGTGTGTTTCCGAAATATTTTAAAAAAGTAAGATGAGGTTCATCTCTTTCCTGCCTTTCTGACAATCCTTTCAATTTTCACTTGGAATATGAGGTCCTCACCTGCAAGTGGAGGGTTCATATCGATCATAACCTTGTCGTATCCCACTTCAGTTATCATTGCCGGGAATACGCCACCCTTCTCGCTTTTTAGCATAAGTACTTTTCCCACTTTGGGTTCGACCTTACCCATGAGCTGCACACGTGGGATCGCCTGGATAAGCTCGTGTCTCTTCCTCCCGTAGGCCTCAGAATAAGGAACTTCGAATTTCTTAGTCTCACCCTCATCCATGCCAAGTACGCCTTTACTTAGGCCTTCGATGAATTCTCTAGAACCTACCTTCATGGTGAATGGCGGTTGTTTGGTGTCTTCGTTGGATTCGAACATCTCGCCTGAACTCTTCTTCCATCCGGTATACCTTATCTCGATGAGATCTCCTTGACCCACTCCCATGGATTTAGATTCTGTCTTTTGCTATATAAAACTAACTCCATACCCACATCCTATCTGAAATATATGCTTGTGTATTGGTCGACCATCCTCTGAGTATTGAAGAACGATCCATTGAAAGCGATACAGTGTCTCATTATCTCTTTCCACTTCTCAGCATCTTTGTAGTATGTGGGGAGTATCTTCTTCTCGAGTTTTGTGTAAAGATCGTCTATGTCTTTTTGCTGATCGTTCTCTTCTTCTACGTCTGTGGGCATGGGTCCTATACTCCAACCTGTGAAATCTTCTACATGGCCTTCAATCCACCAACCGTCAAGCACCGAGAATTGTGGTACACCATTGAGAGTTGCTTTCATGCCTGATGTCCCGGAAGCCTCTCTCGGTCTTAGCGGGTTGTTGAGCCATATATCGCAACCGGCAGTCATCAGCTTACCTCTATACATCTCATAATTGTCAAGATATACAACATCAATGTCTCCTTTTAAATTTTCTATGCTTTCAAGGATGTGGCTTATTATGTCTTTTCCGCCTTGGTCGTGCGGGTGCGCCTTTCCGCCGAATATTATCTGAATCTTCCCTGCTTTCTTATGTATGCTCTTCAATCTTTCTATATCGCTGAATATGAGGTCTGCACGCTTGTATGTCGCTGCACGCCTGGCGAAACCTATCGTGAAAACATCAGGGTCCAGTTTCTGTTTAGTATGCTTGTGTACGAACTCCAATAGTTCTTTCTTTGCCTCCATGTGTGCATTCCATATGTCCTCTGTGGGTATCCTCATCCCATATCGTATAGCATACTGGTCCTTTCGCCATGACGGAATGTATTTGTCAAATACTTTTGCCATGTGTTCTGAGACCCAGGTTCCTGCATGCACACCATTGGTTATCGCCTCTATGCTGTGTCCCGGGAACATTTTCCGAGAGACCTCGCCGTGTTTCTTTGCTACGCCGTTCACGAATGAAGAGTGGTGTAACGCAAGATATGTCATATTGAGCTTTCCTTCATGATCTATTATGTTGTCATGGTGTAGTTTGTCTATATCATAGAACTCATAGAGTATGCTCTTGGCGAGCTCTACTTCAAAGGAATCATGCCCTGCAGGCACAGGTGTGTGCGTTGTGAAGATGCAGGACTCCCTGACTTTCTCCAGGTCATGGTTGTTCCTGTTCATCAGCTCAAGAGTGAGGAACGAGGAATGCCCTTCATTCATGTGGAACTTTCTTATGGCGCTATGACCTAATGTCTGGAGTATGTTTATTCCACCTATTCCTAGTATTGCTTCCTGTAGTAATCTATATCTTCGGTCTCCCCCGTAGAGGTATTCTGTCAGTTCCCTGTCTTCTTTTGTGTTCTGTTCCACGTCTGTATCAAGAAATATTACAGGTACATTCTTTCCGTTATGACCTTCTATGAGGTATAGCCATGGCTGTATGGTTATGTCTCTCCCTTCTAGTCTTATTGTCGCTTTTGCATGGAGCCTTGTGAGGTGCTCTTCCTTCTTCCACTCGACGGGGACCTCTTTCTGTCCTCCATCTTTTATCTCTTGATGGAAGTATCCTTTATTGTAGAGGAGAGTCACACCCACGACAGGTTCTCCAAGATCTGCAAAGCTCTTGAGCGTGTCTCCTGCCAGTATGCCAAGACCACCAGAATAAGTTGGAATCTCTGGCTTAATCCCAATCTCAAGCGAGAAATACGCTATTTTCCTATGCTCTGGTTCTTCATCAAGATAAAATTTCATTTCTGCACCTCTTTTCGGATATGTCGTCAAATAATGAGTAGTTACAATTTTCGATAGCAGCATTTAATAATTTTCCCATTTTCCCTTTGATATTGCTGTTCTTTTCGTTTCATGTCATTTGTCACCACTCGAAAATTACTCATAAACTATTTAAAAGAAGCTTCTCTAAAAGATGAATAGCTGTTGCGCGTAAGTCCGAAAAAGTTTAAGTATTGATTGGTTATAACGATGATTGGTTAGTATGATGTTTCCAAGAAGGTCCAACAAGAAAGCGATAATGGGAGTTTCTACTTTAATTATATTTATAACTGCCATACTTGTAGCTGCAGTCGCAGCATCGGTCATTGTAAGGACCGTCGGTATTCTCCAAGAAAGAGCATTTACGGTCGGTACAGATGTCAGGGACAGGTTGGTGACGGTGCTTGATGTGATAAGCATCTCTTCTCATAACAACGTGACGATAGAGCGTGCTTACGGCATAACAATGCTTGTGCGTACGAGGGCGGGTTCTTTTGCGTATGATCTTGCCACTGCAGGATTCGTATTCACGTCGGATGCAGGGTCTTTTACGGCTAGACTCCAGCATACTGAGAATGAGGATCTGGATTTCGACATACCTAGCGTGGACAATTCTAGTTCTGTCAATATCGTTGATATGGATAACGACAGGCTTCCTGAGCGAGTAAGACTCGACACAAGGCCTGGTGATGATCACCTGGAATTCTATTTCACTCGAGAAGGAGTATATGGGTATACTGATCTCGGGGCTAATGTTTCAGACGCAGCTCCTGGTGATCCTGTGAACATATCGATAAATGACACTCCGATTGTTACGGACTCTGGTCGTTGGCTGGGTTTTGTCCATGCCGTGGGTTCAACAGAGGATCCTGAGTCTCTCTCAGCTCCAGAGGTCAATATCACTGTGACACGGTATCCAAGGCGGGACTTTTGCTCTTTTGAGACACTCATGCCTGAAACAGCTTTCTGTTATGAGACGCAACTCGGACTAGGCGACACAGCAGTGGCACGAGGTGAGATATACAGGCTTTATTACAGACTCACTCCTGAGAATTATCTGACTGCAGATGAGGAGTTTGAGGTCCAGTTCATACCTGAAGCTGGTGATGTCTCGACTGAGAGGGCTAGGATGCCAGGTTCTATAATGAGAGAGTCTGGACAGGTCTGGCCGACAGCAATGCAGTCTTGATTGGTGGGCTGTCTAAAAAAAAGAGGGGATTGGACTGATTAAGGATATGATAAACAAGGTTAAAGAGAATTCTTCTCGTGGTGACGAGAACAATAGCTCTCAGTCTAACCAGTCTCAGGAGGCGCAACAGCAGGCTTCTTCTGGCCAAAACCAACAAGGTTCACAGCAGTCCTCACAGCAACCTCAGCAGGCACAGCCCTCGCAGCAATCTCAAGAGACGCAACAGCCGCAGCAGCCTCAGCAGACTTCTTCCGATCAGAGTCAAGGTTCACAACAACCTTCGCAACAATCCCAAGAGACTCAACAGACACAGCCGTCACAGCAGTCTCAACCGCAACAATCACCGCAACCGTCTGATCAATCTCAGTCTCAACCTTCTTCCGATCAGAGTCAAGGTTCACAACAACCTTCGCAACAATCTCAAGAGACGCAACAGACACAGCCGTCACAGCAGTCTCAACCACAATCACCGCAACCGTCTGAGCAATCCCAGTCTCAGCAACAATCTCAGGAGACGCAACAGCAATCTGCCTCTAACCAACCCCAGCAATCTTCACAGCAGACCACTTCTCAGGATCAACAGGTAGGAGACGCGCAAAAGACAGAGTCTGATAAGAAGAGTGATGAGGGTCAGGCTGAGTTGGATAAGCTGAAAGACCAACAGGAAGATACCAATTTTGCAGCGAAGAACATTTCGCGTGAAAGCGCTAGCATGCTCAACCTTCTCATGGAGCAGATAAAGACTCTGGTTGAAGTGAGCAACAATCTCAATGATAGGACTAAAGAGGTAGAAAAGAGGATCAATGAGCTCACGGTCGATTCGGAGAAGAGGAAGGAAGAATCGAAGATCATGAATGAGAAGATGGACATGATGGAGAAGAATATGGAGAAGTTCATCGGTCTCTACGAGGTCGTGACCAACCAGTACAACCCGTTCCTTGAAGGGGAGAATAAGGGGCAGGGTGTCGAAGAAGAAGAGGAGACAGAGGAAAGCCCTTCATTAGAGACTGCATCACAGGCAGATATGGTGAGTCCTTCTGCACCTGTACAATCAGCTTCTCCTATGCCACAAATCTCAGAACATTCAGGTTACCAGAACAATCAGCAGCAGCCTCAGCAACAACCCCAACAATACCAACAACCTGACCAACAACGCATGCAGCAGCCCGAACCACAGCAACAATGGTCTGCTCAGAATAACCAACCTCCTAATCAGCAGTTCTACAATCCAAACCAGCAGCCTCCTCAACAGCAGCCCCAGCAATACCAGCATCCTGATCAGCAACCTATGGGCGCTTCTTTCAATTACGAGGATAGGATCACTGGTGAGAAAGGTTTTGTGGGCAATCCTTCACAGCAGAATGGCCAGCAAGGCAATGACATGAGGAACTTCGGAGATCCTAACCAGTATGCACAAGGCTACTCTCAACAATCCCAGAATCCTTTCCAACAACCTAACCAGCAACCATGGAATGGAAACGGTATGATGAACCAGCCCCAACAGAACACTCAGAACCAACATAGCCCTCAGCAAGATGGTTCGCTTCTGATGCCTACCAATAAGAAGGTATCTACTCTGCAAGACCTCCTTGAAGAATTGGCGATAATGGATGATGCATCTTTCTATTCTATGGTAAACAATCAGAATAATCAGATTGCCACTTGGGTAATGAATTGGCTAGGAGATCTCCAATTGGGGACACAGCTACTGGGGTGCGGTTCTCGCATCGAGACGATAAAGCTGATATCCAGATTCATGCACCACAATCCTCCGCAAGGTGCATCACAGAGCAACGATTTCGTTTTCTCTCATGGTAAAGCGGTCAGTGATCTTGAAGGGATGCTTGATGAGATGATATACATAGATGATGCCACTTTTGCATCACACGTCAATAATAATAAGAACGATATCGCAGACTGGCTCCAAGGATCATTGGGTCTTTCGGATTTGGCTAATCGCATAAGAGGCCTGACCAAGAAGCAGGATGTGGTACGGGAGATTGCTATGTATCTGCACAGCCGGAACTGAATCATCCAAGATAAATCCTATCATTCTCTGTATCGATGTCTCCTGGAGATATCTTCTTGCTCAACTCAACAGCGTCAAGAGCAAAGAGGGGGCTGATCTCGACCGTACTATCGTCCCTGACTTCTATCTTGCACCTCTTCAGCCAGGTCTTGTGGAGGTCAGACATCATCTTGGTTGCAGATTCTGGACTGTCATTACCCGTCTTGTTCTTGACGGGCGCAAACTCCTTTCTCCTGTCCACAATCATAGTGATGGACCTTTTGCACATTTCTAATGCATCGAATATAAACATCTCAAACTTGTACCCGTTGGGTTCTTCTGGCACAATCTCATTCCCTTCATCATCTATGTAGGGTATCTGTTTGAATGCCTTGTTGAATGGAAGTGACCGCTCATACACTCTTTCAGCAAACTCTACATCTATGCAGTGGATTGCTGTATTGCCTGCGTTGAACCTGAGTTCTCCTCTCTCATCCTTCTGATATCTAAGTGAGTCGGGGAGCAGGCTGTATTCTATCACTGTGTTCTTCCCATCCACAACACCGAAGACACCGACTTTCTCCTCAGGATATGCCTTCTTGACCGCTTTGTTGCTCATCTCTGACTCTTTGATCTTATGGTGACCTAGGAACACCGGGTCCAGGATGTTCACCAGTGCATTATCCACCTGGATATAGAATATATGTTCAATGCCTTTCTTTTTCATGTCTTCAAGGGCACCAGAGTCTTTCAGAGCATAGATGCTTCCTCCGTGTCCATTGGGATTCATGAAGATGGTATCTTTTTCTGATAAGAATAGCTTGCCTTTTGCATCAATGGCAGGAATCATGTCCTGTCTGAAGAAATGTACCTCACCCAGACCGAAATGGTCATTCTCCTCAAAGAATCTCTTTGTCTCCTCATGGTTTGCCTCTGAAGTCATGATATAAAGCGGAAAGCTTCTTCCGTATTTTCTTGATATGGCTAGCATCTTTTCCGCGTGCAATTGAAATAGACTCTTCTTCTTTATTGGGGATATCCTGTAGCAGCCTTTAGGTCCTTCGAATCCTAGTCTTGACCCTTGTCCACCTGCGACCATGAAGGTTGCAACTTTTCCATCTCGGAGTAGGTCTTCACCGGTTTTCCTGGCTCTGGTCCTTTCCTGGATTTCTTCCTCTGAGGTCGGAAGGTCTATGACTTCAGGAGGCGAGAAATGCTTTTCTTTATCTTCGGAATTTATCTTCTCTATATGCTCCTCTTTCAGCCTTTCGAGGAGTTCGAAGTCTATCGATGCTATCTGCCCTATGAGTTTCTCTTGCGATGTATAGCCGAGCTCATCCCAGAACTTGAGGATGTGCTCCTGATCGTATCTTCTTACTTTATCAAGCTCTTTCTGCCAGTCTCTTCGAGGTATATACATGCATGACGGGTTATCTTTCGCATTATTAACGTTTTTGGCGTTTGAACATCCATTTCTCTCACAAGAAATAGATTATACTCCTTCTTTGGTGCTGATGACTGCGTAAAATGAAAAGATATAAAAACGATACAGTATGGAATTAACCTATGGTATTCGGAAAACGAAGAGACGTCCTGATGAAGAAAGACAAGCTCCTGCTTCTTGCATGCGATCAAGGTCTTGAGCACGGGCCTGCAGATTTCAACGAGACCAATATAGACCCGGCATACATAGTCAAGATAGCCAAGGAAGGGCAGTATGATGCAGTCATACTTCACCATGGTCTTGCAGAGAGATATCATGATAGCTCTGTTCCGTTGATAATAAAAGTCAATGGCAAGACACAGCTCTCTAAGGAGGAACCATATTCTCCTCTCGTCTTCTCACCGAAGGATGCATATAGGATGGGTGCTACTGCTATCGGAATGACAATCTATCCAGGCTCCAAATATGAAGGTCATTGCTTCAAGGATTCTTATGAGGTCATCAGGGAAGCAAGGAGGTATGGCCTTGCAACAATTGGTTGGATGTATCCTAGGGGTAAGGATGTGAAAGACCCCGATCATTACCAGACAATAGCCTATGCTGCACGGATAGGCCAGGAGCTAGGATTCGATTATGTCAAGTTGCGTGAACCCAAGCAGTTAGAGCACCTTCCATGGATAGTGAAGTGTGCAGGGAAGACGAAGGTGTTGATGGCCGGTGGCGCAAAGATGAAGAATGACAAGCTCCAGAAGTATCTGGAAGTCGCTTCTAGAGCGGGTGTGACAGGTCTTGCGATCGGCAGGAATGTCTGGCAGGATCCCGATCCTTTGGCGGTGACGCAGACAATAAAACAATATTTCTATGATTGAACTTTTTCTGTGACTTTTTTGTCTCACTTGTTTTGAATGAATTTATATATTCAGCACACAATTACCCCTAATATTACTCTGTATATGCACAATGGATGGTGATTATCATGTCAAAGAAGACTGGAAACACGGGAAAGAAGCAGAAAGCATCAATGGCATCAAAAGGAGCTCAGAAAGATAAGACAAAAAATGCCAAGAAATCAAATTCTCTGGTTCTCGAGAATAACAATACGATGACAAAGGAAGAGCTTCAGGCGCAATACAACGCATTGCCAAAAGATTTCAAAGAGAAGTTCGATAAAAATAAAGAGAAACTGGAAAAGCTTTCCAAGAAACTTCTTGATAAATTCGACACTTATATACAGAGCGTAGCCATGCTGCCAGACCAGAAAGATGAGAAAGGGAACGTAGACACGACAAAGATTAATGTGCTGGTCTTGGTGGATGATAATGATTCAAAGAAGATGTCCAAGATGGAGCTTAAGGATAAGCTCTCGAAGATCACCTCAGAGATTGCTGCAGATATAGACAAGTCATTCTCTCCAGAAGTCATCCTCGTCTCTGAAGTCTGGCAATCATGCTATGACCAGAAGCTTGACCTCATAGATACCTTATCTGTTTCGGCCCCAGTCTATGACAGAGGTATAGTGTCGGGGTTCAAGATCGCTGATGTGCATAAGCGGATGGTGATAAAGAAATTCGAGAAATACATAGTATCATATTGTATTGCAGGAGCCTTCACAAAGGGCCGTATCACCCAGGATTCTGATATTGATGTCTACGTAGTCATTGATGACACTGATGTCAAGAAGATGACACGGGCAGAACTGAAGGATAAATTGCGCTCAATAATAATATCGATGGGCTACGATGCAAAGCAGATCACTGGTGTCCAGAGGGAGTTCCACATCCAAGTGTACATACTGACTGATTTCTGGGATAGTCTGAAGGAGGCTCATCCAGTAATTTTCGATCTGCTCAGGGATGGTGTTCCATTGTATGACAGAGGCATCTTCATGCCGTGGAAACAGCTGCTGCACATGGGCAAGATCAGGCCGAGCGAGGAGGCTATCGAGATGTTCATGAGCTCTGGAGAGCAGATACAGGGCAGAATAAGGTACAAATTGCGTGAGATCGCCATGGAGGATATATTCTTGAGCATACAGACTCCTTCACAGGCGGCTCTGATGACATACGGACTTCCACCACCTGCACCGAAAGAGACACCTAAAGTGATGGAAGAGGTCTTTGTCAAGAAGGAAAAGCTGCTCGAGAAGAAATATGTCGACATATTGACAGAGGTCATCAAGACCCGGAAAGACATAGAGCATGGTGTTATAAAGGAGATACAAGGTTCTAAGATTGATGATCTTCTCAAGAAATCGAAGGAATACCTTGAGCGTATAAAGAAGCTTTTCAAGGAGATTGAGTCAAGGAAGAATGTCTCATCCATCAATGAGCTCTATGACAAGGCTATCTCTAGCGTACGTGATGTTCTTGTCTCTGAAGGTGTCACTGAGGTACCCGATGCGAAGATATCTGAGAGATTCAAGCAGAATATCATCGACAAGGGAAAATTGCCGCAGTCAGTATACACCACTCTGAAGGATATAATGAAGGCAAAATCAGATTTTGACAAGAACAAGCTATCCAGTGATGATGTAGTCAAGGCAAGGAAGAAGTATAATGCTTTCATAAAGACTGTGGTAGAGTATCTGCAGCGTAAGCGCGCGAAGGACATAGATAGTTCTAAAGTGAGGGTCAAGAAGGGTGAAAAGATCGGTGAAGCCCTTATACTGAATCGCAAGGTCTTCATAGTGCATGATCTGGATGCGGAAGAACGTCAGGTCTCATATGCTGATATGCAGGATGATGGTTCTCTCAGCAACCACAGGGAAAGTTCGATGGAGGAATTGGAGGAAGAGCTCTCGAAAGACATCATTCTTGATAGGGTGTTCGTCAAAGAGGCTTTCTTTGAGGGCCTTAAGGAAGTGTTCGGTGGAGATATAGAGATAATGCTTCACTGATTTCCTAAAACATGACGCTCTCTTTTGGGAATATTTATAAATGATTTTTCCTGGATAATGTACATGCCAGAGCGTCGTGCAATCGTTGAAGAGAAAGTCTTGCGTTATAATGGTATCTTCAGTACAAGTGAGATGTATG
>CAZJJJ010000005.1:0-33036 GCA_964546295.1 uncultured Methanosarcinales archaeon
AAGCTCAATGGGAACACCTTGGAGCAGGCGTTCGAGAAGTCCATGCAGAAGATACGGAACAATATGGATACCACGCTCAAGTACATCAAGGAGCTCCAACGCGTGGTCAAGAACGAGAAGCTCAGTGCCGGCCAGAAGGCTTGATTTTTATTTATTTTATTTTAATCAATTCTTATAGATTTTAATCAAACTTAAATTAAGCCATTTCTGGAGGATTTTTCTTATAACCCATACATCTATGCCTTGGAAAAGCCCCTTGATAGGCCAAAAAACGCCAAAAGATTATGGTTTTTTTTATTTTCGGGATAATCCCGAATCTAGCAATTCCGGAAAAATGCCATTTTCTTGAATCATTCCGACACTGTCGGGATCTTCTATTACATTATGATATAATCCCGACAAATCAGTTTAAGGGGTTTTGCATGTATAAGGGGGGTTCCACAACAACAATACATCATTTTGTGGATTTTATGGGGGTATCTCAACCTGTTCTGGCATTTTCCCGACAGCTTCACACCAGTATACACTTTTGGTACATTTCCATATCAGTGGAAAAAAAGCAATTTTTTTGTATAGAGAAGGCTTAGCCCGACTATGAATAGGGAAAGTCAAGCTTCAATTGAGGAAATCCTCGAAGAGCTCGAGAAGAGTAGTTTCATATCCATATTTGGAGATGACGATTTTAGGAACAAATTCAAAGGCTTTCTAATGTACATGAATGAGAAGGGTGCTGAGACGATCGAAGATGCCTATAATATGCTCAAGAATGGGAAGATAAAGCCCGATGTGGTCTCATTATGGATAGAAGAAGGTTTCCTGGAGGGAAGCGAGATCAAGAACGAAATCCTAATTGATGGGATTGCAAATGGATATCCTCAGCTCAAAAATATGCTCAAAGAGCAAGGACATAACTATCTTTCAGATGATGAGAAAAATGAGATATTTAGGCAGATCACATCTGCATATGATCACATCAAATCTCTTGAGAAAGGGAGGATTGAGTCCATCGAGGAACATCTTACAAGCATCAAGGAATATATGTCTGGTTTCTGTGACTTATTGAGGGTTTCAGAAGAACAGATGGCTGCCATAAATGGCCCTTACAACCACCTTCTCAAAGAGGGTTATGAGACCTTAGATGAGGCTTATAGTGCGCTCAGAAAGGGCAGCATTGATGAGAATATCGTAAGTATATGGCTTGAAGAAAGAGTGACAGAGCATATCTCGAAGATGGATGGTGGAAGATTAGATCAAGTGATTAGAGAAGGATACCCTGATCTGTTCCGGGACAAAAGTGATGAAAACTATTGATAAAAAGCAAAAACATTTAGATATTTTTATAATGGATATTTTAAGCTTTGATTAAAACCATTAGTCGTGTTTGTCGGAATTATTTCTATTATTTATGTCGATATTTGACAACAGAAACTGGACAACTGTCCTTTTTTTGACTATTTTTGTCTTGATTTTATCGACATGAAAAAAGAGAAAGTGAGTCTTGAAAAATATGTATGACATTCATATGAAAAAAACATCATGTTTTTAAACCCATAGACAATAACATAAGACATGGTAGACACAAAACAAATACTGATGATGAGAATACCTTTTCTTTTTATTGTTGCACTGTTAGCTGTACCTCTGGTCCTCACTGAAAACGCCTTTGCAAGGGAGGATTCGCCACAGGTTACAACCATAAGCGCCGAAACCGAAAGTGAGAGTGAAGAGGCCATGGCAAGGGCAAGGATTGCGATTGATGAGAAGATATATCACACATATGCTACAATTGGACAAAGTGAGGTGCCCACGTCTGACTTGTCGGCATCCAGATGCGGCGTTACAAGGAGCAACGAGATAGTTTGTCGGGTAACTCCCTATGATGGCAGCGATAGAGCTGCAATAGATGATGACAACACTCTATATTGTTGGGGAAATAATGAATTAAGAAGATGCCCTGATGCAGAGATGGTTGCCGAGACAGGACGTGGCAGAGGTGGCGGCGCAGGAAAAGTATCAGTCTCGGACATCAGGATAAGAAAAAGTTCTGATGCTGGTGATGATGGTCATGAGGAAGATATAGAGGTTTATTCATGGGCTTGGGGTGCTGCACTGAGCGAATCTGATTCCACAGATGCAGACGAGGATAATCTTGAATTAATATATGCATGGCAGTTGAATAGAGAGCAAACCCGCCATGATGATGACGATAAACCCGCAGAGACTTTGAGTCTGAGCTTTGGTAAGGTTGAGATGGCTTTTGAAGGTGGCGGCGGATCAGGAGGCCGCATCGTCATCGACATTCCAGAAGTGAGAGCCAGTGCTGATTCATTACTGTTCACTTCAGTAATGTTGGACGCAACGGCATACACAGAAGACAGTGAGGTTTGCGGTTCTACAGCACATCTCCTCTCAGAAGGAAGATGTGATGATGAGACTGTTGATACAACAAGAGGCCCTCCTGATACGATAGGATATCAAGGGAGGATTATACAAGGTAATGAGACACGAAGTGCTGTTACCGAGGACGACCTAAGTGATGCATTGAATAGGTTTACTAGGGTTATCGAAAACATAGAATCTGCACTTGAGAGATGTAGAGATGATGTGTGCAGACGGGTGAGCGATAATGCAGACGTGAGAAAAAGGTTAGTAGAAAGAGCAAAAACAGATATACTCAACTCTCCGCCAGTAGTCAGTGAAATAAGAGGAATTGTAAAAGAGGATATTGCTGCACTTGAACGTTGTAGAACAGATGTCTGCAGAGAAGTGCTAAGACTAGAAGGGGAACTGCTCCAGCTCACAGATGATTACATTGCTTCAATGAATCTTTCGAGAGATACTATCTGGGAAGAAGAATCGCCAAGGAATAGGACTGTGGAGGATTATAGAGGTGATGATGATTCTGACCAGGATGAACCTACTCCAAGAGATGATCGAAGAGAGGATGATAGAACAGAAGATAGGGCTTCATCCCAATTGGCTGAGAGAATGACCAGAGGTCTAAGTCCAGGAGAACTTTCAGAAGACGAAAAGAGGGAGGCTAGAGAACGACTATCAGAAGCTCAGGAGTTAAGAGGGGCTGATTTTGGCCTTTCAGTAGCCTTGAGCGCTAGCGAGAACGAGAGAGTAAGATCCATAAGGTATGACGAGGAGAGAAATGTTGTCGAGATAGACCATGATGATGAGGTCAGACTCTTTGGCATCTTCAGGATGAACGCGCGCTCCAGGACAACAGTCCATGAAGATGGAACCGAAGAGACACGGAGACCTTGGTGGAGTTTCTTAGCAGCTAAAGATGATGGACCAAGATTCAAGGCAGGGTCTGAGCTCTCGAAAAGCGTAGACTGATTTTCTTTTTTTTCTTTTTTTTCTTTTTATTTAATTCATGAGCATGATTATTATTCTCTAGAGTATCAAAATGCATATAAATAGCTCATAATTACGCCGAATTATGAGAAAGTGGATAAGAAATTCTGCGTTGGCTATGTCTATGGCTGCTATGACTTTATTGCCATCAGAAGATATGAATGCTCAACATAGACCAAGGAGCACAGAGTCTGTACTTGAAAGACAGATCCAGCAGGAATTTTGGAAGACTTCGCATACCATGAGAATAGGAGAGTCTCTTGCTGACATAGAAGGGCTCCAGACGGAGAATAAAGAAGCTTTAGAATGGCTCATAGATGCTTACAATACGCCACTTACGGCTGGCGATGAGGTATCATTCATAGAGACTGAGTCGAGCGATGGCGTATCCTATCCATTCTCAGTAAGGCTTGATTATTCTAGCCCTGAAAATGAAGATCTGCTATTTGTAGGTGAGAAAACAGATCTTGGGTATGCTATCAAAGTGGATTATTATGATTCGGATGCAAGGCATAGGAGATCCTTATGGATTAACAAAAGGAATCAATCCCTTTATGACATAGGGATGTATGAGCTTGATTTCCCTATAGAAGGCTTCTTTGAAGACCACCAGAGAAGGATATCTTCGGGATATGGTCCAAGGACAAATCCTCTCACAGGCGCTTATGGAGGGCCTGACATGAACTTCCATGATGGTATAGATATCCCGCTTCGGATTGGAACACCCATCATAGCTCCTGCCGACGGAGAGATCAGGATAGGATACACCTCAAGGCCCGAAGGGACCGGAGGATATAGGACCTTCAAACATCTTGGCAGGATATTGACATTCTATACTGATAGGTATGTACGTAATTCTTCAAGAAGGCTCGAGAATCATAGAATACAGTTGAGATTCTACCATCTGTCTGACTATCCCGAAGATATCAGACGCGAAGCAGCTGAGCGACGTACTGAGCGAGTGTCGCTTGCGGAAGGCAGAGAGGAGGAATTCATAGACTGGTATGACTGGATACTCTCTTCTCCGGATGAAAGAAGGGTATTCCAGAACCTCCAAGTTCATGGTATATATTCTCTACTTTTCCCTAATATCTCAGTCAAGAAAGGGGATATTATTGGATATACAGGCAATACGGGCATGTCAACAGGACCACATGCTCATATAGGTTTGAGAGTGAATCATTCTTCCACTGACCCAGAAGAATATTATGGGTTGCATGGTGTGCGAAGAGGTTTATCTCAATCAGAAGCGGATGATATGTTTGATAAGTATGAGAATATCAGAGACATATTGTCCGAATAATATTTTTAAATAGTGTATTGTTCTTCTACATCCATGGATGAGCAGATAAGATCCGATCTGGAGAATATTGTCTATTGTAGAGAGGGTGATATCTCTGAGATGGGTACAGCTCTTGCAGAATTAAGCTCAAGGCGTGAGGAGTTATACATGGAGATGGCCATGCTCAACGAACTCATGGACATCTATGAGACGAAGGTGAAAGAAGGTATGAGAAGCCTTGATCTGTATATGCCACTCATAGACACAATCACAAGCTATCTTGAGATGTCTGACACAGATTCTCTAGACTTCCAAGGAAACGGCACTTCAAACCTAGGGGCACATATTCTCCTTTCACATTACAGAACTGAGCCAAGACAGAATCGCTCTGATGATGACATATAT
The DNA here is from genome assembly GCA_964546295.1 of uncultured Methanosarcinales archaeon. GTDB lineage: Archaea > Nanobdellota > Nanobdellia > Woesearchaeales > CAZJJJ01 > CAZJJJ01. Next base: position 5,054 of record CAZJJJ010000005.1, read on the forward strand.
TTCTCCTACAGAGAGAACTGGAAGGATTCAAGATCTACTTTCTCTGTGTTGATGTCCAAAGATAAAAGCAGAAGGCACTATTCATTCAGGCATACCACTCCGAAGAACCACCCTCATCTGGCCAGAAGCTGTAGATCCAACGATATAGATTCCTTCGCATCAGATATGACGATGATGCTGCGGAGCCACATGCTTGATGGGGGTCAACCGGGTGAGAGTGTTACACGCCTACCATTCATGCTTCAGAGATTCCCTGGATATCTCGTGGAGCTTTCTAGGTCACTGGATATCGGAAGAAACCTCAGCTCAGCCTACGAAGAGATTAAGAGACTGGAGGATCTCAAGTACTGAATTCCGAAGAATTTTTAAATCAGACATTTTCCGAAGTTCTTATGAGGATCCCCAAGAGATACGGAGAAAGCAAGATTGATGGTTGTCCTTTCTGCGGGAAGCAGTCTACCGTGCGCAATCCACAGAATGTCCCAGTCTGCAACGATCACAAGGATAAGGATATGCCAAACCTCAAGTGTGTATGCGGAACTTATCTTGACCTTAAGATTGGGAGATACGGACCGTTCTACAACTGCATGAGATGTGGTAATATGAACATTGAGAAGGCGAAAGAAATGAATCCGAAGGCCTTTGATGACAAAGAAAAGAAAAAAGAAGAAGGAAAAGATAAGAGATACTTCACTGAGCCAGAGGTTGTAGACCCTTATGACCCGAGATATTTCGACTGATTATCCGAAATAGTCGAGGCGATTACTTTTGTTATCCTCGGTCACTTTCTTGCTGTTCTGGAGGATACCCTTGAGTTTGTCCTCAAACTCTTTCGCTGTTTTGAGCAGGGGCTTTGGATCAACACTGAGCCCAAGATACTTATCAAGCAACTTGACCATATCAGCAGCAGCCCTGCTGTCAGGAAGATTTGAGGCCGTCTCAACGAAGAATGCTGTCATAGGTGTCTTTTTCTCTTTGAGCAATAGTGCCCCACTGACTCCAAGGACAATGCTCTCCTCTATAGGTTTGGCGACAGACTTGAGTTTCTCGGTGTTCTTTGGTCGCGTCGTATAGAAGAAAGATTTACCGCTTTCACTATCACCTGCAATGCCTTCGAGAGATATGATCTCTTTCGCCTTGAGATCTGAAGCAAGATTGCTCATCATATCTGCCATCTTCCATTCCACACCATTAGGTGAAGCCAAGGCATGGACTATGACCATGTTGTGCTTCTTGCAATAGTGCACCTCGATTGGAGGTATGAGCTTACCTTTGTGTATGGCTACAGCTGCAGGCATCTCCTCAAACCAGAATTTGCCTATCATCTCTGTGGAAAGATGCTCAATCAGGTACTCTGTCGTTATGGTCCCCACAAGGCCGAAGCCAGGGAAACCTTCTATAATTATAGGATTCTTAGGACGTTTTGTGAGCTCGATTCTAATCACCTCTATAACGTATCTTGGCAATGTCCTATAAAAAGATTTTGAAATTAGTGGGCTATGGCACGATTCTATCTTTTCTGGAAACAGCTTCAAAATTATCTATTATTTATAAGCAAGGTGCTGCTCTCCCGGAGGGATCGTCCCCTAGCAACGCACTCTTTTAAAAACAAATCAAGGAATTTTGACCTGATGCTGTTTTTCCAGAGAATCATGCCACAGCCCAGAAATTAGATCACTATGTCGGTTGATATGACGGACCCGAATCTCCAGAGATATTATCACACACCTCATTGATGATCTCTGTCAATGTCTTGCTGCGTGCCAGACGACGGTCCCTCTCATCCATAGAACGTATGGCGAACCAACCCCTGTCATCATCATGGAAATACTGCAAAAGGACCCTGGGGACTTTCGGACAGCCCATGACAAGACCATAGGATTCCCTATCATTGAGATAATCTGAAGAGTCCCCTGCCATCCAATACGCCAACCTGTGAGATGCACCATCACTAAGCAGTAAAAGGGGATAATCGTAACCCTTGTCAATCAAGTTCCTGTCATTTTCATCCATGATGTCTATATTCGAGAACTCTGACTCTCTTACAGAGAGGTTATACATCAGGACATATGCTGAGAGATCACCAGTCAGACCATCTTTTCTCCGTGGTGGTTGTGCCTCAAATCCGTCCTCTATGCTGCTGAAAGAACTGGCATAGTATGTATCGAGCTGGAAATGCATCATGAGACGCTTGTAGAACGGCGGATCCATCTCCTCCTTATACTTCTCTGTCAGATTCAATAGAGTCATCAGAACCAAGAAGAAAAAAGGTTCTAATAATATTTTCGCATATGAAATATCAACATTTAAATATCATTTCCGAATTTTCCAATATCAAATGGCTAATATCGATAATTATGAAGCACTCGCTAGCTCGCGCGAAAGGAAATTACTGCTCGAGATTCTCGACAGGACGATGGATGATTGTGACCCTAAGAAGATGACAAAAGATATCATCAAGAAGATTGATGATGGTATAGAAATCATGGGAAACAGCATCACTTTCAAAGATAATGATGTCTATGTGATTGGTGCAGGCAGATCGGCAGGACATATGGCTGAGGTGATTGACGAACAGATTGGCGACTACATAACCAAAGGACTGATCAATACCGACTCAGGCCACGAGGACATAGGCAATATAAGAGTTCAACGATCATCACTTTCTCCGACAAAGCAGAATATCAACAATACGGCCCGGATGCTTACTCTCGCAAAGAAGGTAAAAGAGGATGACATTGTAATATTCCTGCTATCTGAGAATACATCCAATATGCTGATGCATCCAGCTGAAGGGATATCTCAAGAGGAACTTATCGAGACAGAGAAGATACTGCAAGATTCTGGCCTACCTGAAAAGGATTGTGATATCATAAGAAAGCACATATCTGCTGTGAAAGGAGGTCGCCTCGCTGAAGCGTTCGGATGCAGGTTCTATACCATTATCCTATCCGATAAGAAGGAGGGAGATCTTTCTGCCATTGGTGCTTCTCCTAGTGACTGTGATATAAGTACATTTGAGGATACAGATAAGATAATAAAAAAGAACAAGCTGAAGCTTCCGAAAGCAGTGATGAAGCACATTGACTTAGGCAAGAAAGGGAAGAACGAGGATACCCCGAAAGTGATGCCAGTGAACTCAAAGATCTTCATGGCAGGCTCTATGTTCACAATCCTAGCTTCTGCAAGTGAGCACAGTCAGAAGAGAAAGATACGTACAAAAGATTTCATGCTTGAAGGTAATATAGAAGACTCGGCAAGATCTTTGTGTGATACATTAAGGGATGAAAGTGCACGGCCCTGCATCTACATAGGTTATGGAAAGAATGAAGGGAAATCTACTAGGAAAGAGTCACAGAGCAGTAGGTTTGTCCACGAAGTTGTGAAAGGTCTTTCGGATGTCAAGAAGCCATGGGCAATACTATCTTTCAACATGGGAGGAGATGACGAGGAAAATAAAAGAGGAGTCATCCTTGACGGGTCACAATATGAAGAGGTATCAAAACTTCTTGAAGATTCCACTACAGATGCAGATAAGATGTTTGCTGAGCATAACTCATTGATTGTTTCAGAGGGATGCGCGATAGACCTGTCCGATCTTGTGATAGCTTTTCTAGGGACAAACTGGAACAAGAACAGGCGTAGTCACAAGGGCAAAAACAACAAGAGAAAGAAGCGCTGATTCTTCAGAAGAAGTACCTTAAATCACGCACAAACACATTCTTCCTGTTCTTCTCGTCAATCCTGACAAGATTCTCTGTCGCCTGTATTTCACGGAACCTTTGCTCAAGAGAGACTTTGGTGTCTAGCTCATCCTTTTCGATAAGAAGAGGTATCTCTTTCTTCTTCATGGAAGCGATGGCTGAACGGATGGTGCTCCTATTGAGACCCAGTTTCCGTGAGAGTGTTGTGTATGACATTCTGGAATTTTCTGAATAGATTGCAATGAAGACCTTCTGTTCCTCATCAGACAAAGTTGTCTTGCTGAACTTGTTCTTCCGCTTCATGAGTTCAGTCAGCATCATATGGGTGCTCTCCAGTTTTGATGCAATGGCATCAACCTTCTGGTCCAGCTGAGAGATGCGTTCGTAATTATCCTGTATCTCTAAGGTATTGCTGTTGATCGCATTGAGGTGATCCTCGAACTCTTCCTTCATGGAATCGATCTCACTTTTGAACTTGTCTATACTCACATCACCACCTAATGTCTCGCTGTACTGCCTTATGTTTACCACCCAGAACATACAATGAGACAGTTCCTTTATATAATTTTTCATGTCACATGATGATGATAACTTCTTGCCATCATGATATGATACTTAATGAAAGAAAACATTAAATACTGCTCCTGTCGCTGATGTGATATGGACCCAGCAAGGGCAAAGTCCGAGATATATCTTGGTAGGAATGCCGGAAGGGATTGCATGGACAGCATCATGCATTCTGAGAAGAGCGTAAAGATCGTCTCTCCATACTTGAGCCCAAGATACATAAGGAAGTTGCTGAGGCTACACGAGAAAGGAGTGAAGATACGCCTCATCACATCAGACAGGATCGAAGAGAAAGATGACGAGCTCAATCATAAGGATCTCATAAAACAAGAATGCCATCTTGATGAGACGAGAGCTATGGTCAGGACCGTGCTCTTGGTGGTTTCTGCCCTAGCAGCCATCGCCTCATTGATGCTCATCTCATACAGTCTGTTGACCGGACTGCTCATCCTATTAGCATCGTTAGCAGTTGGCATCTATTCCTACATATTTTTCAGGACGAAAACATATTCCTACCATCCTGTCTTCGACCTTAAGGTGTTCGATAGCTCCGCAGATATGGAAGGCCGCAGAGGTTATCTTATCCATTCTAAGGTGTATGTGATTGATGATAAGATCGCATACCTGGGCTCGATGAATTTCACCAAGAATGGATTCGTCAACAGTTACGAGAGCTCCATAAAGATAGAAGAGAAGGGAGCAGTGAAGAAGATATCATCAGAAGTGGATTGGCTTTTCGAGAACTGCGAGCTTGTAGCAATGGACATCGATGAATGGGGCAAGAGATTGTATGATGAGCCAAGGAACTGATGTCAACGGAAATGAAAAAGCATTAGCAATTTTTTGTGAGAATCTAGACCCGCGCTTGACTCTATGCTAACAATTTAATGGCTTTCTTCCTAAAATAGGGGATCTTAGTCGATAGAACCAGAATATACAATACTATTGTCCTAAATTTACCACATCTGATTAAGAAACTCATCAATCTTTCATGTTTCTCTTTTCTTTTCAACAGGACTTCTATCTTACTTGATTGGTATTCCTTATCTTGAATGATCTTAGCAACCTCTTTCCCTGAGACGAGAGCTTGATATATTCCCTCGCCAGTCAACCCCGAAAGAAAACCTCCAGCATCTCCTATTAAAAATACATTCCCAAATTTATATCCTTGGTAATCATAATCTAACATGAATGCCTCATATTTAGCGTTTGAGACATCAATATGCTTTTTCTTGAGCCAATCGGTGAAACTTTTTTTCAGATCTTTTGAGGAGATGATTTTCGGATCACATCCACAACCAACAGACACATAATTCTTATGAGGGAAAATCCAAGCATACCAAGCAGAAAATGATTTTGGCTCAAAAAAAAGTTCAAAATCCTTATATTTTTTAGTTGGTATAATATATTGGATTCCAATACCTACTCTCTCTGGTTTTATTCCTAAATATCTTTTCACAATAGATGACGAACCATCAGCTCCGACTAAGAATTTATATGCTATCTTTTTATTATTGACAACAATAGACTTTTTTCCAATCTTGGTGACTCTTGATTTTGTCCTGACTTCAATATTTTTGAATTTTTTCAATTTTTTCAATTGCCATTGACCGAGATTCTTTCTATCGATTGTATATGCAAAGTTATCGTCATTTTTTAGTTTGGAGCTAAAATTATTGACATGCACCTTAATCTCATTATATTGGAAATCTAGTAACTTTCGTGGTAAATTTAGATATTCGATATCTTCTCCAGACAATCCCCCTGCACAAACTTTGGGACCTATCTCAGCATTTTTCTCTAACAACAATACTTTGTATTCAGTACCCCCTAAAGTTTCAGCGCATTTTAGACCGCCCGGACCGGCACCGACTATTACCACATCAAAGGATTCCACCTTTTTATCAGATTTGTTCTGCTTTATAAAATTTCTGGCTAGGTCTGATTCATGAAAAAATATTTAAACGATAGTCCTTATGTACGAATGATGCATAAGAAACCGAAACATCGTTTCGTGGATCGGGCAGATAAGTTCAATTTCTATCTTACTCGCGTGATACGACTTGCGCTAATCTCTTCTTTTGTGCTTGGTATATATAACCAGAGATGGATGGCGGTCTTCGTAAGTCTTCTTACTCTGATAATGACCTTCCTGCCCCAGCTAGTGCAGAAAAGGTACAGGATAAATCTGCCGGGTGAGTTCCAGGTCATCATCGTACTGTTCATCTATGCAGGCATCTATCTAGGAGAGGTCAGGGATTTTTATCTGCGGTACTGGTGGTGGGATTCCATGCTGCATGCATTCTCGGGCGTAGCACTCGGATTTGCAGGCTTCCTGATACTCTACTCACTGTACAAGACCGAAAGATTGAAGGCCAGCCCTCTACTCATTGTGATATTCTCATTCTTCTTTGCAGTAGGTCTGGGCGCCGTATGGGAGATTTTTGAGTTCGGCATGGATTCTGCCTTTGGCCTGGACATGCAGAAAGCCCGTAATCTTGAAGAGGTCTATGGATATTGTGACACGAGGCTTGGCGTCCTTGACACCATGTACGATCTCATTCTTGATGCTATAGGTGCATTGGTAGCATCAATTGGAGGATATTTTTACCTCAAGAATGGAGAGGTATTCCTGTTCGATAGGCTAATAAGAAGATTCGAAGAGAGTAACACACATATATTCAAGAAATGATTACAGAAAAAGATAAAAAATCATAGCATTGATCTGGTCTTTGCTATGTGGTTTGCAATCTCTTCGCCTTTCTTGGTCAGAGACAACAGCTTGAGCCGTCCTTGTTTCTCGAACTTCATGAGCCCAGCCCTTTCCATCTCCTGCAGCACTTTCACAACATGAGAATATGTGCAATCGATCTGCTTGGCCAATGAAGAGGCGTATATGCTGCCCTTGGAATTCTTTAGTGTGACCAGCATCATAGCAGGTTTCTCTCTGAAAATTACATTGAAAATCTTCTCATCTACCATATCTATACCCCACTCCGTCATTCACCTCTTTCCCGGAGGGTTCTCAGAACTATGAGTTTTAACATATAAGTTCTTGAACTTGTTTCAGAATCGTTATTTTATATAAAAAAGTTTCTAATACACCTTTCGCAGGAGTCATTTCCCATTGTTTATCTGTGACCTCGAGGTGACAAAATATCAATCAGAGAGCAATAGAGGAACTAGCATCTCGTCCTCATCCACACCACTATGCATCCCTACCATCGATGGCTTCTCCTTGTCATGGAGATTGTCTACGATGGCATAATTGGCCTTAGGTATAATCACGAAATCACCTATGCGTTCATAAAGACGCTTATCTGGAGTAAACTTTCCAAAGATACCTCGTTCTACCAGATCCTCGCTACGATAGATGTCGCAGTACTCCGAGAGCTGCTCCTTCACGAGTGCCTCGAAAGTCTCTGCCTTTGAGAGTCTGACATAACAATAGACTGCCCTGACATCGCCACAAAGGGGCAAAGATAGGCAATCATATATCTCCTTGTATTCCCTGAGATCTATACGTGTCTCGTCTGTAGTGTCTATCATGCCATGATCCGCTGTGATTATGATTCTCGTGCCGCTACCTTCTAACCTCTTTTTCAGGTCAGTGATGAATCCTGTGAGCTCATTGAAATGTTCTTTGACCTCCTCACTAGCCACACCATACTCGTGGCAGAGATGATCGAACTGTGGCCAATAGCCGAAGATGTACCTTTTTCCATCGCCTTTGGCTGCACGTAATAGCTGCCTATAGAAACCAGAGAGAGAATTATAGCCCAAATCAGTCTCTAGAGCGATATCTGACGGTCTCACTCCTACATAATCTGCATTAATCCCAGTCTCAAAAGTTGGCTTATCCATAACTATAGATCTGTCAAAATCTTTTTTCGGATATACCTGTCTCTTCATCGCCCTGGGAGTGAAAAGCAATGTCGTAGAGACCGCACCCAACTCTTTGAGATTCATGAACCAACCAGTGCATGCATGCTGCTGAGGTGGCAATCCTGTGTGGAATGAGGGGATTGCCGCTCCTGTTGTGGAGGGGAATACTGAGGTCATGGACCCTTTCAGCATATTCTCAAGCACTGTCCCTGAAGCATTCCTTTTCACATAATTGTACCCCATCCCGTCAATCACTATCAGCATGATCTTGCTGCTCCTTGAAAGCTCTGCAGAATCAAGGATGGAAAGCTCAGGATAATCATGGTCTCCTCCTAACGCATGCTTGATAGAGCTCATGAGGTTGACGATACTTCCTCCATCATAGTCAGGGAACATACTATTGTTTTCTTGAGATAATTAAAAAACATATCGGTAACTGCGCATCTCACAGGACAGATATCTCCATTAACTTTATAAAAAATCACCTTTCCGTGCTGATGATGTATAAGACAGGAGACCTATTCCCTTTCAAAGAGATGAGACCAGTACAGAAGGAGATGATCGATACTGTACGAGATGCCCTTGAAGGCGAGAAAAATCTCATCGCACACGCCCCAACAGGTCTGGGCAAGACTGTCGCATCACTCGCCCCCGCACTAGAGTATGCGTTGGATAACAACAAAGTCATTTTCTTTCTCACATCACGCCATACACAGCACAAGATCGCTATTGATACCATGCGAGAGATCAAGGAGAAGAAGGGCGTAAGGTTCAATGTTGTTGATTTCATAGGCAAACGATCCATGTGCTTGGTTCCTGGAGTGGATTCGCTTAACTCATCAGAATTCCTGGAATACTGCAGGACAGTGAGCAGGAAGGATTACACCTGTGAGTATTATGTGAATGCCAGGAAACAGGGAGGACAGGCGACAGTGAAGGCACAAGAGGCGATATCAAAAGCGAAAGACATGGATCTTGACGCATTGATGCAGTTCTGCTCCAGAGAGAAGCTCTGCCCTTATGAGATATCTATGATGCTCGCAGAGAAAGCGAGAGTAGTCGTCTGTGATTATTACTATATCTTCAATGACAGTATACGACAGATGATACTGGGTAAGATGGACAGGACCTTGAGCGAATGCATCGTCATAATAGATGAGGCACATAATCTTCCTTTCAGGATACGCGATCTGATGACATCGAGGACCACTAAGAACGTGCTTGAACGGGCAGTGAAAGAGGCAAAGAAGTACGGCTATACAGATATAGCTGAAGAGCTATCAGGGATATCAAAGTCAGTGTCATCTCTCGCAGAAGGCATGGAAGAGAATGATGAGAGAAGACTCAGCATGGAAGAGCTGACTTCAATCGTAGAGCACCATGCTGGAGATATCAAGAGGTTCCTTGAAGACCTCGAGGATGCCTCAGATAAGATACGGGAAGAACAGAAGCAATCATTTGTCGGATCCTTCGGCATGTTCTTGAGCGAGTGGATACGAAAAGAAGATGGCTTTGCTAGGATACTCTCTGTGAAGGAAGGGTATGAGGAACCCAATATCATGATCTCTTATAGATGTCTAGACCCTGCAGTCGTATCACGTGATATCGTCAACAGCACACACTCGAGCATTCTCATGTCAGGCACTCTCATTCCAGTAGAGATGTATAAGGATCTCCTCGAGATAGATGACCCTATAATAAGGATATTCCCGAGCCCTTTCCCTGATGAGAATAGGTTGAATCTTGTAGTTCCAGATGTTACCACAAAGTTCACACACAGGAATGAGCGTCAGTTCCAGAAGATAGCAAGGATATGTGCTGAGATAACCAATAATGTGCCAGGTAATTCCGCAATCTTCTTCCCGAGCTATTCTCTGAGGGACAGAATCAACTATTACCTACGTATCGAATCCAACAAATCACAATTAGTGGAGGAGAGCGGGATGACACAGGAAGAGAAAAGCCAGTTCATCGAGAAGCTGGAAGGTTATAAAGATACAGGGATAGTGCTCCTTGGAGCATCCTCAGGGAGCTTCGGCGAGGGCGTGGATTTCCCAGGAGATCTATTGAAATGCGTTATTGTTGTAGGCCTACCATTGCGCACACCAGACCTCGAGACCAAAGATACTATCGAATATTTTGACAGGAAATTCGCAAAAGGTTGGAATTACGGATACATATTCCCAGCATTCAATCTGACATTACAGAATGCAGGGCGTTGCATACGCTCAGAGACAGATAAGGGCATAGTGGTTTTCGTGGACGAGAGATATACCTGGAATCAGTACAGCAGATGCTTCCCTGAAGATGTCAATCCCAAAGTCCCTGAAGACGTGGGAAAAGATGTTCTCTCTTTCTTCAGTGGAGGTCTTCAACAGACGCTCATAGAGGAGGACGCAGACATGGATGACCTTGACGATTTCTGAACATCACAATCGCTTGAAGTATCCTCCTGTGTGGTCCTTCCTATAACCGAGATCAAGCAATGATTGTACCTTGAAGTCCGACTCATCATGCATAGGCTTTGTTGTGACTCCCTTTGCGCCCACATCGCGCCCCAGTATCTCAATTACGCCATAAAGCCTGTCAATAGAGTACAATAGCCTATTCATATCATTATTTTCAATCAGATCTTCTCTGAACTCTTCGCCAGGAACATAGACGTCCGCATCGACGATATACCAAGAGCTTCGGCTATCATTAGGTGCGACAATGCCTGTGACGTATGGGAAATCTGACCTTATGTCCATGTCATCACGCAAGAAACTTCTATCGACGAAGATATTATTGACAGGTATGCCGAACCTGTACCCTCGCGGGAGCCTCATGATTTCTGGCTTTTTATCGCTCGCAGGACGTACTAATGACCCTATCCTTCTTTCGTTCTGCATCCCAGTGATCAGATTCTCTAGCTTGGATCTGTTCACTCTCCATTCTCTTCCATTTTCTCTTTCCATTTTTTGGCGTGACAACAAATCATTTTTAAAAGTTATCATTATCATACAGCAAATGGCCAAGATTGCGCTCACTGAAGACCTGATCAGAGATATCATAGATTTCTCTAAGGAGAACCATGATAATGGTTTCCTTGTCCATCTGGGAGGACGGCTAGACAGAAACTCAGGGATGATAGTCGCAGAGCGTCTCATATACCAAGGCTATATGGAACCTTTGAGTCCTGCTTCTATTATCACTGGGCATATGCCAGTCGTCGATGACACTATAGGTACTGTGCATAACAGCAGCTCAGAGAAACATGCACCCAATAAAAGAGACAAAGAGGTCATGGAGAAAGGCTATGGGAGCATCCACGTGATATCATTCTATCCCTATAAGGAAAATAATATAAGAATCTATGATAATGCAGGATCAGAGTTGGATTGGACTGCTGATGGTGGTTAGATGGGATTGTTCACTTATATGATCAACAAGAGGATGTCAAGAGCGCAGAAAATCAAGAAAGCTGACATGGTATCTCTTATTGCTGCCACCATGGTCTCCGCAGCAGGAGCATATCTCCTCCTTACGCTTACATCCATAACGGCCACCTATGCGCACGGAGAACGGCTCATTCTTCCGCATCTTGCTTTAGAGGTAATAAATACATTCTTCTATGCCTTGGCCTTTTTGGGCTGTCTTCTCTGGATCAGAAAGAATGTGGGGAGGCTCAGACCTTTGATACAGCACAGCCTCACAATAGACATATGGGTGAGCATTGTAATCCTCGACAGTCTTGTACTTTCAGTGCTTGAAGGAAGGCTTGTCCTCGCAGAGATATTCATTCTTCCGCTCATCACCGCAGTCCTCATTCCTGTGGCGTTTCATAGACTGCGCTTCTCTTCGAGATGAGCCTTTTTCACATTGAGCACTCCAGAGTCTTCGGTATCCATGTGTTTCTCAGTCTCGTCTATCACAATCTTCTTATTGAAGAAAGGAGCGTCAAGCACAAGGCTCTCGAATTCTCCACCTTCTCCAGCCACATTCATACCGTTCTTCTTGCTCAGATCGACGAGTCTCTTAAGGGAGTCATGGGTGATTGTCTCACCAAGCCAAGAGCTCTCGAGACCATATGCAGCAATCTTCACAATGGAAATCTCGAAGCCATCCTTCAAGATACGTTCCATCTCGCTCTTCTGTTCCATGTGCCATAAAGGAGAGAATATCTTGAGCTCTAGATCATCACAGATCTCATAGACGCGGTCACGCTGATAATTGGAAAACAATGCACCTGTGACAACTCCATCAATATCATGCTTCTCTTTTGCTGCAGACAAAGCTTTCCTAAGATCATCCAGCTCCTCCTCTTTAGCACCGTCCGTTGTCTGCGTTATCAGTGGTATCCCTGAGGCCTGAGAATGCATTCCTGTCATCTCCATGTTAGGTGTATGGAACATGTATGAATCCTCATTCCTGCTATCTATGGATATGAGACATGATATCTCATAGTTCTGTTGCATCATAATCCAAGCGGCGAATGCAGAATCCTTTCCGCCGCTCCACAGCACACCTAATTTTAGGTTGGGAGGCGTATAGAACTGCTTGAGGTAGTCAGATTTCCTGTCAAGACCTTTTCTTCCTGCAAGTCGCTGTATCGCCCTGTCAATCTTAGAGCCATACTGTGCGGCTCTTTTCTTCCTCTCAGAGATGTCTTCAGGTATGCCTATTTTTGCAGAGATATCGCGCAGTATAATCTTGTTCCTCTCACCATTTATCTTGAACGAGGTTGGTATTGATAAGGAATGTTCTACAAGTCTCTTGTCAAGGAAAGGCAGACGCATCTCCATCCCATTATACATAGCGATGACATCATCACGGTAAAGGTCGCGCTCGTAGATCTTCAACAATCCTGAGAGGCACTCTTTGTTTATGTCTGAAGAGTCCTTGTGCCGTTCATAACCTGCAAAAATCTCTTCTGAACCAAGACCAGAGAGTATCACTCGCACACCATCCTTCTTCGCCTCTTCGCACGCTGCGAACATGGTAACACCCACCCCAATTTTCACAACATTATTCTCTTCGATGAGCGGAGCTACCTTGCCGATGTACCCTGCCACCTCATTAAGAGAAATCTTCTTCACTCTCAGATCATAGCCCATCCTTTTTGCGACATCCTCAGCAGCATCAAGGTCAGCTGCCTTGCTCATCCCTTTTTCATCAAGAGCTGCAGTATAACATGTGAAACCTATACCCATTTCTTTAAGTACATGGGCGATGAATACAGAATCTATTCCGCCAGAAAACAGTAAGCCAATCTTTCCTGACTTAAGACCCTCTACACGTTTCTTAATCGACTCAATGAGGAGGTTCTCTGTATCTTTCATCATATCAGAGGATGTGGCATCAGTTATTCTGAAGAATCCTCTCTCGAGACGGGTCATCTTATCTTCAGTGATATCATATACTAATATCTTCCGTGGATTGAGTTCGAGTGCTCGTTTTTTGCCTATGCTGTGTAATGCCTTCCGTTCTGATGCGATAGATAATCCGCCATCAGTGGAATACCACATGGGCTTCACGCCTATAATGTCGCGAGCTACATACACCTTGTCCTCAGGCCTCTTCCAATATGCCAGCGAGAATACTCCGTCAAGCATGGCAAGGACCTTTTCCAATCTATCGACACCATGCTTCTCGATGAGCTGCAGGACGAGTTCTGCATCGTTTCTGCATTCTATACCATTGTCCTTTGCGAGTTTCTCCCAACCATATATCTCGCAATTTATCGCCAGGAAGCCTTCCTTTCCCTGCAATGGCTGCAACACATCTCCAACTATAGAATGCAGATTATGTACCAAAACTGATTTCGAATCGAGAGAATCCAGATTCTCCAGATTGGCATCAACGATTAGAGAATCTCCATCCGTATATCCTATACCATCCTTGCCTCTATGTAGGATGGATTCCATAGCTATTTTTGCGCACTTCCCTGCATCATGCCTTCCGAAAATGCCAATTATGCCACACATAGATCTGCTTGAGCGAGCTTCTCTTTAAGAAATTTTTTAAAATAGCGTACCATTCTCTATATATGGAGCTTCTAGAGGAGATCTTTAGTATAGCAGATAATCGCTCACATTCTGGAGATGATGACTTAGAGCTCAAGATTGGCTCTATAAGGAAAGATGACACAGTAGAGATTATATTCCACAAGGGACACTACTCGTATTCCACAGTGGGGTATTTTGTGAGGGACGGGAGTAGAGGTATAATCCTAAAGAGGGATAAGAGGACAAAGAGTCCCTTGTTCCAGTTTCTGGAATTCTTTCGTAGGCAGTATATTGGTCATGATCTGATACAAGATATTCGTGTGCTTGAGCAAGATAATCCTTGTGATATGGACGAGAGAGACTACCATAGTAGAGAGATGTATGGCTGTGACGATTATGACAAACAGTATCTTCTTGACCTGTACTGATACTCCTTGGACGCTGCCTCACCATTAATAATCTTTAACAAATATTTTAAAGCTGGAGATCATAATAAATCTATCCGAGATGATTCTTGGAATGGATGGGTGGTATGCGTGGATGATAGAATCGGGAAGAATCCAAGATTTGCCGAAAACAAAGGAGGCGACCATATTGAGCTGAATGCCTTCCTGAAACTGCACGGTTTCGGATCAACAGGCGGTCAATCGAAGAACATCATAAGATCAGGAAAAGTTCTTGTCAATGGCTCAGTAGAGACTAGGAACAAGAGAAAGCTGTTTTCTGGTGATAAGGTCACTATGGAAGGGCATAATCTGACTGTGAAAGCTCATGAACTGAAGATGAAAGACTGAATTTCTGAGTTTTTTTGTTCTTTAAGCATAGTTACAAAATTATTTAAATGTACAGAACTAGATACAGGCTACAGCCAACGCATCGGGGTGGTGAATTGGTATTGTTCAGGAGAAAGAACCGAAACGAACACAGATCTACGCGCGATTTGGACCAAGGACCTTCTGAGACCACACAGGTTCTGAACACACACACGGAGTCTCCTGGGCACGGGAATCCCATGCGCCGTTCCCTCGACGATATTGGGAGTCCTCCACCACCCCCTTTAGATTCTTCTTCTAGTGGTGAGTATAACCCTGATGCGCACGATGACTACAATCTGGTCCCCTACAACGACCACGTCCATGAGACTTCTGAAGCAGAGCTGCCCGAAGATTATGAACGTAAGATTGTCTACGGTGATGATGGTTATTTTGGATATGGACCTGCTGGCGAATTTGTGGGCAGAGGTAGGGGAAGAAGGGATGATGGGATACTGAGCGCACCTTCTGACAGGACAAGAGGAAGAGGAACACAGAAAAGCAATAAGAATGCTGACCGCAATATCGAGAAGATGGATGAGAGAATTCGCAAGATCAGAGAGGAGACC
The DNA here is from genome assembly GCA_964546295.1 of uncultured Methanosarcinales archaeon. Lineage (GTDB taxonomy): Archaea > Nanobdellota > Nanobdellia > Woesearchaeales > CAZJJJ01 > CAZJJJ01. The sequence goes on from CAZJJJ010000005.1 coordinate 20,578, forward strand.
AAAGAAGAGATGCGGGCGCTGAAGAATAGTGTCAAGTCAGATATGAAGGAATTCAAAGATATGACACGAGAGCTACGGAAGGAGCTTAAGAGAACTGAGAAGACCAACGAGCATTATAAGAAGGCTAATGAGGACCTTTTGAAGGAGAACAAAGATCTGAAGAGGGAACTGAAAAGACTTCAAGATACTAATGACAGGTTCGAGAAGGTTGAAGAGAGGAACGAACGTTTCATTGATGATGTGAGAAGAGAGCTTGCCCCGTATAAGAGACAAGAAGAAGAGATGACAAAACACTTCAAGGCACAGAGCGAACGGCTTGAGCGCACCAAGACACGTTTCGATGAGCTACTACGATATTCTAAGACAATCAATTCACGGAATGACTCGTTCCGGAAAGAATTCGACAAGGTATGGAACACGATTTCTCGTATAGAAGGAAGGCTTGACGAGCATTCTAGAGAGGTCAGCAAGGCAGATAGGAGTGCAACAAAGGCATCTGATGATCTCCAGGAAGTGGCTGCACGAGTCAGAAAATTAGATGATCGTCTGGGAACTGTCGAAAAAGCGGATTTCACTAAGATGATAAGAGACATCAAAGATAGGATGTCTGCGATATCTGATGAGAACAAGAGGATGAACAAGGATATCGGCAAAGTAGAGCACAAGTTCGAGATCCTACGCGATAAGATAGAGATGGTCAAGAAGAGCAAAAGATCCTGATATAATCGGCACTTTTTTAATATCCCTCAAACATTCTTGAACCATGAAGCAGATATTCATAGAGAGGTACAAGAAACTTAGGCCGGATTTCTCTGAGAAAGACATAACACTCAGACCATCACTCAGAATCAATACACTGAAGATAACAGAGAAAGAGCTCGCAAGACGGCTGAAACGAGAAAAAGTCAAGCTCGAGAAGATAAGTTTCCTCACCCATGGTTTCTATTATGATGCATCTTTCTCGCTAGGTGCCACCCCTGAATATCTTATGGGATATTATTATCTCCAAGAAGCGGCAAGCCAAGCCGCTTCAGAGTATCTGGCACCAAAGCCTGGCGAATGTGTGCTTGATATGTGTTCTGCTCCCGGATCAAAGACCACTCATATGGCTCAGCTCATGGGGAACGAAGGAATCATCATCGCTCTGGAGAAGAAGAGGCATAGGGTCGCCAGCCTCATCAACAATCTGGAGAGGATGGGGATAGAGAATACAGTAGTCTATAACATGGATGCGCGAGATGCATCATCGCTAGAAACCTCATTTGACAAGGTACTGCTCGACGCGCCTTGCTCAGGGAACTTCGCCACAGACAAGGACTGGTTCGAGAAGCGTGATCTCACAAGCATCCGAACCAATGCTCGGGTACAAAAGGAACTTCTAGAATCTGCGATGAAGGTCGTCAAGAAAGGTGGCAGGATATTATACTCCACGTGCTCCATGGAACCAGAAGAGAATGAGGAAGTAGCTGATTGGGCAATCAAAGAGTTAGGGCTTGAGGAACTAAAGAGGAAACGATTCTGGCCAGATCTGGATAGTACGCAAGGTTTCTTCATCTCACTGCTCGAAAAGAGATGAATGCACAAGAAATTTTATATAATGTGCTAGACTATTCTATCTATGGATGAAGCCAACATCATTCCCGCTGCAGATGGTTCACGCATCTTCTTCTTTGAGGTAGAGGGTCTTGGATACCACTCTAACAAGGCATTCATAGACGGGAGTCTTTATGATATGATAAAGTCTATGATGCCGGATAGTCTAAGGGAAAAAATAAGCTTCGATAATAATGGGATGTACCTCTCCGGGAAGCACATGATACAGCCTCAGATGATAACACAAGAGACAATCACACCTGACTCAGTGTACCTGCTACACAAGCATGAGGATATCAATAGCGATGCTCTCGATGAGATCGTGCTGCAATCTGCCCAAGAACTGAATAGGAACCTCATCATAGCATCCTCATCAAGATACGTCCAAGAAATGATGGTATTCATGAATGCAAATCATGAAGATATAACGAAAGAAGACATTAATCACCTCGTAGAGAAGTTCTATCAGACATACAAGCACATATACGAGAGGAACTAAAGGAACCAAAATCATACTATACGTATCGCTTCCAGGTTTCTCGGCGAATTGGTCTCAATCCTGTATTGTTTATGCACTGAGCTGGCCAGGTCAAGACATCGTGAGCTCTCGCCGTGATTGACGACCACACGTTTAGGTCTTGGGCTTGCACGTTTCAGGAAATTCATCAGCTCTTTACGGTCCGCGTGTCCTGAGAGGCCTTCTATGGTATGTACATCGAGCTTCACGAGCATGAGCTCATTCTTCCCTGCATTGACATAGTTGATCTCTTTCTCTCCTCTCTGAACCTTCCGTCCAAGACTGCCTTCTGCCTGGTAACAGACGAAGACGATTGAATTCTTAGGATTGTCACAGAACGATCTGAAATATTGGACGGAGGACCCTCCTACCAACATTCCTGAGGTGGCAAGCACCACGCATGGACCCTCTTCTTCGATTATGTATTGCCTTTCTTTAGCAGATCCTACCTTCTTGAATGTATCTGAGAGGAAAGGGTTCTCGTTCCTGTGGAAGATCTGTTTCCTGACAGTAGAGTTCAGATACTCTGGATAAGCAGTATGTATGGCAGTCACATCCCAAACCATCCCATCAACATATACAGGAATCTTATCGAGAGAACCATTCTGTATCATGGTCTCAATGATTAGCATGACCTCTTGAGCCCTACCGACGCCAAGGACAGGTACAAGTACCTTGCCTTTTCTCTTCAATGTGTCTTTGATTATGTTGCCAAGTTCTTTCTCACATTCCTGCCTGCTAGGCTGGAAATTGTCTTTTGCGCCATATGTGCTCTCGATGATTGCAGTCTCTAGCCTAGGGAATGATGTAGATGCCTGATCGAGCAGAGCGGTTTTGGCGAACTTTATGTCCCCAGTATACAATAGGTTATGAAGTCCATTACCTATATGCATATGCACTTGCGCCCCACCGATGATATGTCCTGAGTTGTAGAATGTTATCCTCACATCAGGAGTCACATCAGTGACTTCTTCATAACCGAGCGTGATGGTCTGTTTTACTGTCTCTTTGACATCATCACTCGTATAGATGGGGTCCTTGCCCTCAGATCTCATTATCTTGACCATGTCCAGCTGAAGCAATGACATGATGTCTCGTGTAGGCTCCGTGCAGTAAAGAGGACCCTTGTAACCGAATTTTGTCAGAAGTGGTATAAGACCGCTATGGTCGAGGTGCGCGTGAGACACAATAACAGCATCAAGCTCATCAATCTTGAAATCAGGAGATTCAAGATAAGGGAATGCTTCACTTTGGCTTATGTCATGAGCAGGGTCGATTCCGCAATCGAGCAATATCCTAGATTCAGGTGTCTGGAGCAGTATGGCAGACCTTCCTACCTGTCTTCCACCACCTAGGAATGTCAGGCGGACCCATTCAGACTTCCGCCCACGTATCCAACCATCATATACCCTATGACCTGTCTTGTTGAGGAACTTCTTCCTGAAATCATTGTTCTGGTAGAGCACGCCACGTATATCCTCTATGAGTTTGCATTTGATAGCGGGCTGTCTTCTGATTACGGGAACCCATAAGGCCTGCTCTTTTATATCCCTGAGCGTCTGACCTTGCTTGCCGATCGCTATCCCTGGCTTCTCTGTCTCTATAATGACTGTAGACCTCTGTGGGTCGAATATGATATTATCAATCTCTGTATCCTCTGGAATGAGATTCCGGATTATCTCCTCAGCCTTCTCCTGCTTCATGCATATGCTAGGATCAGGTCTTAACTCTATACGTTTCTTGAACTCATGGACCGCTTTCTTGACAATACCTCCATCATCAGCGAAGAAATTCTCGTCTTTCGTATAGAGGACAATGTTTGCTCCTTCGAATCCCGCTTCACTTATCTTGTCACCAGAATCATCAACTATCTTCAATATCTCTTTGAGGATATTACTTGAAACATTCACCATTTATACATACCTCTGTTAGAATCTGATAAAAATATTGGGCGCATCCGCCCTTGACTATATTCACTCTTTGTAGGATAGCTTGACAGTCTCTACCTTCGAGAGACCTTCTCCTGTGATCTTATAGATGTCGTAGCCATCGCCCGATGCTGAATCACGGGACATTGCTGTCTTGATTGCATTACGTGCAAGATCTATACCTTCTTGGACACTCATGTCCTTCCTATAGGAATGCTCGAGCACACCGTAAGCGAAGACGCTCCCTGAGCCATCAGCGACGAAAGACTCTTGCTCGAAGATGCTTCCATCGACACCGATCTCATAGAGATAGTTCCCTGTATTATCCTGGCCTGCCAAAAGGAAACCTACGACACCTGGCACCATAGACATCTTCCTGATGTTCTCATAGGCCATCCCTGCCAATAGGTTTGCTGCAGCCTTCACATTCATCTTCTCACCAGATCTCAAGGTCCTTAGCTTAAGTTCTGCTCTGAATACCTTAGATAGCATCTGTGCATCAGAGACAAGGCCAGCTATGGTTATGGCAATATTATCCGAGACAGGGAACACTTTCTCAGTATTCTTATTCGCTATGAAATTGCCTGCTGTAGCCCTCTTATCTGCTGCTAGTATCACACCATCCTTACATACAAGCCCTAGTGTGGTCGTACCTGTCTTAATCTGTTGAGTATCTTGGGTTTGTCCGCTCATAAACTTAACACCTTGCCCTCATTTGTTGAGAATCTCAAAGAATTTCTGAAAAGTATATCCAGCTTGATATTTAAATGTTGTGGTGATTTTGTGAGATTTCCGACGAAACTTGACTCATGCAGTTGTCTTACGCTTCTTTGCAGGACCCTTTTTGGATTTCTTAGCAGATTTCTTTGAACTCTTATGGCCACTCTCCTTGAGGATACGATCTATCTTCTTGCCATCTGCGTATGACTTGAAGATGAAGACATGTTCCCAAGTGGTCACGAAGACCTCAAGAGCCAGAAGCATGATAACAAGGAATATCACTACAGCGTACGCCTGGATCTGAAGACCAAGTATGTTCACGCTCTCCCGTATGAACGCATAAGCGAAAAGCACGACGATCACTATAAGGAAAGATAAGAGGGTGTGTGTTATATGGGTCTTCACATAATGGAACTCGTGGCCTATGACGTTGAAGAAACGCTCCCGCTCAAACGTCATCACAGGATAAACGAAGAAAAGCCTCACCGTCATCACGATAGCGTAGAAGAACCATACGACGCCGAAAAGACCCATCAGGAAGTGGACAAATGGGACGCCTCCCGTAGCTCTTACGGCCATCAGGAAGATGAACAGCAATGCAAATAATGGCAAGAATATTATCGCCTTCACAGCCAGATATACCGTTATGAAGTTTAGGTAGTTCTTCTCAGCAAATGTAGAAGCTGATTTTAATGATGTCTTGTCATTCTTGAGCACATCCCTAATCATGCCGAATTTCATGACTGTGAAATATGCGCCGAGTAGGAGCTCTAAGGCAATGAGACCTACCAATGACAAAATGAATCTTGGTGTAGTGCTCAGGGAGCTGAAAACAGCCCTAAGAGCAGAAGGATCATCTATGATGTAAGGTCGTCTTATGAATGCCTCTGCCAATCCAGAGAGATGGAAGAAAATCGTAAAAAGCAAGAGCGAGAGGAGGACCAGCATCACATTAGGCAAGAATATGATGACATGCTTCTTCATCATGCTGATGCTATCCCCCATGATGTCCCCGTAATCTATGGTCCGTCTGGCCATACTCTTTTTTTGGTAAGATACTTTATAAAGTTTTTCTATGAGAGGACCATGGCCATTATTTTCCAGAAAATATTTTAAGAGAGATGCAACACTACCCGTATGACAAAGCGCAGGAAGATGGGAGAGACAGAAAAGATTGCTTTTGAGCGTATTAATGAGCTCTTCAAGTTTGCTGAAGAGATCACCACAAGTGAAAAGTTCTCTACAATTCCTGAACAGAAGAGGCAATCCTATGCGGATAGGTATGTCGAATTGGCCCGTAAGATTGCCATGAAGCTCCAGATAACCATACCAAGTGAGCACAAGAAGAAGTTCTGCAACCATTGTTACACTTACCTGATACCAGGAAAGAACTGCCGTGTACGGACTAGAGAAGGAAAGCTTGTGACTTACTGCGAAAGATGCAAGAAATTCATGCGAAAGGAACTGAAGAAGGATAAGCAAGATGAAGAAGGAAAAACCAGTGAATAAGAAGAAGTGGATCCCAGAGCTCGATCCGTTTGCTTACCCGAAAATTTCCGCATTCGTGACAACGAACGCTGCTTTCTTGACACAAGGCGATAACCTCATGATGGCTTTAGAGAATCCATCGACCATCACCGAAAACCCTGTATTTCTCGGCAGCTACGCAGCTGCCCTCTTCATCTCATATAATTTCTTTAGGACACTGACCAAATTCAAAGGACCCAATCGCTTGGCTTCGTTCATAAGATACAGTAACTCTTGGCGTAAGATTAAAGATCTGGAAACCGATAGTCCTGCATTCGAGTCCTTACTAGACGAGATGTCCGATCGTTTTGACCCTTCAACGCATGCCCATCATGGTGTGAGAGCGTCCGCATATATCAAAAAAGGTGAAAAGGTAAAAGGGATAGAAGAGATGCTGAAATCTGCAAGGCATTCCAAAAGGGTTCCAGAGATCTTGCCTGGCAACATATACCGAGAGTTAGTAGACTCCATCTTAGATGTGGGTCTTCGTACTAATGATTTCTTATCCGGAAAGCTAAAAGACAGTAGATCCGCAATGGATGCGAGATACGAGCGGTTATCTACACTCTTGACAACAAGCAGAATATCAAAGGCAGCATCGATTGAGCTTGAGGGGATAAAAGCAAATGCAAGGAGCTTGGAAGACACTGTCGCGTATGGTGCCATCAAAGATTATATGGAGGGCGCCGATGACAGAAATTGGGCTCCTTTTCTCACCATGTTGGATGAGATTACATCTGGAAGCAGTCTTGAAGAGCACCTTGATGATGTCACAGAAGGCCGTAATGATGTATTCAGGCTTCCAGGAATCTACATGAAGAGATACGCATCAAGGGAATCATTGGATAAGGAGATGGACAACCTCAAACGGGTCTTCAAAGATCTAAAGCATGTCTTAAGCCATGGTGTAGCTGCAACAATCAAAGGAGAAGAATACTTCATCGCACCAGAGGCAGGAATAACACTTTTTGATGCGATAGATACTGTGGATTCATACGAGAAGGATGAATTGATAAAACAAGCATTGGATAATCTTTCAGACATCCAAGTGATCGGTGAGAAAGAGAGCTTCAGAGAGGTGGAGCCCAATCATTTCACGGAACGTATGCTGAACATAAGAGATCTCTGCACATTGGAGGATGGTTTCACAGATGCATGGCATGAGGCAATATCTGCACCTCTCTGCACTATCAAGAAGCTCTACTACAAGGACAGCAATCAAAAGAATTATCTCAAAGAGGATGATTTGCTGTATGAGATAGACTTTGAGGGGACCCTGAAGAAGCCGTTCGGACTTGATATAGTTAACATACTTGGATTTGAGAAGATGGATGCTGATGAGGAGAAGCATGAGCTTGTTATGAGGCACATGAAGATGCTGAGAGAGAAGGGCATAGATGTCCACATAGACCCTTTCGGTTATGAGTTATGTAGAGCGCAGAGGCATCTTGAGCTTATGAGCTATAGATATAGAGATCTTAATCGAGGACTCGGACAGGAGCATCTCTCATATGCGAGACATCATGCAGAGAACGCTATCGATGCATTGTCAGAACTTTCCAACACAGCCAATAACGGAGCAAGGAGTTACTCAAGCCTTGCGGGTCAGCTAGAATCATCACTCAGAGAGTTCTTATAAGATTCGATATCATATGCCAGAGGTCTCTGGTCCTCGCTTACAATGATATCGTTATGTATGCAATCATTGTGTGAGCTTTTTCCTATCGCAATCCCCACATAATCATCGATTGCACCTTTTGAACGATAGAAGTCAGCAACATCCAGCACCTCATCGTCAGAGGCTGAATCGCCACGTATGATATATCTCCTGTTTTCCGGGTTTGCGACAATGATGTCTTCGAGGAGAGGTCCTTTTCTTTCACCAGTATATGTGTTCTCCTCGGGGACCCCTGTAAATTGTGAATACAATCCTATGATGTCCTTGAAATTCCTTGATATATAGAATCTCTCAGCATCCGGCAGCTGCGAATATATATCTTTCACCCCAGAGAGTACAGATCTCTCCAGAACATTGTCTGGCATGTTTGATCTCTCCTGATAGAACCTTTCGATCATATCTATAGTGTCCTCTCCAAGAATCCCTGAGAGCTCTTCCCAGAGCACAGAATCTGCATCCTTCCCTTGCATCGCCTTGCGCAGCATTGCCTTGACACCCCACCCTACGAGTTCAGGCTTTCTCAAGATTGTCCTTGGTGATGCCAGGTATGTCATAGCAGCTCTTTTCAGAGGTGTCTGCACATCAGTCCCGTCGAAGTCAGAGACTATGGCATCAGCGTGTACTATCCTATCAAGCACCTTCTCCTTCTCCCCATTATACAGTATCATCCCCATATACAGATTATAGGTTTTCATGTTTATAAATTTTTCCTTTTTTAACTACTCTCCAATAGTTACATTAAGAAAGATTTAAATAGTTAGGTTACCATTATGTGTAGTGGGGGAAGATGCCAAAGATAATACACTTTTCGGACCCGCACACATATGCGGGCTCAGGGAACGATGCTGAGAATACTCTTGAGTCTATTGTCAGGTTCTCGAATGAGAGGAAAGCAGACCATCTGGTCTTCACGGGAGACCTTCTTGATGGGCATGGTTTCACGAAGGATTATCTGAAACCTCTGGAGGAACAGGATAAGTCAGTCCTGCAGTTCACGCCACTTCTAGCTCAAGCACTACAGCAGGAGAAGCCTGCAGAATACTTGACAGATCAGTTGAAAAGGATGAATATGAAACCAAAGGAAGAGATAACTGATGAGAGCATAAGGAACGACTATGACGGAATGAAAGACAGGTATGAGGAGCTGAGCACAGACATTGCAAAGAGGTTCCATGAACTGTCACAGGATGCTTATGGAAGATTCGACACTATTCTCGGTAAATCAGAAGCTCCCGTAGAGGCTCTTGTCGGGAATCATGATGCTAAAGGTATGGAGGGCATTGTAAAGAATGCTAATTTCCAGCCGAATGAGGCTTTCGGACGATATTTCTTCCAGACCGGCGCGCCAGCATTCATCGATCCTGAACTGTTCTATGAAGACAGTCCATCTGAATATGCACAGCATGCTGTGGAAGGTAGCCCAAAGGTAATGTTATGGCACCAAGGCCCACACAAGACAAAATATTTCAATGACCTTCCTGAATGGACGGGGGCAGTCTCCTCGAAGATACACTTGTATGGGCATGAGCATCCCAAGAACGGATTCCATAAAAGCTATGACCCTGAGACAGATGTCTTCAAGCTCAACACCTGCGCAAAGGATGGGTATTTTGGTGAGATTGATTATGATGATAATGGAAGCGTGCAGGAATGGGCAGTCTACAAGATAGAGAAGGCTTCAGAAGATAAGGGAGATGATGGAAGACAGAAGAAGGCAGCATGACTATCTACGCTCGCCCGCGACTTTCTTAACCTTATTTCCAGAGTTATCAGAGAAAATTTTACCTATGTCATCAGCAGGCTTGAATGGGCTCTCTTTTTGAGCAGAATCCTTCTGAGCAGAGCCAGTATCACTTGCAGAGGCCTTAGGAGCCTCTTTCTTTGGAGCGCTTTCCTTACTACTGGTTGACTTGCTATCGCCCATGATGTATCTCATGACCAGCACGAAGACTGCTCCAGCGATTACCATGTGAGTTATTGCTGCAGGGATCTGAGGGATGTATGCCAAGAGTATCCTGTCAAGGTCGAAGGCCATCAGGATCATGTAAAGGAATGCGATGCCGATGATGGTCATTATGATGTACCTTGGAAGGTTGAGATACCATCTGTCCTTCTTAGCCATGACCGAATCAAGCCCGAACATCCCTACAATTATCATCACGGAGAGCCCTGCAACAACAAGGAATCCTGTGGCCGAGAAGAAGACGTGCAAGGCGGTGACTGTCTGCAAGGATGCTGTAGCGATGAAACCAAAGCAGAAGGCTACAAGAGAATCTATATTCTTCCTAGAGCCTAGTATCCCTGTCTTCTCGAGTACCATGTACACGATTGTATAGACGAAAAGGAAGGGGAGGATGACATCATAAAGCCCGATATCCACCCATAGCTGGACAATCTCACCAGTGAATGTGTCTTGCATACGGATTTCTCTGTTCAGAGGCTTTATATAATTTTTCAAGACCTAGCAGCAAATCTTAAAACGCAGCTACACATCACCTAGATATGTCTATGAGCACGTACTTGATATCAACTCTAGTACTTGGAATATCTATGGTGATGGTGCCCTCCTTACTTGAAGTCCTGAATGCGCTGACTTTGCTGAATACAGAAGAGATTACCGTGACACGGAAACTGAAAAGGATCCTGACAATCACCACCTTCAGGATATCTGCATGCTTCCTGCTTCTACTCGGTATCTTCATACCACTCTCTTTCCTCAGACCAGAAGAGATGTCGGTCCCTCTTATGATATTCGGGATCATGATGCTATTCACGCTTTTGGCATACTGGTCAATAGATCATCTCGCGCTTCATTCCATAATCCCAAGAAACAGCCGTGTATGGAATGAGATAAGGTTCAGGACAAAGGAGAACAAGGAAAAGAAGTTATTGGATGCCTTGCGGATCATACGGATCACCGGCACATTCTTACTGCCCATCTTCTTGCTTATCATGCTCATCGCATCAGTCTGAGCTCTCACGCTTCTGCTTCAATGCATCAGCATACCACTCCAACTTTTCTAGGAATGCTGAAGTGCGCTTATCCAACTCTGATCGCTTATTAGCATCAGAAAGATCATCCTTAAGATTGTGGACCGCAGGAAAATATAGTATGGTTGGTATGGTTATCGACCCGATCTCTGGCATGAATGCACGCATCTGCATCGCCGAACGTGCACCACCGAAAGAACTAGGAGAATAAGCAACAATCCCGCTAGGCTTATACAGGTATTCCTTCTGGAAATGATTGAGGAGATTGGAAAGTCCTGGTTGGATGCTGTGGTTATACTCGCCAGAGATGAGCAAGAAACCATCAGCTTCATCAATCTTCTCAGCCAGTTCCTTCATCTTTTCAGGTGCATCACCATCATACTCTTTGTACATCTTGTCAAGGATGCCGAAATCATACTCCTTTGCATCGATAAGCTCAACATCATGCCCTCTCTTGCTCATCTCTTCTTTCACATATTCTGCAGCATCAATTCCCATCCTATCTTTCCTGTATGACCCATAAAACATGATAAATCTCATAAAATCCCCTCCTTCTTCAATGAGTTATCTCGAAACCTTGGAGTTTCTTAAAATGTTGTTTTAAGGTCTCATCCTCTATGGTCTCATGGTCTACTTCTTCTACTCTCGAAAGGCCTGGAGAAGACCTGCAGAACCTAATCATGAGATGCAGATCGTCTTCCGGACCATAAAGCATTATCTCCACATCACCATCGCCAGTATTCCTGACGGAGCCTTTCAAGGAATTCTTCCTTGCGAAATGTCGCGTCATGGCCCTGAATCCCACACCCTGAACATGTCCCTTGACAATGAGCCTATAGAGCCTATTTCCTTGCATAGATGCACAGAAAATGAGTAAATTTTTAAATGATTCGGGCATAAGAAAAGGATAGGTGTCAACATGGCCAAGAAGAAGACCAATACTCCAGCGAAGTCCACTCCTAAGAAGACAAATAAAGGGGTTGCAAAAAATAAGACTTCAAAGAGGATTGCGCCGAATGAGAATGATAAGGTGATTGCCATGCTATCTCACTTACTAGGTCTTCTCTTGACAGCAGGATGGCTTGGTCCGCTGGTAATCTTCCTCATAAAGAATGATGAGCCCGGGATCGCAAGAGAGAACGCTAGACACTCTTTGAATTTCCAGCTCAGTATGATGCTCTATTACTTGGCCAGTGCGGCCCTGACTGTGGTGTTCATAGGCATCCCAATTCTCATAATACTGGCTATCTTCGCATTAGTCGCACCCATCATCGGTTCAATCAAGGCATACGAGGGAGAAGTCTTCGAGTACCCTCTTGAGATCAAGTTCATAAGCAAATGAGCTTATTATTTCTGATTTGTTATCTTTTCAGCAATGCTATCAATGTCAATATCCCAGTCTGTCCTTATGTTGATGACATCATGACCATTCTCCTTGGCCTTTTCAAGAATCTCATCGAACGCCTCAGCTTCTAGATTCTCTTCGATCTTGAGCTCATTGTATC
>CAZJJJ010000006.1:0-28660 GCA_964546295.1 uncultured Methanosarcinales archaeon
CTCAACTGACACAATAGAAACATTAAATCTTACTGACAAAGCCCTTGGAGGGAATCGAACCCTCGACCTTCTGCTTACGAGGCAGATGCACTACCGCTATGCTACAAGGGCATCATATGCTTTCTATGATCTTGGACTTGTCATTGCCAAGCTTCTCCTGGCAAGAGGAACATACCGGATGCTTCTTCCCTTTCTCGTCCTTGACATAGGTGCCACGGAACTTCTTGAGATACATCTCCTCGATCTTCCCCTTACAGATGGAACACTTCATGAGCATGCAGAACGAGAGCTATAATAAAAAGCTTTTTGCTCAGAAGGTTTTTTAACAGAGACAATCACCCCGAAAGATATGAGAGAGCTCATCTCTAGGATATGCGAAGAGATAAACTCACATCTGGAACATAAAAGCGATAAGCCCAGAGGTATCAGCAGTCTTGAGCATGAGAGCCATGAACTCTCAGAAGAATCATTCAAGCAGCTCAGACTGAATAATTCAGGCATAAGCATGATGTTCATCGATGGAGGACTCTCTGAGATAGTTTGTAGCCCTTCTATAGCAATGTACCATCTCAGGCTGGCCATGGTCTCATACAAAGGACTCGAGATGGACGACAAGGAAGTGATAGATTACCTGATGCTCTCCAAGATCGATGAAGAGGATGGGTCATTGTACTATGTGGCGAAACTGTTCCCTGCAGACAATAAGGGAAAGGCACAGACTGAACGTATCAGCATAGATGACCCGTCTCTGAAGGAGGGCTTCAACACAGGAACCATCACAAGGTTCGCTAGCATGATGCTCAGGTTCTCAGAGCTCGGCTTCGCTGAAGAGATGGCAAAGAAGACCAGCAAGTCCATAATGGTAATTGATGGTTCTTTACAGACCACTTATACCAGAGAGGACAAGGTGATGGATAGGCTGACAGAGACCTGCAAAGAAAAAGAGGTGCTTCTCATAGGCTTCCCTAAGACAACGAGCATGCTCACGGAATCAGGCCAGGACATCACATACTCCTTAAGGAGCCTTGAGGGGAAGATGAAGGGGAAGATGTGGTACTACGGGCCTGTGCTGAACTATCACGATGAGACATTCAGCGCAGACATTATCTATGCGAAGCTCCATAGGTCAGCAAGACGTCTCTTCAGGATAGAGATCTCCAACAGGTTCGAGAACGTGGACAGGAATAAGGTGTTGGGTGAACTTGCTACCAACTCAGCAGACCCGGTATTCCTCGGATATCCTTACGGACTCATCAAGGCGGATGCCATCGCAAGGGTAGCCAACGATGAGAGAAGGCAGTTGAGAGCACGGATAATGAACCACATCCCTATAGAAGAGATGGAATCGTCCTCGGATAGTCACAGCGTATTGGACAGCATTAGATTCTAGAGTAAAGAAACTTTTTTATAGAGCATACTGTTCTCCAAATTCATGAAGTTCAGGAAGGCCAATCAGAGAGACGTCGAGTCATTACAAGCTTTCTCAGCATCTTCTGTGGAATCCAAGACGGTCTTCGGGCACAGCCTTGGGCGGGAATTCTTCAGGTCGATAATAAGGACTGGGCTTGTCTATATAGCGCTCTCGGATAAGAAAGAAGTGGTAGGCTATCTCCTGGCCGAAGCGGATGCACGGATCCAGTTCTCTAACATAATACATATGGCGATAAGGCCCGACCTAGAGAAAGAGCCCGTGGTCCAAGGACTTGTCGAGAAGCATTATGAGGAGTGCCAGAAGATGAACATCTCTGACATCGCTCTACACACAAGCGAGCTTGGTGAGAAGAATATCCAGCTCTTGAGCAACCTGGGGTTCTCACCAGAGAAGAAGTTCATGATGCTGACACGACAGGTCGAAGGTTTCTGAGCATCAAAATATTTATATATCCATCAAGTTTCTTGCACACTATGAGAGAAATAAAGATGAAGCTTCCAGAGCTCGCAAGAGAGAACATCAGGGACATGGACACTGATATGCTCAAGGACGTCGAGCCGGGCATACTTCTGGATCATGCGACTGATATGGCTGAGAAGCTCAGGTATTCCGGTCTTGACAAGAGGGTCAGCATAAGAAGGGAATTCAAGAAGTAAGTGGATAGATTTTTATATCAACCAGATTTCTACATGCCATGAAGAACGTCACGCCGAAAGGATTCTCGTTCTCCAATGCAGAGCTCAAGGATCTTGCAAAAGCATGGGTAGCATTAGGTGTAGCTTTCACTGTAGCATTCCGTATGAATGTCATCATCTCTGTGCTGGTTGTAGGGGCTGCGTTCCTATTGCATGAGCTAGCACATAAGTATATGGCGATCAAGTACAGATGTAGTGCGGAATTCAAGGCCAATGATTCGATGCTCCTCATGATGATCTTCATATCGCTTCTCGGAGTCATCCTGGCAGCACCAGGAGCGGTCCACATACGAGGACATATGTCAAGGAAAGAGTATGGTATCATCTCATTGGCAGGTCCCGCAACCAACCTGATCCTCGCAGCTGCTTCCATACCAGTAGCAGTCATAGCCAGTGGTACGTTCATCGGAAGCCTAGGCTCATACTCTGCACTGATAAACGCATGGATAGGCATGTTCAACATGATACCTTTTGGGATGTTCGATGGCAGGAAGATACTCATGTGGAACAGGGAAGTATACTATACCACACTTGTCCTGGCCTTCGTCATGGTGGGCGTCTCCCAATTCGTATAGCCAAGGACGAAAGATTTAAAATAGGCGCATCATCCTTCAGCCCATGGCATTCGACAAAAGTCTAGACAAGGAATTATTCTCAGAAGAGGTAGAGTTTGAACTGACAAAGGTAATAGTTAGCGTGTTCTCATACAATGAAAGCACACCTAAGCTGCAGATAGGCAGGAAGAACAGGAACCCAGAGACGGGTGAATGGATGTTCTCTAAGCTGGGAAGACTACACAAGGAAGAGGCAGTGAAGCTTCCAGAGATGATAGCTAAAGCGCTCGAACACATGTGAGTGCATTAGTTATAAAAATAACCTTAGTATCACCCAGTTATGGGAGAAAAGTCTGCAAGGTTGTTCTCAGAGGATTTCGATACACTCACCAAGTCTATAGAGGGATCGTTCCTTGAAGAGCCCGGTCCCGGTGCTTTGCCAGAAGACCGGGATGGTGACGATAGCATACACGGCATACTCGTCCCAAATGATGATTACAGGCTATCAGGCTATGCCATGGCATGGGCGTACAAAGAGATTGCACAGAGCGAGTTCAAGGATGTCTATGTTGTACTGGGACATAGGAAAGGAGACAGCCGCCTCATCACGTCAGACATACACACGCCTCTAGGAGTCACAAGGACAGATAAGGATGTGGCATCATCTCTGGTGAGAGAGACAGGCATATATTCTGAGGAAAGCCAAGATATAAGTGATTCTATAGGCATGCAGATACCTTTCCTGCAGTACGCTTCAAGAGATAGGCTGTCTAGGCTCAAGATCCTCTGCATAGAGACAGGTGATTCCATAACAGAAGAGCAGTTGGAGGTTCTAGCACATTTCCTCAAAAAAATACTGGCTGAAAAGAAAAAGACTTACACGATCATCTGCAGCTCCAACCTGACCGAATTCGGTGATAAGTTCGGATATAAGCCGTTCATATATAATGTCAAAGAAAGTATCGAGAATATAGACTTCCATGTCAAGGACGATATCGAGAAGAATGATTGGAAAGACATCATTAGGTTCGTGAAGAGAGAAAAAGCCAATATTCCAGGGTTCATGTCGATCGTGCTCGCAATGATGCTGCTTCAAGATAAAGAAAGGAAGTTCCTCCAATATTACAGGTCAGATTATATTGAAGAGAAGAGTGATGAAAGCTCTAGCTACCTCTCTATGATGTTCTTATGAGACCAACAAAAAGGTTTAAATAAACTTCCATAATTCTCACACTACTCAACAGTAATGATGAAGGATGGTTATCATGGCAAGACAGAATCTTACGGAACTCAACAAGTCCCTGAAGCAAGCTTTTTCTGACGTTGCAAGGGACATGAACAAGCTCAGGGACAGGGATGAGAGACTCAGGAACGAGATCGCAAAGATAGCACAAGAGCAGGGACGGAAAGTCTCGAGAGAGGATCTTGATGCACTCTCTGCAAAGATCAAGGAGTCATTAGCCAGCCTTGCGACAAAGAATGAGCTGAAGAAATCTGAGACCGAGCTCAAGGCGATCGTCGAGAAGGCTACAAGCATACCCGATAGTAGGGCAAAGAAGATTGAGGATTCTGTAAAAAGCATAGATGATGATCTGAATCAAATGGAGGCAGATATAGAGTCGCGCCTCAAAGAACTCAAAGAGGAAGTCTCGAGGATAGACGAGCTGAAGAAGGAGCTCAAGGAGCTTGAGACCATAAAGAAGAGCATCAATGGGCTCGAGAAGCAGTTCGCACCCCTCAAGGCTGTAGAGAACAATCAACAGGACATAGAGGAAATCTACCAGATAATGGATACTATGGAATCATCCTTCGTCAACAGGGATGAGCTTGAGAGCACCAGAAAAGATGTCCAGAAGAAGCTCAAGAGATTCGAGGAGAAGATAAGGGATACAGAGGATACTGAAGAAGAGCTGTCAAGGAAGACCAAGGATATCTATGCCCTAGAGAAAAACATTGATGATACCAAGAAAGATCTGACTCAGGTCAAGGAGAGCATGAAGAATCTTGATAACACAGAGCAGATAGCTGAGACAAAGAAAGCTATCAGCAAAGAGATAAGCAGACTCGACAATAGGATGGAAAGGCAGAGTGATTCCATAAGGAGAGTCAACAACAAGATAAACAGCCTGATAAAAGCGATCGAGAAGAATTCTAAATTTCCAGGCATGAAGGCTACCTCTCTAGAAAAAATCCGGCAGAAACCGATCAGTAAAGAGAAACCTTACGAGCCGAATCTGCTCGAAGAGAATAAGAAATCCATATGGATAAAGATTGCAGATTGGTTCACAGAAGAGGTAGAAGAGGAAGAGCCGGAAAAGGAGCAAAAGAAAGCACCTGTTGTCCAACAGAAGAGAACCTCTCAGAAGAAGGAAGGTAGCAGAAGCCAACCTCAGAAGAAAGACATTCCTAAGAAGAAGGACACGCCTGAAGAGAGTAAAGAAGGCAAAAAGAAGAGTGTCTGGAAAAGGATGTATGATTGGCTTACCGAAGAGATTGATGATGAGGAATGAGCCTCAAGAGAATCTCTTCTCCAGTAGCTTTCGCTTGTAGGTCCTTATGAATACGAAAGGGAAGACTATCAATAGTGCTATACCTAATACTTCCATAATACTTACCGAAGGAGAGACAATCGAATGTGTAAGGTGAGAAGACATCAGCATGGTCTTCAATACCTTTGATTCTTCTATGCCCATGACCTGAGGTAGTCGAGCAATCCCTCTCCTATAATCAGTCTTATAAGAGACCTCCCAGACCTCATCAGTATCCAATACAGGGAGCTCCCATATCCCTCTCTCATTATAATTTTCTGTGATGTCAGAGAAGGATGCATCCTCTTCTATGAACTCTTTCAGTACAAGATTGTCTAAAGCAGCCTCACCAATGTTCCTTAATGTAATAGTTACCTCTGCACGATCTCCCGGAAGCCTGATAATCTGCTTCTGCAGATATAGCTGCTTCTGTGGGATGAAGCGCATTATGTAAGATGGACGTGAAGAGCTGACAGTGCCTTCAGCAAAAGTGGCCTCTGCAGCAGGCAAGAAATTAAGCCCTAAAGATTCCTCATCAATGAATCTTATCGAGTATTCTAATATCCTAGATGTGTCCCTGTTCACTTCAAGCCGCCACTCGAGATCCTCTGAACCTTCAGGCGATCTGAGCAGATCAGGATGGCTGACATTGACAAGCTCAAAACCTTGAGGCACAGTATCCCTCACATTTATGCTCTTGGGCATGGCATCCAGATTGGTGACTATCACCGAGACGTCTATCACATCTCCAGGGTATACCACTGAAGGCTCTATGAGTTTCCTCAAGAACACTAGAGTACGTTCCCTGAATTCTTTGTCTATCTCATCCAAATCAGGTTCATCGGGATCGACAGAAGGTACCTCATCAAGCTCATCCTCATCATAGACGTCGATATCATTGTCCTCATATATCTCTGCCAATACCCTAGCCAGGTCATGATCCACTATGAACCAATATATAGAATCTTCTCGCATGCTATCGCTCTCGTCCCGGAAATTACGCGACCATGTGTCTCCGCCATGTATCTTCACCTTATCATCAAAAGTCCATAGCTTGTCGGGATCGTTGACATCCATATCATCAGTCCTATGCACCTTTATGCTCTTTATGTCGTACTCTAATGGATGAGGATTTGTGATAGTAACTCCCAGTATTCTTCTCCTCATACCCTGCGCCTCTGATATCTCTGATTTCTCAAGATTGATCCATAAATCAGAGCGATAACGGAGATTATCCTCATCCATCAAGTGCCGTAGAACGGATTCTCCGTCAGACTCATAGTATCTGACAACATTCTTGTTGGTGACACCTGATATCCTATATCGCAATGAACGTGACTCACCTTCGGGTATATAAGGTATCTGCACTTTGTCATGGGATACATAGCTGGTACCATCCACCCCTGAGAATGTGAGACTGCCCGAAGTAAGATGGAGTTGTACAGTATTGATAGGGAAATCGTTATCATTGGTTATGGTTAACTCGCCTTCCACATCTACAACATAGTACATCCCATAATAATCAAGTACAGAACCTTCTTCCTGTATCTCTAGCACAGCAGCATCCACTAATCCAGAAAACAATATGAAGAACAGCAATAAAGGGATAAGTCTTCGCATATATCATCAATACCTAGCAGGATTAATAAATATTTTTATTGAGGACATCTCAGCGCTTCTTCTTAGAGGGAGAATCCGGACGTCGGGAGTTCAGGTATATGAATATCACTCCTAAGATGAGTAATATCGTGAGCCAGAATACACTGACCATCCTGAATGGCATCTGAGGAAGAGGAAGCCGGGTGTATTCCAACATAATCTCTGTGCCGCCACCCCATTCTATAGACTGACGCATCCCGTCTTTCTCAATCTCTGCATCAGGGGCATAAGTCACCCTGTACCTATTCGGCATAACAAGCCGAGTGGTGCTGTCAACGACCGTATTCGTGGTCTCCTCAATAGGGAATAATACCTCGTGAAATAAAATGCCACTAGGATTGAAATCAATCTCATAACTGATGCTCACAGGGAACTCATAATCCTGCATCAAGGGTGTTCTGACCATCACGATGAGCTTAGTGTGATCACCATGTGTCTCAACACGTGTGTCGAGCTCTCTAGAGTTATCCCTCGCATATACCTCACTTATCTGTGATGGGACGATATCCCTACCTCTTATCTCATACATGCGGAATTCTACAGAACCAGGCACGACAGGAGATCTCAACCTGTTCACCATCACTATATCCTTCTCCACACGTAAAGAATCACCCTCCATGTAATAGGTCTTCTCATATTCCTCAAACGTGACTGTAGTCTCTATTGCAGACACTAAAGGCATAGAAGAGCCTAAAAAGAAGATAAGTAATAAAAGCATAAGCAGTCTTTGCATCGTATGATCCCTCACATAAGGGTGCCACTCAAACACCCTTTCTAAACAATAATAAAATCAAATGAAAAACAAGTATAAAAATTAATCCCTTTTCCTGGTCAACACATAGTTAGCTAGGTTTATTATGACCAATGCCAACACGATCATGACATACACAGCTTCTGTGCTCTCTGATGCCATTGATGACATCACGGAGACCATCTCGCTCGAAGGACCTCCTTCTACAAGACGTGGGTCCAGACCTACGATGTATAAGTCAGATATCGTGTAGTCTCCTGAACCCTCTACTGTGTAGGAGGTATTCCATGTGCTATGTTCCTCTCCCGCTGGAGCGAAGGAAGCATTCTGGGGTGTCCTCTCAGGTGGCACGTTCCATAAGATTGCCAGACCATCGAATGATCCAGATACTGGTTGACTAGCATCAGGGTCTTCCTGGTACTCCGTGACCTCGAAATTCTCAGGTACGAAGTCATAGATCGTTACCGTCAGGTTCCTTGGTGTGTACCCAGGACCTATGTTCCATACATTCAGAGAGATATTATACTCATCCTCTCCTATATTGGTCACGTTCTTCTCAATCTCCAACCAGTAACCGCTGATGACGTAGATGTACTTCCCGTAGAAGTCATCTCCACTTTGTGTCTGGAAAAGTGTTATGATCTGATCATCCACGTGAGCGATGTGATAGTATGGTACGGTCCAGATGATTGGTGGTGGAGCGTCAGGATGCGATCCATCAGTATAATTGAAGTACCACCTCTCTCCCATGGAAAGATAGGAGTTCCACCTATTCTCCACATCTACTGTGGTCTCGGGGAAATACCTATGCTTGAGAGGAGTCATCGCGTTAGGATCCTCTGTCTCACTGACCCAAAGGCTGACCTTAGTCAGGTTGAACTCAATCTCGTTAGAGGTGGCCACGGATGGCTCGGTCTCCCATGTGACAATCCGGTTCTGCTCCTGATCAGCAGGCCTATCAATCCTTTTCGTCATGTTGAATCGCAGATCTGCCCTAGCAAGAATCTGATCTATGTCAACACCTGTGATGGTCTCGTTCGTCTCATATCTCAAGGTCTCTTCCAAAAACCTGTATGTAGACGAGTTTGGGACTGTTGTGGGTGCACATACAGAGAAATTTATCCCATATGTATCACCATGTGCCAAGAAACCATCGTTCACATCCCATGTCCATGACCTGTTCGAGGAATTATCGACATTCTCATAATCACCGGTAGGCGAGAGCCATTTGAAGGTGAAATTGAACTCGGAGTCATTCCAGACTACACTATCAAGATCCATCTGGACTTGGACATTATACAGATCATGCCCTTGAGCGAAATCATTTGTGGCATTCTGTGATACATTGAAGCATTCGTTAGAGAGTACCTTTGTCCTGTACTCGTGTATATAGTCCGTAGATATGTTGAGTGGCGGATCAACCTCTGAGGTTGCATTATAGGTGAATACAGAGTAATCATCAGGAGCCAGTTCTGGGATACTGACAATGACATAGTCATCATTAGGCGCCTGGGTTATATCTATAGTACCTCCATCAATCTGACCTGGATCATTTGTAGTACTCTCGCCGTTGAGCCAGCCCAAGACCTCTCCTGAGGAAGGGGATATTATCGGTTCATCGTCGTAAGATATATCAGGACCGTCATCGAGTGTATCACCACCGACATAGGAAAATGTTATAAGTTCAGTCTCACTGCTCAAGTCCAAGACCAATTGGTCATCCTCTGCCCATATGAAATCTGTCCTGTTGTCTCTGTCAAGGTTCAGAGGTTCGGGCAAGGGTTGTGGTGTCCTGTCTATAGGGTCGGTGATCGTCTCAGTTATGTTCTCATCGATGATACCTACTGCTTGAGCACCATGCCGTCCATCATAATGTATGACCTCAGTCTCAAGATTACCTAGTTCAGCAATCCTTAACCTGAGATCGTATATGGTCTCATTGCTAGGGTTTGTGACATTCAGCCAACCTTGAATCAAGGCATCATAGACATTCTCTTCCAGATAGAAGAATTCTGCGAATGTGACATTCTGATGAGCCATCTCCACCAAGGTGACATTAACATAAGTCTGATTTTCAGCCGACACTGTTCCTACTAATAGAAGTAATGATAAAAACGCAAAGAATACGAGCATTCCTTTCCTGATTCCACTATTCGTCATATCCACTTGAACTCCCTCGCATGGGTTTTATTGAACTTTATAGCCATCCTGATATTTAAATCTTTCTATTAGTATACATTTATGTATATTATTATGCAAGATGTCTTTACCACCATGGCAAACCAAAAATATTTAAATCGTCAGAGCGCTTTTTAAACCATGGTCAAGAAGGGTTGGGTAATCCTCGTATTTCTAGCGCTGTATCTCCTCAATAGCGCTACAGCTGCGGAAGCTGTATCAATCTCACCCTCCGAGCTGACTATAAGGAATATAGACGAACGTAAGGATTACCAGTTCATCCTATTATTAGAGAGCGAGAGCGAAGGTCTTATAGATGTAGAGCTCAGGTCGAGCCATGAATCGACTGTAGCATCTCCAGATAAGCTGATGCTGAACGAAGGTGAGCAGAGAAGCGTACGGCTCCATATGGATCCACGGAGGCTTGAAGAGGGTCTTGACAGTATATTCATCCAGCCACGTGTCAACGGAGTTCCATCAGAGGATAGGCTTGACATACTCATAGAAGATATCCCTGCAAATGAGACAGTCCCACAGCAAGATGAAGAGATGGATTCCAGCATAATACAAGAGCCAGCTTTCTTCACGCTCATCATATACGGTCTCGTGTTCATAGTGGCAATCCTCATCATAACCATATTCATCCCAGAGATAAGGAAAAACATAAAAAGCGCACAATCAAAATCAGTAGAGGTTTCAGATAAGAGATTCGTGAGGCGTTCAAGGAAGAGGATGAAGAACCTTGGCAGAAGGTTGGATAAGGCGGACGAGAGAGTGAAGAAGATAATAGGCGACGTCGAAAGATTCCATGAGAATGCGCACAATCTGATAAAAGAGAAGAGTGGTGGAAAGTATGGCCTCGAATGATGATAAGGAAAGCATCAAGAAAAGCATAGATGAGCTCGAGAAAAAGGTCAGCAAGGTAGAAGATAATGTCCACCTCCTCACCAAGATATTCGAAGAGATACTCAAAGAGTTTGAGAAGATAAAGAAAGATATCTCCGAAGAAAAGAAAAAGAAATGATGCTCAGATGAGCATCTCAAATCATCTCAGCTCCTTATTCTCCCGACCACGTGCGCGCACCTTTAAGGCTAATATTCCCGCAGACATCGCTATCAGAAGCAACCAGAGCCAGTATCCATGGAACGGAAGGTTGGGCAATGGCAGTGAAGAATACTCTACTACAAGATTCCCGTCATGTCCTGAGGTCATAACATCCAGTAATGCGTTTCCTGTAATAAAGGCGGTATTAGCCTCACGTTCTGTGACAGGCAGGTTCGAATACGTGAGTCTTCTACCAGTAGGCAATGTGAGGCTTAGGCCCATTCGCTCTATGGTTATATCAGGCTCACCGAAATTCATATCAAGCTGTTTGAACAGCACACCCTGAGGCTCGATATTGGTCCTGAAGCTGATCTCTACGCTCAGTCTCTCACCCGTGCTTATTGGTCGCCAAATCTCATAGTAGACAACCTTATTTCCATCTTCAAGGACAACATCCTCTTCTGGAATGGCACGTTGGCTACCACCGATAGATATCATTATATCCTCAGGGTCGAGAGCTCCGAACAACACGAATTTTGCTCTTCCTGGTATGATGGACTCACTATACCTATTAACTATATTGAAACTTTGGACGACACGCGCAGTATCATCCTCATTAATCGTAAGGTCAACCATATAATCGTCTAATGTCTGGATCCTCAGGCTTTGACCGGACCTTTCCTGCGCTAGTACAGGAGACGATAGCAATAGCAACAAAAATATTGAAATGACATAATATATCCTCATTTTTTCACCTCAGGGAATTTCCTCACAAGCAAAAGACTCATTAGCAAAAGACTCACTGATAGGGCCAAGGAGGATAGTAATATAATTCTTTCGGAACTGTCCGTCACAAGTGAAAGCCTTGATGCCACGGATTGTGATGGGCTTGCACCCTCCAATCTTATCGGATCAACACCCACTATATGAGCATTCTCTACTCTTGCTAATGAGTGGTTACCTCGCATCTTATACCGTATAAGGATCTCACTATCAGGATTATCAGCATCATAATATCCATCACCATCAGATCCTGGTTCTAATGCCCTGAAATCTATATGGTAGCCCCAATAATCTTGGAAAGGACCCGAATCTATGGAACCAGAGTCCGCATAACCCAGTATCAAATCGCTTCCAGAAGGGTCGAACAGCCTGGTATCTATATCCCCAGTACTATCAGATACCCTCAGCACCTGGCGGCTGGCAGTCATGTCTCTCTCCGACATCTCAGACTCAAGATCGAAATTGAGTGGGTTGAATCCTTCAGGAAGAAGATCAAACATAGTGACCAGATCAGGAGTACGTTCATCACCAATATTCTCTATGGTGATATTGACCTGGTACATATGTGCCACAGTCTCATCACCGATAGGACTGACGGACTTTGTGGCTTTGACAAGATATCCACCTAGAAGCACGTATATCTCCTCTATGTAAAGGTATTTATCCTCAGGCTGTGAGATTGTCTGGTTGAGGAAGGATATCTGATTACCATCATCAAAGATGAAGAAATCGGCAGTTATCCATGCGATAGGGACATAAGAATAATTGAACAGCATGCTGAAATTACCTATAGATGATCCAGCACTGAGATTCAAACTTGTACGCCATGTTACATTAGCAGTGGTACCCTCTTCCATGTCATAAGCTGATGCGAACAGGGTCGTATCATCGATCCATGAGGACTGATCTCCAGGATCTGAGTATTCGCCCTGCTTCGTTGCCCATAAGGTGACTTGCCGCAGCTCATAGTCCAGAGGTACGTCCGCTATATTCGATACATTACCTGTAGTGTTCCAATAGCCAGATACGTTTATCCTCTCTTTTGTCGTCGAGAGCAACGCATCTGTTGGACGTGCCTCTACATTAGTTATGTTAAGCCCCGACAATGATCCATTAGCAGCAAAGCTTGCACTGACATTACCCATGTTCAGCCAATTCGCCCACTGGTCAGACTCAGACCAATTTACAGAGATGTTCACAGGTGCGGTGCTATTGAATATTATCCCTGTGCTCTCACCTTGAGAAAGCGAACCTCCCAGTGGTGTCCAATTGATAACAGTTCTCCCCAGAGAATCAATGAAAATATCAGAATTCGCAGAATCCTCTCCACGCATATCACTATATGTGAAGAACGCATAATCCTCTTCCTCATTAGATGAATTATAGAGATGCGGTGTCTTGTATATCCTTATATCATATATTGTCACATCATCTTGGAACATGTTTGAGACATTCAATTCCACCTCGACAGACCTACCAGTCATCACACGCCAATCAGAGTATGCCTCTGTGAAATTCAAAGGCTCACCATAAGTGGCTTCTGTGATATTGAAACCAATAAGCAAAGAGTCATTTCCGCGCAATTCAGGTATGAAGAAAGTAGTCTCTGGAGAACCCTGAGGATCTTCCATGTCGACCGAGGAATCATATATAAGGTAGTTTGGCTTCTCAATAAGATACCAAGATTCAACATTCTCTGTCGCATTTATTGTCACGTTCACTGAAGAAAGTGTAGAATTGCCTAATGTCTCTACATTTGATATGTTCAATACTCCATGTATTGTGGTATCCATCAGCTCTATGCCCGTCCTACTTATCCCGGTTCTGTTCTCACCAGGATGGCCTGGAGCCTCAATTATTTCCCCATCGACCTCAATGGTCTGATCATAAGAGATTATCTGGGATATATGCTCAGTAGTGGTCACACGTAAAGCAGGAGTAGATGCAGAAGAGGAAGGCATGAGAATAACTACTAAAATAAGGAGTACAACTACCGAAAATACACGCCTCCGCATCATCCTGAACACTGAAAATAATTGAAAATAATCAAGAACCCACTGAAATATCTGACAGCAGTGTTGCTCTTGGTCATGTTGTCACCCCACTGCGAGCAATGGAGTATGCTACCACGAATGAAAAGGAAAATTAATCCCTCTTCTTCCCTTTTATCACACCGATGGATAATAGAGCTATGGACACGACCAATGAGGCAATGACCACGAAATACTCCATTGTTTCTGAAGTCAGACCCAATTGCGATGCAACGGATTGCGATGGGCTTGCACCCTCCAATCTGATTGGATCTACACCCACGATGTATGCGTTTTCTATGGTTACCAAGGAATGATTACCACGGATCTTGTAGGCGATGCCGACTTCCTTGTCGGCATACTCAGGATCATATCGCCCACTTCCGGGAGATGTGGCATTGATTGCCCTGAAGTCTATATTATATCCCCAGAAACCGTCGTATGGTCCTGACTCAATCTCGCCAGTATCCTGAGCACCTATGACATAGTCAGAGTCATACAACCTCTGATATTCTCCTAACGTATCAGAGACACGTAACACGGAGCCATCAGAGGTCATATTCCTACCTTGTACAGCATCTGTATTGAAGTTCAAAGGTTCAAAACCATCAGGCACCATATCGAACATGGTAACGAGGTCAGGCGTCTGTTCAGTACCGATGTTCTCTAAGGTTATATTGACACTGTACATGTTTGGTATCGTCTCATCGAGCATAGGGTTCACTTCTTTCGTCGCACGTATCAGATAACCGCCAAGAAGCACATAGATCTCTTCGATGAAGAGGTATGCATCAGGTTCTGATATGGACTCGTTAAGCTTGAAATACTGTATAGGGGTATCGAGTATCTTATAAGACGGATCCACCCAGACGATAGGTACGTACGAATAGTTGAACAGTATGCTATAATTGGCTATGTTCGTATCATACTCCCAGGGTAGGTCAAGCCTCCATGTCGCATTGGCCATCTGCAACGTATCGAATCTTCCGAAATCTGTAGCAGTAAGGTTCGTGTCCTGCACCCAAGTGTCCTGATCGCCAGGATCAGAGAACTCACCTTGCTGCGTAGACCACAGGGTGACCTCTGTGAGCTTATAGGAGACAGGTGCTGAAGCATCATGGCTTAGGTTCATGGAAGCGTTCCAGTACCAACTCTCATTTATCCTCTCTTTAGCTACACCAGTCCGCACATCAGTAGGTACGGAGCGCACATCCTGGAGCCGTAATCCGCTGACGGAACCATTCATCTTGAAGTCCGCAGTTATATTGCCCATCTGCATCCACATACCCCAATCATCCTCTAGTGACCAGTTAACGTCAGGACTTGTGAGGTTTACAGGAGCAGTAGCATCGAATATGATCTGGCGTGTCTCGCCTTGTGCCAGGATCCCACCAGAAGGGTTCCAGGTTATCCTAGAGTAGTCATCACCTTCACCATTGTTGACCATCTCAATGATGGCATTCTCCTCATCCTCGCCACGGAGCGCCGTGAAATTGAAATAGCTCACACCCCCTTCGACATTAGAGTAGGGGAATGGACGCTTGGTCAGCTCGATATCATAGATCTCGATATCATCGATGAAGCTATTGGTAGCATTGAGGGTCACATTTACGGTCCTTCCCGTCATCACCCTCCAGAATGAGTATACCTCTGTGAAATTGAGAGGCTCACCGACACCAGTGCCTTCAACAGTGTAGTTCATCAGGACCGTGTCATTCGCACGGAGCTCGGGAATGAATATGGATATGTTGTCAGGGTTCCCTGGATTGTCCATATCGACGCTCACATTGATTGTGCTCGCATCCAGATAAGGCGGCGTGCTCACAAAATTCATCTGGGTTATATTGTTAGTATTATTGATAGTGGTATTCACAGACACAAGTGTCTGGTTACCTATGTTCTCCACGTTCGTGATGTTAATCAATCCATATATCCTGGTATCATGGAGCTCTATGCCAGTACGGCTCAGCCCCGTCCGATTCTCACCGTCTGTCCCTGTCGCCTCGACGAGATCGCCAGGCTCAGCACCAAGAGGGCCTTGCACTTGGTCATATGCTATTATCTGAGACACATATTCAGAAATGCGTATATCCAGTACATCTGTCTCTGCAGCAGCATGACCAACCAATAAAAACAAGAACAATAATGAACCAACCAACACCTTTTTCCTATAATCCACCATTCATACAACCCCAAATCCTGATTTGATGAAAATATTGATATGGCATCTCTAGATGCCTAAAACACACATCACATAGTACTTTGAGCAGACTACTATTTAAATTTTGCTGTTTTTTCAGAATTTCGGAATTACCGATTAAGTCTATAAAGGAAACAATCAGTCATCCTGATAGAGTTTCCGTATCAGATAACGTTTGTACATGTGGTATACTATCACCATACACAACAAGGATACAGAGAATATGGTGATCAGTATTATCTCCATATAACTCCTCCTATACAAGAGTATATTGAAGTTGTGAGGGGACACTACCTCCAGTATGGATTCGTATTCGACATCTGTCAGTATCAAAGGCCCAGAAAGCTTTTCAATGTCGATATCGCCTGCAGTATAGCTCACAGTGATGTTCTCAGAAGCCCCTATACGCGTCTTCGATAGGGCGATATATGGTGGCCTGGTACCGGATGTGTGGAAATGCTCTGAGGGGAAGACCACATTATCCATCCCTTCCAACGATTCTTCCAGATAGATGTTGATGGGCCTATCAAGAAGATTCGAGAGTTTCAGGGATATGTTATACCTGTCACCATGCTCGTAGACCCTCTTCTTAACTATCAGAGGGACATCATAGTCATCATATGCCTCCACGATACCAGACGAGAGCTTCCTTATTCCTTGGGCAGAGATGCCCACGTGGTAGAGATATCTATCTGGATAGACAGGTGTCTGCATCGAAACCGAGACATTGGTAGAATTGCCCGGCTCAAGATACTGCACACCCCTATCGAAGAAAATCCAATCCCTAGAGGACATGAATGATATGTCATGTATCGCACGTTTCCCAGTATTCTCCAGCACCATAGTGGTCTCAGTACGTGTGCCTGTCCTTGCACGCACAGGATGGATCTTCACGTCTAATGAGTACCCATCACGCGGTTCATCCTCTATGAAAGTCAGATTGTCAAGAGGATACTCAGGTAGGTCTATAGGCAATACGCGCTCCAGCACCCTGAAAGTCCGGTTCTGTTCTGCTGTCCCTATGTTGCCAGATAGGTCCTCACACTCAACATTCCAGGAATAGCTATCCTCATTCAGAGGACCATGGATGAATGTGTTCTCACCCAATCCTGCCATGTCAGTGCTCCTCACCTCTTCCCAAGGTCCCGCTCCCTCTTTGAATATTATGCCTCCCACTGGATCATAGATGATGTTCATCCTCTGTATGTAGAGCCTACAGTATTCAGGATCATTGATGTCCTGTACCTCATAGTCGAAGGAGACAGTATTCGTGCCTATGATTGATACATCTTCCGGTCTTATCAGAGTCACGATAGGTGGTTCGGTATCGTCAGTCACGATGAAAGTCCCGTATTCTTCCGCTTCATTGCCAGATGTGTCGTTAGCGTATACCACGACCTCATATTCACCCTTTTCTGTGAGGTCATCAGGTGTCAAGGTGATATTGGTAAGGAATTCTCCCAGTAGCGAACCATTAGGATATGTCACATTCATCCAGTAGGTGTCAAGGAATAGGTCATTGACACTCCAAGTAATATTTACGTCTCGAATTCCATATTCAGCAATCTCAGGTTCTATCTCGAGGTCTATCTCTGGAGGATTCATGTCTAAGGTGAATTCCCACACCTCTGAAGATGCACTGTCTGCGCCATCATGCGCGAGCACTCTCCAGAAATATCTTCCATCAGGCAAGACCCTATCGAGCATATATTCTGTCTCATTCTCCACAAATATTATCTCTAGATCAGGTTCCCTGAACGAGGGATCCCGTGATGCCTGGAGTATATAGGAGACCTCCCAATAGTCATCCTCATTGGGGTCTTCTGCGTCAGGATCTGTACTATTGGTCCAGTTGAAACTGAAGAAATCTGTGTGGTGAGTGTCATTATAGGGATGCAATAATTCGGGAGCTGTAGGCGGCCTGTTGAGGTTTATGACCGTGAGGTTCCATTGGAGCCATGTTTCTCCCCCATCAGAATTGTTCACCATATAGTCTATAGTGTACTCGCCCGAAGAGTGGAAATCGAAGTGTATCTGGGTACTGTTCGTCTGGCTTATCATATCACCATTCTTCCACCAGTGATGATACAGTGTCCGGTTCTCGATGTCACTGGCATTCACCCAGAAATCGAGCGTGTTGTTCTCGAGGAACTCAATCTCGTATATGCCGTCCTCCATCTCGAGAGAGAATGTATCAGCATCTATCGTCCAATCCTCTATGTCAGGAGGATGTATAAATTTCTCTACGAAGATTGTCAGGTTCGCGGTATCCTCGTACAATCCATCACTGACGCTTACATTCAATGATAATTTACCCCAATGGTCTATAGGATCATCACAAACTATATACCTCCCGTCGACTACCTCACATGAAGAAATAGTATCGTTGGAATTCTCGAGTATAGTGTAAATCAGTTGATGATGAGGATATACAGGGTCATGGCTGATCTCCCAGAGGTCTATCATATCAGCCGGGAATGGGTCCTTCTGCATCAGGGTATAATTGGTGTCATTGATTACTGGTGGGAAATTCTCATAGAGCACCTCGACATTGAAATGTGTAGTATCGTTCCATGTAAGTATGTCCTCATTATGCACACGCATCTCTACAGTCTGGTTACCTGTCCACGAGTCTATGGATGTTATATTGAGTATGCCAGTCGAGTTCTGGAGCATGAATGTGAGATTGTCTGCGTATGCACCCCATTTGAGATCGTTCCAATCATAATGCTCATCATAATACTTCTCCGAGAGGTTGATGGTATCATTCCAATGGTTCGTGTAGAATGTCACATCAGGTATATCCCTGAGTATAGGAGGATAGACTGTCAAAGAGAAATTATTGGTTGTAGTGGAAAGATTCAGATGGTTCGTAGCAGTGATCTTCATCCAACGCTCGCGTATGCCTGTCCAATTGGTATCAGGCGTTATATACATCATCTGTGTATCGTTGTCTATCTCAACATCAAGGTTGTCAAGTTCTCCGGTGAAGTTGAAATCAAAGCTGTGATTCTGCATATAAGGATCATATAGCCAATCCGTAAGATTCATGGCATGTGTGGTATTCTCTATCCAGTATTGGTCGGGGACCTCGTTGAGATGAGGCGGTTGCTCTGTCATTGACACGTTTATAATCCAGCTTTCCATGTCATACATCCCTTGTGTGTCGTTCACAAGCAATGTCACATTACGCAGCCCGAAGTCTGTGAAATCTATATACCAGCTGAAAAGCCTACCGATCTCCCGGACCACACCATCGACCATCCAGTAGAACCAGGCGCTTGGGAGAGGACTATCAAATACAGAATGGTCCGCATCTGCTGTGAAATTCAATGTCTGCTCAACCTCTGTGTCTATAGGTTCGCCATCATAATCCTCGTGTGTTATCCACCAAGTTCCATTGGTTATGTTCCATGAGGTGATCTCAGGAGTGCCTACAACGTCCATCGTGAACACATTAGAAGGTACGCTCCTGTTGAAAGGATCGGTAGATATTATCCTAGCGCTCCGATCTCCGTAAAAATCCTTGTCAGGTACTAGCCTTATCCATTGCTCAGTATCATTTATCACGAATGTTATATTGGTCACAGGATCAGGCTCGTAAGAATAAGTCAGAGGATCACCTTCATAGTCCCAGAAATAATCTGTCATATTGAGAGTGTAGTTGGTGTTCATCTCCCATTGCAGGTCAGGTATCTCCTTTATGTTCTTCTGGAGCTTGTTGACATTGACAGTGAAATTGTTCTCGGAAAAGTCAGCGTGACGTCCGGCCATGTCCTCACAGAATACATTCCATACAAATTCACCAGTATAATTGAAAGCGGTTAGCGAGAAATTGCCTCGTGTGACATTCTCCAAAACCCCATCATGCCCAGACCAGTTACCGGTCACATTAGAGTATAGCGTACAGCTCGATCTCGTGGTCACATTGAAACCCATGTCAAGCTCCTCTTCAAAATCCGCATATGTGTCATTCTCAGGGTTCTCAAGCTCTACGATGTAGAAATCGAAGTCATACTCCTCTGCAGACCCTTGGTATGTGTAGTTCGAGAAGAGATCAAAATCCCATATCACATCATATGAGACCTCGCTCCAGACAACAGGCACATAGTATGATTCGAATATATCTTCCTGCTTGCACACATCCCCAAATTCCATCACTGTGGTAGGTGTGTTCATGCATTCTGAATAATTATGCTCAAAGATGACATTCTCAGCAGGATTACCAGTCGTGTTAGGTACAGGAGTCGCCCAAAGCTTTATGTTGGTTATGTTCATCGGGATCCTATCTGAGCTTATGAAATCAAAACCCATACGCCACTCCGAGTCAGAGTCCTCGTCTCCATAGCTCACCCTTTCCTTCTCAGTAGAGAATCTAGAATGAGGCAACACATTGAACCGGTATTCTGGAAGTATCTCATTGCCCATTATGTGGTATGTCGCAGGATTGAACGTGCGTAACCCAGATACCTGAGACCTACAGGTGACATTGACCTCAAAGCGCGAATCAGGATACATATCGAAATGAAGAGTTAGGTTATTACCCGCTTCCTCAGAGTATAACAGTTCTCCGTCTGCAGAATGACCCATATACTCACAGAACTCTGGAAGCGGCACTCTCATATCGATTGATGTGTCGTATGAGAAATTATTGGTGAGGTTATGCTGTAGTGTGACAGTATCCATGAAACCATAGAATCCTATCTCCTCTGAGAATGGTGTCTCATTGAATGATCTCTCATAGCTGATGAGCTTGTCAGCATATCTTGGTATCTCAGGGTCATAGAAACTGAAATTCCCTATGTTGGCAGAGAATGCACGATACGCGAAATCATCGTCCAAAGATATGTTACCGTGCAGAGCGTTCGTAATATCAGTTATGTTTCCTGCCTCTTCTATGTACAACGTAGGAGCCTCGAGCGCAAACCCGTCAATAGGTAACAGCATCATGAATATGGGTATGAGTAGAATGATCATACATATCCTTCGTATCAGTGCTCCTTTTGCCATACGTATCATCCTACATCATCCTAAATGGTATGTACCTCCTATGATGGTGTTCTTCTCAAGCCTGAACGTTGATGGTGATCTTGCGGATATCGAGTAGGTCAGCAATATGGACTCATTGCCCTCCAAAGAGCCCATATTCCAATAGTGTAAAGTACCACTACCGATGATCGTGGTAGAGATATTGAGGTCTGGTTCTCTCCCGAAATGGGCTTCAAAACCTGAATGCACGAAATCGCCTATCGTCACATCATAAACCCTTCCATTGCCCCTGTTCGTGATATTCAGCTCTATATCATACTCTCCGAATGAAGACATATGGACATCCTTATCCACGAAGATGTCTGATGGCGACACACCCAGGTACTCAGATAAGGTGCTCCTTCCTGTCACATAGAACCTTCCTGGATCGTCATCAATGATACATGACACATTATGATCACCCAATATCTCTGGCTTGAATATTATGCTTGACCAACCCTCATTGTCAGTTGTCTGGGTGCCCAAAAGACCTTCCTTATCCGAATGGAACTCTACCTCATAGTCTTGGATCCCTTCGCCCGAGAATGCATCAATCACACGACAGGATACTCCTGTTTCATAACCCAGAGTGATATTATCCCTTGTCAGCTGCATCTCCTCGATGTAAGAGATGGAGTTCACATCCAAGGAGTTGGACACGGATAGGTCATCATTATCATCACTAGTACACATCACAGTATAGTCGTATTCACCTTTCTCTGAGAACTGCCTCTCATACTCATGTATGCCTTCCGATTCATTGAAGGACATCACTTCAGCCCCTGTGAAATTTATCTCGCAGATAGCATCCTCGATGGGCTCGCCTGTAGAGAAGTCCAAGTATTCCGCATAGAACCCCACATCATGACCTGTGATCGCAGTATCATTCCCATAATCCTCAGAGGTGTCATCCCACACAGTCAGTTCCGAATCGAAACCATCACCACCAGCATAGGCACTGAAAGAGTCTACAGTGAACAAGATATGAGTCTCGTTCTGCTCGAAATCCATGTCACTGAGCGTCCAGAGGTCGCAGTCCATCGCCTCATAATCCCACTCCTTACAATATACGATGACTTCAACATCCCTTCCTGGCTCTTTCTCGAGCGATATCTCTGCCTCGGTCACATTGATACCATCGATTGCGAATATGTCTGTAGTAATTCTGTCGCTTTCAGGCCTGAAGGACTGTATACCAAGGATGCTGTTCAATGATGGGATCCCCTTGAGCCTTGCATAGGATGATCGGCTGAGATTGAATTCTATGTCATAAGCATCAGCCACATCATCAAACATTATACCTGAGAGCTCGATACTTGATCCCTGACTGCGTGTATTCTCACGCTCGATCAAAGGTTCCAATACCGCGTCACGCGCATAATCTGCTCTGCTGAGCACCTCGATCTCTGTCGTCGTAGAGAGGTCTATCTCGTCGATCCTGAGCTGTATCCTATATCTGCCTGGCTTCTCGGCCGCATAAGTTATCTCTTCATTATCGCTTGTAAACACAGAAGATATCTCTATCTCATCACCGTCCACAGCAGTTATTATCATGGTGACAGGGAGCTCACCATCGACATCCACATTCTCAAGATTGACAGGTATATTGAGCTCTTTGTTGACTGCATAGAAATCACTCACATCCAGTACTATGGAGCTCGAAGGAGGAGTGCCTATCATCTCCTCACTGGCGACTATAAGCTTTGACTCGCGTGTGTATATCTCGCCCTGATGCTCAGATCGTACCTCGATGTCATAGATCCCTTCTTCGTCAGCAGCGAACATCACTACAGGGTTCTTTCCGGCCTTCCTGTATACTATGCCATCAGGACTCTCTACAGACAGGTTCATATGATCAGTGAACTCCCTATTGGCCAGCATGGCATACGCTTCAACCTTGACATCATCGTCCATCACATATACACCCTCATGCCGTATCCTCACTGAATATTCTGGAGATGAGTAGTACGTAATCTCTCTCACACTGTCCTCCATATCGCCGGAGATAAGTGTGACGTTTATCTCATAGGTACCAGATTCTGTGAAATTCACATAGCATGAGAAATCATAGGTCGAAGAGACAGTATAGGTACATGTCTGCCTCTCATCGTACCCGTCATATTCACTATCCCTTGGCCACACTTCTACCCTCAACAAATCATCGTCCCTCAGGGAATCAGAGGTCATCGTTCCGGTTATCCTAGCATCAGAATATGCCTCCTCGAATCTCACATCGAGATTGAGATTCTCAGTCTGCTCCTCAGTCTCCATGAGAAGCTCATCCTTGATATCCTGCTCATCAAATTCTGCATAACGATAATGTGTCTCACCATCGAATGCTGCAGCAGATATCATCGTGTAGCTTGACCTGTTCTCGACAGCACAATGGAACTTCATCTGATCTGAACCAGAGACCTCGCATTCCTCACTGAAAGGATCCTCTCCATATGAGTGCAATGTCACGTTCGTTGGAGCATCAACAGCCTCATACTCTCCATCTGAATAGACAGAAGTGTTGATGTCACCATAGAATTCTATCATGCCATTCGGCAGGAATGAGGCGTTCTGTATGATCACATCAAAGATGAACTCTGTGCTATCATCCTCTTCCGCATATGATACTGCTGACGCTGTAAGAAGCATCAGTGAAGAAAATACAAGGATCCACAACATGTTACGTGATCTCATGATGCCCTATTCTCACCTCCTATAGTCATATCGGGAGAATTACCGGATCTTCTGAGGGAAGAGAGCACTTTTCCTATCGCAGAAGTCTTCTTGAGAGCAGAAGGCGTCACCTTCTTGCCCACCTTCTCAGAATATTCTGAGAAGATCTGTTGCGCGCGCCTTGGCGTCATCCTGCTACCATTTCTGCTCTTGAACAGGTAACCAGAATCCTTTATGGAGAGGAGCAGACTGGTAAGCTCTTCGCTCATCTCGCATCTTCTCTGAGCATCCGAGAATCTTGAATCTGAAGGAGGGATTGATACTATGTTCCCATCAATATCTGACGAGGTCAGGCTAAGCGCCTGTCCGATAGTCATCCCAGTCTCAATAATAAGCCTGAAGAACGCTTCATCCCTAGAGTTGCGGGCATCAGAGATCAGCTCTCCGATATCGTACGATGTCAGGATAGCGCTCTCATTGTCCCTCACCCAATCACCGGCGCCTTCCGGATTGCAGAAGTGCCTCTCCATGCCGAGCTTCCTGAGATCCCTTGCGCTATACCCAGTATTGCTCTTGACAATCTGCTGCACTCTACGCGGGGTCAACCGTGTGATGCAGTTAGGAGAGAAGAGCGGCCATCCGGATTTCCTTGAGGCCGTGAGCTCTTCCAATGAAGACCTCAACTCCGCAGTCAGCATCTTTTGAGAACCATCCTTCAGCACTATAGAATCGTCCTTGACATCATCCACACCTAACGATATTATATCGCCAGTCTTGAGCCCATGCAGATATATGAGAAGACAGATGTTCCGGTCTCTAGAAGATACTATGCTATACAGGAAACTCTCCAACGCGCCAGCTTGGCAAACCTCATCAAAATACACAAAAGACCCCTCAGCGAACACACACATGCCGAAAATCTATTTCGCGATTACATTTTATGCGAAATTGGTATTTAAATGTTTAGAAAAAATATTGCTTAGATTGTTATCGTTAGGTTTCGCATTTATAACATTTGCGAAATGGAAGAAAAAAGAAAAAAGAAAGAAACCAAAGATCTCAAGAGACGATGATCTCTCCAACCATGCCCATATCAGCATGACTACCGACTGAGCACTCGAAATCGAAAGTACCAGCTTCATCAAATGTGTAGACGAAACTCTCTTCTTCGCCACCAGTTATTATGTTAGTGCCGACATCGAGCTCTGGTATCACAAGATCGTGCGTACCACCCTCATTGATGAAGACGAACTCTATGGTCTCACCGACATCGACCTCGATGACATCTGGATCGAAGTAATAGTTCCCACCAGACACCTCAATGACTCTTGGCTCCGCATCATCATCCAGATCATCTGCATAGTCCTCATCTACATCCTCTTCAGTATCAGTGTAATCTTCATCTACTTCATCAGCCTCTTCTTCATCGGCGTCATCCTCAACGACATCCTCTACCGCAGGCACATCCTCTTCGATATCGAAATCTGCTTCCATAGTATCATAATCTGGAGAGCATGCTCCGAGGACGAAGACAACCGCGAGTAGCATTACCGCAAAAAAAGTTTTCTTTACCATGAGCACACGAAAGCCTCATCTTATATAAAATTTTCATTGAAGAAACAAGAGCGGGAGTCTATCTGCGATAATCTATCTCTACTTCCTCATAGGGCGCACTTACCCAATCCCTTCCCAAGATATCGGTTACAGAGTATATGCTTATCCTCAGATGTGCAGGGAACTTCTCCACTTCGACATTCCTCAGATAATCTGAGATGGCTATCTTTTTTCTGATATTTACGGATATATCATTGTCCTGATTAGGTATGAACGGATGCCTCAGCATAATGGGTGCGAGAAAATCACGAGAGCTCTTGACCTCTCTTGCCTTCGTCAGATAGTCTGATAAATCAGACTGCTCCTCTTTCAGCGTCGCTTTCCTGCCACCATCCTCCAATACGATATCAAGAGTGCCTTGGTATTCCCTTTCATGAGTGGACTCTGGAGGATCGCGTTGAGTCAGTTCGTACACTCTCTTGGCAAGGTCATGGTCCCCAGTCACCTTGCAACTCTCATAGATCTCATCAATCGCTTGATCATCTGGAGAATAAAGTGGAAAGGCACCTCTCAATAGCTTCAAAGAATCAAGATCACCGTAATACAAGAAACCGGTCATCATATCCTTCACGTAGTCGCGAGGGATATCAGAAACCTCAGGTGATTCTCCGGAAAGGACTTGTGTCATCCTCTCATCTATCGACCCGGACGATCTTTTCCGTCCCAATCCGAGCATATCACTTATCCCCATCATGACCTCCATGAAAAAGATAAAAAAAAAGAAGAAGCATCACTTGGCTTCTTCTTCCTCTGGCACAAGCTCGTCGATTATGGTCATAGGGAACTCATCTTCCTGTAATCTCTTCCTGATGTCCTTATTTGACTTGCCTTTGAGCTGACCTATGATCTGCTTCGCATTCTCGACGAACTCATCATGACGCTCTTTCATCTCTTCTTCAAGATGCTTCCTCTCTTCCTCGAGCTCTTTCTGCTCGGCAGCAGTTATCTCGGTCTTCTCGGCCTTGATCTCCTTATCGAACTTGCCAGAATTGATATCCTTGATCGTCTCAATAGCATGCTTTCCTTCTACAAGTACACCGATGGATTGGCAGGTGCCGCAGATCTCTTTCACTTTCTGCTTCAAGTCTTTCCCGAGGAGAGCATCCTCCTTCATCTTTGCGATCTTGATTATCTGCTCTATCTTTAGGTCTGCAATATGCTCATCTTTTGGATTTCCAGACCCCTTCTTGATGCCTGCCTCGCTCTTCACCAGCGCAGAAGCAGGAGGAGTACCTATAGATATAGTGAACTCCTTCGTATCTGTATCGACAGAAACAGTCACAGGGACCTGCATCCCAGCAAAACTCTTGGTCTTCTCGTTGATAGAATTGACGACCTCGCCGATGTTCACCTTCAAAGGACCTAATGCGGGTCCTAGCGGCGGTGCAGCGGTAGCCTTACCACCTTGTATCATAACTTCTACTTTCTCTGTTGCCATATTATCACTCTCCACATTCAAGTGTTGGATACCTGGTGTTCCTCAATGAGAACTCACCAAGCGACCAGTTTGATAATCATTCTTCGGGTTCTTCACCATCACGCCTGATGACCTTGATGGCATCCACGCTCAGCGTAATCGGTATTGGAACCGCAGAATCCAGAAGTTCCACCACAACCTCTTCCTTTGTCGTGTCGATACGCGTAATCTTGACCTTCTCCCGCTTGAAAGGACCAGAGATGATCTCTGCGATATCGTTCTTCTGGACATTGACTTCCTTCTTGACCTGCTCAAGCATGTGCTCTATCTCCTTATAATCGACAGGCGCTGGAAGCACACCGCGCGCATATGGGACGTTATAGGCAGCCTGCTCAGCATCGTATTTAGAAGCGGCCTCCATGAATATGTAGCCACGCATCCCATGAGGACGTATGACAGCATAGACAGGAAGCTTCTTCCTCTCAACATTGCTCCCAAGGAAATCCATAACCTGATCCTCCCTGTTTGCTGTTGTTCTGAGAGCGTATATCTGTGAGCTTTCCTGTGATTCCTCTTGCACGCTTTGTTCTTCGTTTTCAGCCATTATAATCATCCCGCATAATTCAGAATAGGAAAGTGGCAGCCATCTGTACAAGGAAACCTATGGCACCTATAGCCAGGATGCCCACACCAGATACCTTGACAATAGCCTTGAACTC
Source organism: uncultured Methanosarcinales archaeon (assembly GCA_964546295.1). Taxonomy (GTDB): domain Archaea; phylum Nanobdellota; class Nanobdellia; order Woesearchaeales; family CAZJJJ01; genus CAZJJJ01. The sequence continues at coordinate 27,301 of CAZJJJ010000006.1, forward strand.
TTCACCAGTAGGCTTCCGGGTTATCTTCAAGACCCTGATGCACTCATTGAAAAAGTATTTCAGTTTCATTACTGTCACTTCCTTTCTTCTCTTCTTTAAATAACTTATCCCTTCCGGATTCAAGACTAGTAGCCAAAAATCCTGAAGAAGAATAAGATATGAGAATCCTATTTTATTTAAAAAGGTTACTATTATAAGAAAAAAGAAATGTGTGGAAATCAATCCACAAATTCTATGCCGAGTTCGGACTCTGCGTCCTTCTTGCGTTTCTCAGTGAGACCGCCGCGTCCGAATATCTGGGAGCTCTTCACACCGGTGACTATTATCATCACCCTCAATGTGCTCGCCATATCCTCAGATATCTGAGCACCCCAGATGACCCTAGCATCCTCATCAAGCTTCTCAGAGACGACCTCGACTACCCGTCTTGCTTCATCAAGGGTCATGTCATTACCGCCCGAGACGTTTATCAGAGCACCATTAGCACCAGACACGTCCACGTCAAGCAAAGGATTGTTGAGAGCCTTCTCTACAGCCTCTTGTGCCCTGTTCTCCGTGTCGGATTCACCGACACCGATGAGAGCGACACCGCCATTACCCATGACAGCACGTATGTCCGCAAAATCTAGGTTCACAAGACCTGCCTTGGTGACAAGCTCAGCGATTCCCTTGACAGAATTGGTAAGTATCTCATCAGCCACCTTGAAAGCCGTCTGCAACGGAAGATCAGGTGCAAGCTCGAGAAGCTTGTCATTAGGTATCACAATCAGGGTGTCCACGATGTTCTCAAGCTTCTCAAGACCTATGATAGCATTCTCGTAACGCCTGTGACCCTCCATCGTGAATGGTATGGTGACTATCGCAACAGTGAGAGCTCCAGATTTCTTCGCAATCTCAGACACGACAGGGACTGCGCCAGTACCTGTGCCACCGCCGAGACCACAGGTTATGAAGACCATGTCTGCTCCAGACAATGATTGCTTTATCTCTTGCTCTTGCTCACGTGAAGCCTCTTCACCAACTTTTGGTATGCTTCCGGCACCCAGGCCTTTCGTAGTGTCCTTACCGATAAGTATCTTCTTATCAGCGTTCGTGTATAAGAGGTCCTGAGCATCAGTATTGATCGCGATGGTCTCAGCACCGACGATACCCACATCAGAGATCCTGTTGATGGTGTTGTTCCCTCCACCACCACAACCGACGACTTTGATCATGGCTTTCTGGCTGGAAAGCATATCCTCAAGCTCCTTATCGACACCCCTGTTCGCTTCTTTCTGTGACGCCGTGCGCTGATCAGAATAATCCCTTTGCTGGAACGATGAGCCTGAAACGGATCTCTCTTCGTTTGCAGCCTGGTTCT
>CAZJJJ010000007.1:0-2962 GCA_964546295.1 uncultured Methanosarcinales archaeon
GTTGTCAAAAATAGGTTTGCCTTATAGTTTTATCTTTTTCCTCTTGAGTTCTTGAAGATCCTTAAGATTCATCTCCATTCTTGAGACAATCTTGTTGAAATGTCCTTCGTCTTTTCCATCCCGAAAAAGCTTAGGAAATACTCTCTTGATACAGTTCTTCAATATGTATTCCGAGAAACCTATATTGTTATCCCACTCAAGAGGAGTCGTGAAGTGCCAAGGGAAACAAGATATTATAGCAGGAGATGTCGAAATGAAAAGCTGTCTATCACCACTCTCCACAATGAGTTCGTCGTAGAATGCTACTAGCTCAAGCCAGTCATTCACCAGTTCCTGTTGCTGATAGCACAAAAAGTCATAGTACTCACCCTGTGGTGACCAGAATGGGAACGGATCATCAGATGTCGATAATGGTTCCCATGATGCAGGTTCTATCCTGCCAGTGAACATCTCAAAACTCTTCTGTGATTCACCCAACAGGTTCTTGGTCAGATTGGAGTCCACTAATGAAGGCACCTCTCTCATACGGGGCCCATACTCTTTCAATGCATCACGTGATTCGCCATTTTCCATGTCCCTCGCGATTATCGCATCATCAAGCGAAAGCTGATCCAAGAAGCTCTCCAGTGATTTATGGTCTCTTAATGCCCTCCTTGCGTCTTGCCATTCGACTTGGTGAGGTACAAAAAGAGGTGGATTTTCGAAGTAAGGCGCACCCATAACAGCATGTTTGACAATCACTGGAAAGATTGCCAGACGCATATTGTTATATGTGAAAAAACCAGATGTTATATCACTAGATATGCACTTGTCAGGCATCATAACCAAAGTGTCTGGGAAAGTGTCTGATAATATATTGAGGATTCTCCTATCGATCGCTCCTTCAGGTGGGAAGAAAATTCGAGGTTCCCCAAGATATTTCAGTACAGCCTTGTAATCCTCCTCGATCTGCATTGCTGCCAGATTATTGGAAAGCAAAGGCAATATAGGGTGTGAATAGGCACTGAATGCGAGGTCTGCATAGCCACCACGCACAGCTGAGCGTATATTTTCAGCAATCTCAGCAAAGAGATCCTTCGTCCTGCTGTTATGTGCCCAAGAATCCAAAGTCCACCCTTGTATCTGGATGGTGTGATTCGCCTTCCCTTCAGATATGGCCCTTGATAGAGGCAAGAAAACCTCCTCCATGTTGCGGATTACCCAATCTGGCATAGCATCATCGAAGAAGGGTTGGTAAGCATGAACAAAATCAAAAATACGCATATGTCTAAGTCACGCACATACATTAATAAAATTTGCTGAAAGTATCAGCCCATAAATTTATAAATATCTTGGAGTTTTTGGGCACTATTGAGTTTGGTCATTGCTGGACCTGTAGCCCAGTCTGGATAAGGCGACAGCCTTCTAAGCTGTAGATCGAGGGTTCGAATCCCTCCAGGTCCGTTTTTATATTTCTAAGGTATAGGGTTCAACTACGTTGACACCCAATGCTAGCGCGCTTACCAGACACAGAACAACATAGTTGTTTGTGCGCAATCAACTTTGTTGATTTGCGTTACGCTAATCTGGTTTGTATCCCTCCAGGTCCGTGAAACGGTCGGAGGCCCGACAAGTACATGTCGATTGCATCTAGGTCAGGTTTTATTTTTCCGTACTCAAGAGCAAAACACTAATGATAGGCCTAGAGGTATAGATGAGTTATCTCATCGACTTTCTGTATAGCACAGGTTACTGCTATCCGCAATCATTTGAAAAACCTGCTCTTCATGGACAGCGAAAAGACCTAAGAATTTGTATTCTTTTAGATAGAGGCTCGTAAGAAACCAGAAAATGTTCTTTTGTTGAGATGGTGGCAAATCTACACAATATAAGTCTTTATTTGCATCTGATGCATGGAAATAACCAGTTGAAGTTGTTTCTATCTGTACATTGCCACCTGTATGAGAAACATATTCACAACTACTATTGGTTAGTTCACCTACAGAGAGCCACCTCATAATCTCAAAACAACCCTCATGAAAATTGTATTCTAGATTACATTCACCATGCTCTGAGAAAGCATATACATCGTCAAGATTACTATCCTCATCTATAAAATATTCCTTTTCCTCCAACCAAAATTCAGAGAGCAACCATAAAGGATAGTTTATGGTTGCGTCCCTGTAATCATAAGAACTCATACTACCATCCCCCATGAAAGTGTCCACGAGAACTTCAGAGATTATTGGAACAATATCACCCTCAACTTTACAAAGTTCGTTTGGTAAAAAACCAGAATGTCGAATTATGTTAAAGCTGCATCCGTCCGACGTGTCACCCACGATATTTAAAGAAAGGTGATTATCTTCTCTTCGACAAGACAATTGTCTACATTCAGCAATTGCTGATTCAATTTCGTCTTGCCCGCATATAGAAAGAGAAAGGTGTGATTGGTCTTCTCGGAAAAATACCAGGTCTTCAAAAAAAAAGAAGTTCGAACCGAGAAGAAGAATCGCCACAGAGAGTACAAAAACTGAAGATACCTTAACAGCTAATGATGCCATAAACTTTTTCTGGTCTCTAAATTTATAAAGTTTACTGAAAATGTAATTGTAGAATGGTCAGATGACAATCAAAACCAGCATTCAACACCAATAATCTTTAAATACAGATGTTCTCACCTCATCCTCATGGACGATGTTGTGCTGTTCAGTGAGTGTTCCCTTGAGAACATAGGGGTTGTGGGCAAGAAAGCGGCGTTCTTAGCAGAGTTGTATTCGAAAGGTTTCAACGTTCCCGAAGGATTCATAATAACAGGTAACCTGTTCGTCAAATTCGTGGAGCTCACTGGAATAAAACAGACTGTTGCTGAGATCCTTGTCAGCGATGAGGACAGGGAGAAGAAGGCGTTGAAGATACAACAGGTCATACTTAATACTCCGTTCCCTGAAGATATGGCGGAGTTCATATACAAGAGCTATTC
>CAZJJJ010000007.1:3062-18990 GCA_964546295.1 uncultured Methanosarcinales archaeon
ATAGATAAGAGCATAAATATAGTCAGTGCAAAGCCTATCGATGTGCGAGACTTCCAAAGAAGATTCAGTGATTCATACGATTTCGGAAGAGCTGAAGCAGAATCAGCACAGAGTGACGCAGGACATGCGCAAGAAACGGACCACCAAGGGATGCAACAAGTTACGCAGCATGGTGAAGATCCCCAAAGAAAATTTGCACATGAGCAGCAGTCAGACAGGGATTCCAGACAAGACCAGCAAAGAGATGGCGGGTTCCAAGAGACCTCACAAAATCAATCAGATTCTCAAGATAGCCCTGAGCAACACCAACAGGATGATGCAGAACTGCTCAGGTACTACCAGCCTGATGTGCATCATGACCAGGGCAATGATCAGGATAACATGGCTCCTCAAGGAGCAGAAGAACCTGCCGATGTGATGGATATCGCCCAACAACAGGACCATGAAGAACCCAGAGACGACAGGATGGAGCAGAAAAGGTTCCCTGAGAGCAGAGAGAGCTTCATCAACAAACACATGCCTGAGGAGCCAGAAGTATTTCTAGGAAAAGTAAGATTCATGAATCATGTCAACCTCGTGAATTCTGACATGGTGATAACTGCTGCATTAAGGAAGAAATATAGGTCACTATTCTCAAAGGATCCCCCAAGCTCTAGAGACGCCTTGTTGAGCGAGCTCAAGACCAGGGTCAATATCCCTTACGAGAACGAGATCCAAAGGATCAGAGTATTGAGAGATGAGCTCATCAACAACCTGAGAGAACCGAAAGATGATGAGATCTCGTCGGCTATCAGTACGGCATCAAGGATAGTTAAAGAATTCTGAACATATTCATCTTGAAGGGACGGATGGCAAAGTTTTATAAGTCTTCATGCAAATATTTTCCTTATGGAAGGCAAATCACGAGGACGGCCTGCGAGATCAGAGATACGTCAGAATATAGTCGATATACTATACCAATCTGGACCATTGTATGGATACAAGATCCATAGGATCTACATAAGTATATTCCCGAAGATAACAATGAGGTCAGTCTACTACCACCTAGCAAAAGGCCAGAACACCGGTGAGATTGAAGTGGATAGTGTGAAGAAAGAGAAAGGTGAATATTCCTGGGGAACTGAGGTAGAGAAGACATACTATAAACTCGGAAGGATGGCACAGCCACGCGAAAACAGGCGCGTCAAAGAATTCTTATCGAAGAAGAAGGTCAACAAGAGATCATAAGGTCTCTAGAAGGCTGACCACACTCCAAAGCTGAGTGCGCGTGAATGCCTGAAGATTTGAATCTGAAGATATCTCCTCAAGCTCTTGTTGGACCTTATCAACCCTAAGTGAGATGTCCACGTCATCCTGTTGTAGTGTCCCTATCATCTCATCAATCTTGGACCTTACATTCTTGGGCACAGTAGAATCTTCCTTTATATCTTCCAACGCCTCTAGTATATCAATCATAACATCATCTTCGGTCATTCTAATCATCCTCCATAAACACCACAACAGACATCATCACTTATTAGACAACTCTGAGAGTTCTTTCTCTGCCTTCTTCTTCTCGGCCTCAAGCAGGCCGATCCGCTCAAGTATCAATTCTTTCCTGTCCTCTAGATCCTTCTTGACAGTTGAGTAATCCGAGGACACCATGATGTTTCCTATTATCTTATATATATCTCTTTCCTTTGATATCTCGGAAAGGGCTGAGTCGGTCTCAGATAACTGCATCCTGAGCGAGCTTATCTGCTGACTGCAGGAATTTATTATATTATGCAGCCGTTGTACAGCAATCTTATCATCATCAGAATGACCTTCCATCTTTCACACACCTTGAACACATTAAGACGACAGCATCTTCAGATGCCGCTGATCTTGTCGAAAACAGAGACCAGACGGTTGACCGAAGACCTTGCAGCCCTCATAGCCACCTTGTCCCTTGCGCTAATCTTGAATAGGACCCCATTGTCAACGAGTGAAGCAGTCCAAGTGAATCTTGAAGCGTCAAGATTCAACTCCTCAGGCCTTATAGAGGACATCAACTCTCTATGATGCACTGTTTCCACAAGCAACTCATCCTCAAGCATCTTAACGAGCCTTTACATGGGTAGATGTGGTCCTCATCTTGTGAAGTATCTTGGAACCGCAATAAGGGCAATGTATCCGTTTTCTGAGATAACTGTCAGCAACATTCTTCTTACAAACAAAACATCTGTATTCCATAAAAACCAACCTTCAATCTGAACATGAAGCACCTTACTGTGGCACTAAGCTTCTGCTTCATCCTCAATCTCTACATACTCATGCCTAGCGACTTTCTTCTGTGGTATGAGCTCCTTCCTCTCGAATGTATAAGCTTTCCCTGTGAACTTGATACCAGTCTTCTTGCACTGCCATAGGCCTGAAGATAGGCGTCTCACCGTGTTCTTGTTGCAGAAGGGCGATTTCGTGCTTTTCTGGATAGCGCCTTCAGAACGACTGACTTTCTCACGGATAGATTTACCATATCTGACTCCGTACCTGCTTCCTCTTCCACGTATTTTCTTGACCATTCAAATCAACTCGTGATAATATAAACATGTCCTTCAATCATCCTGCATCCGGACGACGTATGGGGCTGCTCAGATTCGAACTGAGGTCGTCTGGTCCCAAACCAGAAAGGATAACCAAGCTACCCCACAGCCCCAGATAAGTGCTAGGACAGCCATGAAAGAAACCCAGTTTATTTATAAAAGTTTCTGTGGGAAATCATTATTGAAAGAGCCCAGTCTTACCACATTATGATCAAGAATAATATGCTCAGATCAGAATCATTCTCCCTTTCACATCAACAAGATGGTTTCTCATATTATCAGAGCTAGGTCAAGATTTATAAAGAATCCCCTATTTTTGATAGGCATGAAGATAAGCGCAGCGCAGAGGTATAAGCTAAGAAATTTCATCAAGCACCTCGAAGATTTCAAGGGAAGGAATACTGAACTCGTCACAGTATATGTGCCTAGTGGATACGATATCAACAAGATAATAACACATTTATCACAAGAGCAAGGGACTGCTGCTAACATAAAATCGAAAGCGACACAGAAGAATGTGATTGATGCCCTTGAACGTATGATACAGCACCTGAAGCTATTCAATCAGACGCCACCGAATGGATTAGCTGCATTTGCAGGAAATGTCGCAGAAAGAGAAGGACAGAGCGATGTGAAAGTATGGAGCACAGAACCTCCTGTTCCTATAAACACGAGGATATATAGATGCGATAAGGAGTTTCATCTTGATATACTAAGGGAACTCGCAGAGACAAAAGATATTTACGGACTTGTGGTTATGGATCGAAGAGATGGAGATGTCGGCTTCCTGAAAGGGAAGACAATCGTACCATCAGTCAGCACACATTCGAATGTCCCTGGAAAGACGCGTGCTGGCGGTCAGAGTGCACAGAGATTCGAGAGGTTGAGAGAAGGGGCAGCGATAGAATTCTACAAGAAGATTGCTGATTACATGAAAGAGCAGTTCTTAGGTAATAGCGATATAAAGGGCATACTGGTCGGAGGACCTGGAAGGACGAAGAACGACCTTATTGACGGGAACTACATAAACAACGAGCTGAAACAGAAGATTATCGCAATAAAAGACCTCTCGTACACAGGAGAATTTGGTTTGCAGGAGCTTGTGGACCGCTGTGAGGATGTCCTCGCGAATGAGGACATATCAGAGGAGAAAAAAACGATGAATGAGTTCTTCACAATGATGGCCAAAGAACCGAAAAAGGTTGGTTACGGAAAAAACCAGGTCATGGAGCTCATCAAGCAGGGAGCAGTAGATACGCTTATCCTGTCCGAAGAATTGGAAGAAGATATGGTTGAAGAATTCGACAAGGAAGCAAAGAATGTTGGAACAGAGGTCAAGATGGTATCTACAGAGACCAGAGAAGGAGTCCAACTCAAAAACATAGGGATGGTAGGCGCGATACTTAGATTCCCTGTCGAAGATTGAATAGGCTAATCAAGGTCATAATATGGACATACACCTATTGAGCCAAGATACGATAATGAACGCCACTGTGGTCATATCCTTCATCCTGTTCGCATTCCTTTCTTTCCAGTTCATGACTTTGATTGTTTCTCTGATAAAGAAAAGACCAAGACGAAAAGCTCCTAGGAATTTCTTCCCTGAAGTGAGCATCCTAATACCTGCATACAATGAAGAGGAGAATATACGAGACTGTCTGGAATCTGTGATGGATTCAGACTATGAAAAGAGCAAGATGGAGATAATAGTGGTGGACGACCAGTCGACAGACAAGACTGCAGAAATTGTCGAGAGCATAAGACAAGAGAATAAAGATTTTGATATAAGAGTCATACGCGGAAAGCACCAGGGAAAGCCCAGTTCTCTCAATCTTGGGATGAGACATGCTAAGAATGATCTCATCATGACGATAGACGCAGATGTCATGATAAGGAAGAACACGATTAAGAAACTTATAAACCCAATGTGGGACAGTAACGTTGCGGCTACAAACTCCGTTGCAGTCATCAGGAATCCGAAGAGATTCATAGAGTATTTCCAGATGATCGAATTCTCACTCAATAATCTGATAAGGACAACATTCTCTAAAGTGTTCGATAACAGCATATGGTTCTTTGGAGCTGTGGCGATATATAGGAGAGACATACTCGAAGACATCGGTAATTTCAAAAACGATACGCTGACAGAAGACATGGACATATGCCTAGAGATGTACGATAGGGATTACAATATAATCACTGTAGAAGATGCCATGATAAGCACAAAGGCATGCCCGAACGTCAAAGAGCTTTTCAAACAAAGAATGCGATGGTATTTCGGGGCTCTCCAATCATTGTTCAAGAACAAGAAGCTTCTCGAGAAAAAGATATCGCCGTCGATAGCATTCCTCTTTTTCAATCAGATATGGTGGACCATATTCTCGTTCGTCTTCTTCCCTATGACAATATACCAGATATACTTCTGGTTTCCTTCCGGGACTGTTGAAGCATCATTCTACATATTCAGATGGTTCTCGCTAGCAGGACCTGTTTTTGTTTTGTACAAGATTCCGGAATGGGGATTGAACATCCTGAATATCTTCGGTGTCATGTCAGGTATTGTCACATTGCTCATGTCATCGAATGCAATCATAAGATTCAAGGCAATAATCAATCTCAAGACACTGATTGCGATATTCTTCTATTTCCCGTACACCATCCTGATAAACCTTATACTTGTGTCGGGCATCTTCAAATATGCATTCTCAAAGAAGAGATATTTCATCGATTGAGCCATAGAGAATATCTAAAATATCATTGTGAGCCCTAATCATAGCAGACCATCATTCATACGGGATATCACATAGATCACTACACCAACCGCTGTCATAATCAATGCTGTCGCACTAATCACAAAAGCAGAGATTGCATAATAAAGCCCACCGACCTCGGTAGGATCTTCGAAATATCTCCTTAGAACATGTATAGCGATTATTATGGATATTATGCAGAGACCTATATTGAAAAGAGGCACCCAAAACCCTAAGCTCAGTACGAAGCTCAGCTTAGCATTGAAGTCATCCTTCTTCCCTGGTCCTTTCGATCTCTTCCGAATGCTCAAGCACGGTTCACCTGCCCATCATTATTACCATTCTTCTTCAGCATGAACCATTGCATCTTCCGTCCGAACAAAGATCTCAATATACCCAAGTTGACATAATATGTGACAACAAGACCTAGAGTTAAAGAGCTTAGTAAGACCTTGTGTGCATACCTCATACGCCTTGAAAGAGCTAGGGATAACAATACGGAAGCCAAAAGCCCACTTGTCAAAAGTATATTCATACCTGTCTCTGACATGAATCTAGGTAGATCAATCGGTGCAGGTTCACTTGTGAGAACACTCAACACCCCAAAAAGAGTTATGAGAAGCAGCATGAATGAGAAGAAATAACCAGAAGCGAAGATGAAAATTCCAAATTTATCCTTGATTGTCATGACACGAGAACCTATAACGCTCTTGAAATGGTATTTTATAGAGCTTATCACTCCATAAGCCCATCTCATCTGCTGCTTTGAAAGGTCCACCAGAGTATAAGGTGCCTCACAGGAGCATTCGACATCTTCTAGATAGACAAGGTCACGATTAACCTGCTTTAGACGGAGAGAACATTCTATGTCTTCAGTCAAGCTACCAGACGTCCAACCACCAACCTCTTCCAGATGCTTCTTCCTTATCACCTCGGCAGAACCGCACAGGAAGCTTGAGAAGCCCAACCTGTTCATGAATACCATAACTATATGGTGGCTCAATAACGATATGCTCCCACCCAGCATAGATATCATGTTCTGCGAGAAATTCTCTATGCGCCACCTTGATTGTACGACCGAGACGTTGCTGTCTCTCTGGAAAGGAGGAAGCATCTTTCTCAGGAAGTCTCGTTCCGGCAAGAAATCAGAATCGAATATCGCGATGAACTCTCCCGTAGTATACTTCAGCATATGATTGAGGTTGCCTGGTTTGTAGCCTACGTTAGAACCACGTCTTGTGACAAGAACCACATCTTTGTGCTTGGAAGCGAAATCGTCTATCCTTGCAGAAATCTCTGGCTTATTGCTGTCATCACCGATTATTATCTGCATCTTCTCGTGTGGATAGTCAAATTCAAGACATCTCTGTGCACAATTTATGGCCGCAATCTCATTATACGTAGGTATCTGTATGGTAACATGTGGTTCATCTCCTTCAGGCAAATCAAGAGAGCGCTGTCTAGGCTTCGTGAAACCGAAGAATGACATTACCAGGTAAGATAATGCCAGGATCATTGTAACAATTATGAGCACATCAAATCCCCTCGTAAAGAACGAATTCATGGCATCAAGTATAAGACGCGAATTCGCAGCATAGAACGAAATAACATAATCCGCTATACTGAAATACGTGTCCAAAAAAAAACGGAAAATCTGTTGTACCATCTTTGTCTACCGGCAGAGAGGGATTCTACTACTCCCTCCCCGTGCTAAAACAATCTGAGTTATTTAAAATTTTCTAATGCGATCCTTGCAGTACAGAATGTTCATTTATAAATGTTGCATAATAGAACGGAAATACTCTATAGTCTTGGATAGACCCTCCTCGAGATTGACTTTAGGCTCCCATTCTAAGATTTTCTTTGCCATTGTGATGTCGGGCTTCCTCTGCTTCGGATCGTCCTCTGGAAGAGAATTGAATATTATCTTGCTTTTCGATTCAGGTATCATCTCAAGGACTTTATTAGCCAGATTAAGGATCTTAAATTCTGAAGGATTGCCGACGTTCAGCACAGGAAAAGAATGCCATTCCATGCTCTCCAAACGCTCCTGAAGGACCTCTACATCCATCTTCATGAATCTTATTATAGCATCAACCAGATCATCTCTGTATTGGAAGCTTCTTGTCTGGGTACCATCACCATTTATTGTTATATCCTCGTCCCTAAGAGCTTGGATTATGAAATTACTCACTACACGCCCATCAAAAGGATGCATATTTGGGCCATAAGTGTTGAATATCCTCACAGCACGTACATCCACACCATACTCGCGATGATAATCGGAACACAATGTCTCTGCAGCCCTTTTCCCTTCATCATAACATGATCTTATACCGATAGGATTCGCGTTCCCCCAATACCTCTCATGCTGCGGGTGCACTTCAGGATCTCCGTATATCTCTGAAGTGGAAGCGTGCAAAATCTTAGCTTTTGTCTTCAGAGCCAGGTCAAGGACATTGATTACACCAAGCAGAGATGTCTTTGTTGTCTCTACGGGGTTCTTCTGGTAATGGATGGGTGAAGCAGGACAAGCGAGATTGTATATCTCATCAAACTGTCCCCAGAAGGGCTGAGTTATATCGTGTATCATGAACGTGAATTTTGGGTTCTTCTCTAGCTTATAGATGTTAGATTTGTTGCCAGTGAAGAGGTTATCCAACACTGTCACTTCATCGCCTTTTTCTAACAGCTTCTCTGCTAATCGCGACCCTATGAATCCTGCACCGCCTGTTATTAGGACTTTCTTCATATCTATTAGGAAAGCCGACCTATTTTTAAATATTCTGGAATCCTGGCTGTACTCGGTATACACTTCTAAAGATTTTTAAACATAGTTTGGTTATTAAGAGTGGATGAAAGAAAAAAACCTGGTCGCGGATACTTTCAGTGGGATGGCCAAAGGCATAAAGAACAACTGGTGGATCTCAGTCCTAGTCATGGTTTTCCTTATCGTGCTGGTGATCAGGCTGTATTTTGCTCTTATGACACCTGAATTCAGTAGTGACCATGCTTATTTTGTGCTCTCCCAAGTTGAAGCCATCAGTGAGACAGGATTCCCAGATGTGTCAGAAGCTGGTTCTGGTGCCCTCTCTATATTCCCTCCAGTATTCTATTACATACTAGCATTCTTCAACCTGTTCATGCCCATAGTCGTAGTAGGAAAAGTTGTGCCTAACGTCCTAGCTGCTTCTACAATATTCATAGTATACGCAATATCTATGAAATTCACACGGAATCAAGAGGCATCAATCTTTGCTGCATCGCTTTCAGGATTCATACCTGTGTTCTTCTTAGAGACGTTCAATTCCATATCCATATACAGTCTTGTTGTACCCCTTGTGTTGTTCTCATTCTATTCATTCCTGATGATAAGCAATGATGATAAGTTCATACCTATATACATAGGTTCAATACTTCTCTTGAGCTTCACTCACCCTACTGTTTTCTTTGTGGTCGCGGCACAGCTCATCTATTTCACGTTCGTCAAAGTTGAAGGTCTGAAGCATAAGAATGTAGAGATCGAAGCGATACTTGTCTCGGTATTCATTGTTATATGGTCACAATTCCTTATTTTCAAGAATGCTTTCGTGGAGTATGGGCCAGGTATAATATGGCAGAACATACCAGCACAGATATTCACAGAATATTTCCATGGCATAACGATCGTGGATGCCATAGCACTTATTGGTATTGTCCCGACGTTTGCAGGAGTCTCCGTGTTCTTCAGATATGTGAGGGAGAGGAAATCCAAATTCATATTCTTTTTTCTCAGTTACTCGATACCCATATTTGTAATGCTATGGCTCAGGATGATAATCCCAACGACAGGACTTATACTCCTGTCAGTATCGCTGGTCGTCGTCCTGAGCAAATACTACCAGATATTCCTCAACTATCTCAAAAAGACCAAGTTCTCATCATTCAGGGTCCCAATTGTAGCGGTAGCAGTCATAATAACATTCTTCACCACACTGACCCCTACGTTTGCGATCATAAACTCTAGGCTAGAGGAAGCTCCAGAGTACGAGAAGGTCCAGATCCTGAAGTGGGTCAATGAGAATACGCCAGAAGATTCGACCATACTCTCCTCATACGAAGAAGGTTTTCTGCTGAGGTATTATACCAAAAGAAAGACAGTTATAGATTCTAATTTCATACTCAATGAGAACATCGACACCATTATGGATGACATTGACACGTTTTTCACCACCATGTACCTGATAGACGCACTTAAGGTGCTAGAGAAATATGATGTGAACCTGATATTTGTCAGTGACGCGATATTAGATAGGCATGGTGAAGATGCGCTCAGTATCCTCGGTGATGAAAGATGTTTCAACGAGATCTTTGCTGGGAAAGAGGGAAGCAATATACTTTACGAAGTGACGTGCTCGTTAAGGACTGGTGAGACAGATGAATGATGACTTTGAAGAGATACTGAAGATCCAAAGGATGCTGGACGACTCCACAAGGAGAGAACTGCAGGAGGACAGACAGACAGAGCTGATGGCGCTTGTGAACTCCCTTGTTCCCTTCGACAGGAAAGTTCAGCTAGAAGAGATCTTCTACGCAGCTCTTGATAAAGGATTCACAGAGAGCGAGATAAGAAAGGTAATCAACCAGTACATAAGAGACAGGATCTTCTTTCAGCCAGAAGTTGGATACATCCAAAGACGATGAGAAGTGATGGATCATGAAAAAAAAGAAGAACAGCGCGGTATTGCAAAGGATTATGAAAAATAAGTATATCCCTGTAATCATGCTGATAGCCTTCTTTTCCATGTCCCTGTTTGCATATAGCTTATGGGGATTAGATAGAGAAGAGTTTCCGGGTGAGGAAAGCAACCAAAACATCAGGATTGCTAGAGGTATAAGTGACGATGGCTGGGAGCTGCATACATTCAGCAGGAATCAGGATGACAGATACACTCGATCAGGAACTACTGAAGGTAATAACCTAAGCACCATCCTCCTATCACTAGTGCATAACAACCATACGATCCTAAGGTTATCGAACATGCTACTTACGGTATTAGCGATCTTCCTCGCTTTCTTGCTGATGAAAGCAAATTCAGCGCCCACTACAGATTCCAATATGGCACTCATCCTAATGATCTTCTCACCTGTTGCGATATATTTCTCGATGGTGATATCTGTAATCTCATTATATTCTGTGATGTTGCTTGGGGCATGCATAGCCATCAAGAAAGATATCAAGCCATTGGTCGTTCTCATAAGTTTCCTCATGCCTCTATTCGGGATCCCTCATACAATACTCTTCATCATATTCACAACATTATACTCTGTAGCCACACAGAATACACGGACACTATACCAGTTGATAGCACCCGTACTGATTTCTGGGGGAATCATCGAATACTTCGGACTGTATTTCTCCGTATTCAATGTCCATTTCTATAGCCTCTTCAATGTGCTCAATACGGTGATTGCAGAATTCGGAGCGATTAAAGGTATAGGTGTCATGACCATAGTTTTGGCACTCATAGGTTTCATCATGATGTTCGTGGAGAGAAAGCAACAGATAATGCAGTTGTGCACCATATTGATCATCGGCTCGATGATCTTCATAGATTACAGGTTCGTGTTCTTGCTGAATCTCGCGTTTTCTATGTACGGGGCTTATGGACTCAGTGTGCTAGTGAGAAGAGAATGGTATTCCGAAGATCTGAAGAAACTGACGGTCTTTGTCATAATATGTGGTCTTGCTTTTACGCAATTGGCTTATTTCCCACGAATCCAAGAGATAGAACCGACAAGAGGAAAAGCTGAAGCACTGAGATGGCTCCAAGATATGGAAGATGGTATCGTACTCACTGAACCTGGATTCTCGCCATTCGTACAGAACATCGCAAAGAAAGGTACACTACTGAACCACTTTGATCACGATAGGAACATCAGGAGAGACATAGACGACATCTTCAGCTCAAGAGAGCTTAGCAGGACAAGAGAATTATTGATGCGCCATGATGTGGACTATATCTACTTGGATGAAGATATTGAAGAGAGAAACTGGCTCCATTCCAATGATGGCCTGCTGTTCCTGTTCAGGGATCAAGACAATTTCCTTAAGATATACGAAGGAGAAGAAGGTACTAGGATATACAGGTTCATAGGAAGCTGAGCCAGATTTGGCCTGTTTCTTGGAAAGCCACGAGATTATACAAGTGACATGATCTTCTCGAAAGCACTATCAGAGTATTTCTTCTTGTATTCAGCAGAAGCCTTCCGTAAAGCATCAGTGTCCTTGCACACGCCTTTCTTTTTCAAGATCCCACTAATCTCCGTGGATGTGAGATATTGGCAGAACTGAGTGACGTTCTTGGTTTTCTCTGTTTGCCGTGCTCTCTCAAAATCAATCATCTTGACATCTAAACTATCAGTGATGAATATGTGTTTATGCGGACGATGCATCTCTTCTTTATTGAAACCCTCATAATCTAGTAATCTACATATATTCAACACTTGCTTTATCACAGAGACCATATCTCTCTTCTTGGAGTTACGTAAGAATTCTCCAAGGGATAGGCCTTCTATGAAATAGTATACGAAATAATTATGACCAGTAAATATGACATCGGGTATGAAAGTGAAACCGAGGTTCCTGAAGAAGTCCAAGACTTTTATCTCATTATTTATGCTTTCCATGGCCTCACTTGAAGGGTTCTTCGATTTTATGGCGACTTTCTGACCACGATATTCTCCAGTGAATATATATCCACGCTTGCCTCTGTCGAATTTCTTGATTTTATGCAAACCTTTCATCTCAAGATCCCTAAGAAGCGAGCTCTTCTCGATCTTGTATACATATAGTGTTTCCATCCCTAAGCTCTTCGAGTCGAGCAACTCTTTTGAGAGGCAATTATCCTCGACTGCAGAGTCTATTTGATCCTTCCCAGTCAAAGAACTGAAAAGGAGCAATACGATTCCTGGTTGGGTGAGATAATCATTGACTTCTCCAAGAAAACGATGGATGAGCTCATGACCCTTCCGTCCACCATACAAAGCCATGTCCTTATCTCCCTTCTCCTCAGGAAGGTATGGTGGATTGAATATTATAGTATCATATCTGCCTTTGATATTGCTGAATAGGTCGCTCTTCTTTATCTTCAGTTTGTCCTTCTCAGACCGTTTCAACTCCTCAGACTTTTCTTTCATATACTGGACGGATTTAGGATTCTTATCGACGGAGGTGATTGTCTTGACAGAGGCCATAGAGACGGCTGCGAACGTCAGTATTCCAGACCCTGCGCCAATCTCAAGAACATCACCTGCCGAATATTGCTCGACAATCTCTTTGAGCATCATACTATCTTCTCGCGGTTCATACACAGGATTATCTTCTACCATCAAACCAACCCAATATTCCTCTCTTCTTCACACCATGAGTAGATGAAACCTTCTTTCTTTTTATGAATTCAGATATCTCGGCCTCAATCTTTTCGAAATCATCAAACCTCCTCTCCTCTTTCCTGAATTCAGAGGTATGGTGAGTACATCTCCCATTATTCACCCTATACTTATGTTTCTTATGCAGCATCTCATGATGCATCACCTTGTCTATGAAGATGTCTGGACCTTCCTTGAATACTGACGATATCATTATAGTATCAGAACCGTACTCGTACCTGCCCAATGTCCGCATAGACTGTCTACCCCAGACTAGATTCGTCTGCTCGATCTCGTCATCGAAATATCTGCGGTTCACACGCCTGAATGACTCAAGAAGACGTTCGTCTATATTATCCTTCTCTGCGACAATATGCGTATTCTTCAGGTATATATGGTAAAGATCCATCTCAAGAGTCCTGCGCTTATCGCCTTTACCGAATAGCTTGAGAAGAAGTTCCTGTATGAGCCCTAATTTGATCTCTTCTGAAACATCCTTCCATTTCACTGAAAGACTTACCACGATTTTCCGTTTCAGACGATGATATCTGATGTTGGCATTATAATCATTGAACGCTGCAGAATACCTCAACTGGGTTGAGAAGTTCATATCTTTCTCAGGAAAAAGCTCGCTGAAGGCCCTCTCTATGATGTTCATGAGACAGAAGATTAGACAACGGTTTAAATTATTTTTCAAAATTTTGCCTATAATTCAAAGGATCGGGTGGCCACAAATTTTTTGTAGAAATCAGCAGAGGGTTTAGATTCACGAGCTAATGTGTCATAATCTATACTGACAAGCCCGAAACGGTATGATTCTCCGAGATACAGTTCGAAATTGTCAAAAGTGGACCAGTAGAAGTAACCAAGGACATCAGCCCCTTCCTCGATTGCCTCATAGACACCTCTTAGATGATCCTTTATGAACTGTATCCTTCTCTTGTCATTCTTTCCGCAGTAACCATTCTCGGTTATTATTACAGGTTTCTTGTACTTGGATTGGATTCTGTGTATAACATTTTTTATGTCGCCGGGATCATAGACCCATAGATCATCGTGTTCCAATCCCAGACTATCGAACCTTTTCTTATCATCAGGTCTTGAAAACGGAAAAAACCCAATAGGCATCTCCCCGTAATAATTCAATCCTATATAGTCCAGATTCTTGAATTTCCTTATTATCGAGTCTATGAAAAACCGCTTGTACATCATCGCAGAAACTCTCCCAAATATGTTTATCGGAAGAGGATTGAGAAGGCTCTTAGCGATGCCCACTTTAGACTTTCGGCTACCTTTTTTCAATATATGATATGCTGCATCACTAGCGACAGACATGTTCCTTACGGCTTTCTCAGCGGAAAAAAAGTTACCCTTTTTGTATGGCGGGAAGAAACCTGACATGAAAGAATGCACTGCGTAGATTCCTGGTTCATTGAAAGTATCATAATTGCTAATCAGGTCTCCGAAATTCCGTTTCACCTGCTTCACATAATCAAGAAATATCTCAGAGGATCCGGATGAGAGCCACGCTCCAAGATTCTCAAACCAGTTAGGGTTAGCAAAATGATGTAGGACAAGATGGAGTGAAAGCCCTTTTGCGACTAAACTTTCCATGAAACCTCTATATTCTTTGACTACCGGTTCTGGAAATTTCTCCAAAGGGTATCGCTGTAGTCTGGACCAGTCGAGTGAGAACCTATATGCATTACCCAACTTGGCGATATATGAAGCATCCTTCTTCCTCATCTTCTCATGTGCAATTGTTGATATGAGTTTGGAGCCATCCTGTGCAATAAGCCCTTTGAGCTGATGATCCGCAGGTGTCTCTATCTGAAAAGAAGAGGTAGCCGTCCCGATGAGAAATCTTTCTGGAAATCTGTATATCATCGTACTCACTTCTCGAATATGGTCTTCTTATGGGTTCCCGTGATTAGAGACTCTATATTGTATGCACCCAGATTCAAGGCCTCTGTGAAACCATCAAATGCACAGTGTGCTAATCTTCCGCTCTGCACCCAGTAGTCGAGCCACTCTTCTGTATATCTCGGATCACCGCTTTTGATTCCAGCACCGATATGTTCAAGCCAAGCCTTGTTATATCCTTCGTGTGACCCGAGTGGCTTTGTCATTATGATTGGAATACCCAATCCAGCATAGAACGACATCTCGCTAGGCTTGGTCCATATGAGATCCGTCTTCCGAAGCTCTGCGTTCAGTTCCTTGAAATAATCATGTTTGGACTCTTCAAAAAGTATCTTCAGGTTCTTACCCAGTCTTTTATCAAGTCCGATCATCTTCATCCTGACTTCAAAATATCTTTTCACATCCTTCCGTGTTCCTGCAACCAATATGAGTCTCATCTTATTCTTCAGGATCCTTTCCTTCAATGACCTCGCCATCATGACACCTGTCTCCTTCTGTGCTCCCGCACCACCGACAAGATAGCATAGCGTCAGCTTATGATCACTCTCGACAGGTATACTAGAACCCAAGTACTTTCTGAGCACTGGGTTGTTACGCGATATGAAAATCCTTTGTGGGTCAAGATTTGATAACCTATTCCTGAGATCATGCTTAAGTATTTTCATATCATCACCGATATTCTCCTTAGGAAGTGGGAACCCTGTCAAAATAATCTTATCCTCTGGAACACCATATTCCTTCAAGCGCATGAGCACATGTTTGCAAGGAGCAAGATATATTATCTTAGAGGATTTAGGATCGCATGGGACCCATATCCTATTGATGTCAGAATCGGTCACTACACAGTATATCTTGTTCTTTACGCCATGATGATCGAGAGCGACTGCTATCGTTGGGAAAGTGGTTATGAGTGGCATCCTTGTATTCGAGATGGTATTTGCGATTTCCTTACAGAGACCTCTTCTCTTTATAGAGAAACGTATCAATCTTGTCCAGTATGTAGGTTTTGAGAGATCCCTCAGCGGGAAAAGAGGCGCTATACTCTGCACCCAATCGAAGATACCGAAGATAAGCCCACCTATCAAGGGAAAATCCTTCATCCTCGAAACCCACTCATAGGATCTCTGGGCACGTAGCCACGATTTTCTCTCACGCTCAGATATCATCGGGTCCGTATTGATGCTGATTATCCTTTCATGAGCAATATCTTTCAGAGGATAAGCTGCACGCTGGTGACCGTATCCCATATCTATAGTAAGTACCCAAGCTCTTTTCATATCC
>CAZJJJ010000008.1:0-16649 GCA_964546295.1 uncultured Methanosarcinales archaeon
AGTTCTTCAGGCTTTTGAAAGCAGTTCTCACTTGTTTCCTTGTCCAGCCTACAGAGATGAGTTTCTTCTCGATAAGATCCTTCGAGAAGCCAGAAGCCAATGCCATTTCTACATACCTCTCTACCGATTCTGCGGCTTTCTTGGTGGCTCCTGCAGTTATGCCTACGTTCTCAGGTATCTTATGACGCTTCATGAAGTTTGCATGGTCGGTGCTTGGGCCAGGAGACCTCTTGATGCCCAATCTTTTCTTCAGCATCATATTCTCTGTCTCGAGCTTCTCGATCCACTCCTCGAAACGCCGTCTTTCGTCCTCAAGCGACTTATCCTTCTCTACCACACGCCTGTCGCGCTCATCGATGGATGCCTCTTTCTTCTTCTCTTCCTCCAAGGCCTTCTTGAGCATCTCTTTCTCAGATTCCAGCTTCGCTACGACCTTATCATGACTATCCACTTTCTTCTGAAGCGCCCTATCCTTGTCCTTGATGGCACGGTCACGGACAGCAAGCTCTTCGTTCTTGCGCCTGAGCAATTCCTCGTTCATGCTATGCTTCTTCAAGGACTTCTCAAGCTCCTTCTCGCGTTTGGAATGCTCTTTTTCGCGTCTCGTGAGGTCCGAAAGCTTCATCTCCATATCAGATTCTTTCTTCTGTAGCTCTTCGTCCTTCTTCTGGATGCGAGCAAGCTCTTTCTTGAGATTCTGGTTCTCTTTCTCTAATGATGACTCCTTCTCCTCGAGCTCTGTGAATATGCGCTGTGCTTCCTCTTCTTTTGCCTTCATCCTATTGAACTTCTCTGTGATCTCTTGCTCTTTATTCCTATGCTCCTCTAATTCTTTCTTCATCCGTTTCTCATCGTCCAGTATAGCCTTCTTGCGGCTCTCGAAGTCCTTACGTTGCTGATTGAGCTCGTTCTCCTCCTTCTTGAGTTTCGCACTCCTCCTATCAACGTCTATAGATTTTGCGCTTATTATCTTCTCTCGGGAATCCAGCCAATGCTCTTTCCTCTTCGCTTCGCGCTCCCGTCGGAGTATCTCATCAGCCTCCTTCTCACGTTTCTTGAGACCTGACTCTAAAGACTCAAGCTCGGATTTTCTCTTCTCATTCTCACTCTGGATGGATTTGGCCTGCTTCTTCGAGACTTTTGCAAGATGGAGCTCCCGGGCTGCCTTATTCACATTGTCCTGGACCTCTTTCTCGCGCCGTTCTATGATGGCCTCTCTCTGTCTCTGTGACTTGTCAGTCTCTTCAAGGATGCTTTTTGCGTCCTCAATCTCCTTATCACGAGAATCAAGAGTGCGTTTGAACTTATCGAGTTCAGATTTCTGTTCATCAAGCTCTTTTTTCTTGGTATCAAGCTCCTGTTCTTTCTTAGAGACCCGATCGTAGAGCTTATCCATCTCCTTTCTCCGGAGCTTGAGCCGCTTATCCTCTTGTTTCTTGAATGTCTGGAGCTCTTTGATTTCAGCCACAAGACTTGCTTTCTTATCATGTAGGACCCGTATGTCGGAAAGGGCCTCGTCACGCTCTTTGGTAATCTCCAAATGCTTTCTCGAGAGTTCTTCCTCCTTCTTGGTAAGTTGGGTCTCTTTCGCTGCGAGCTGGTTCGCGATCTTCAGAAGATGGCTGTTCTTCCTCTCTATGATGCGTGCATAATTCTCCTGCTCTTGCCTAAGATGATGCATGCTTATAATGTCTTGCTCGAACTGTTTCTCTTTGGCCATGATGTCCTCTTCCTTCTCCTTGAAGACCGCAAGAGAATCATCAATGTGCTGCTGTGTCTCGGACAATATCTTAGAGAGATATTTGTGCTTGTCGGAAAGGTCTGCGACCTCTGCGTGTAGCTTATCCCTTTGCTTCAGGAGCGCGTCAATCTCTTTAGACAGCCTTTTCTCCTCTTTAGCGAAACGGTTACGTTCAGAATTGATATAAGACTCAGTCTCATTGATCTCTTTCTGTCTGCGTTCAAGCTCTTCTCTCAACTTGGCAGACTCCTGCTCCTGCTGTGCTAAAGCATGCTCTCTCTGTTCGAGTCTGGTCTGATCCCTTTCGAGATATTTCTCTCTTGTGGATATCTCTTTCTCTAACTCTTTCAAGAACTGCTCTTTCTTCTCGCTCCGCTCCAGGACTGTGTGAAGATACTGTTTAGTATCCTTGATCCTGTCCTTAAGATTGTTTACCATCAGACTTTGCCTTTGGTGTTTTTGCTGATAATGATTTCAGGGCATCAAGCTCACTATGCAACTCTTCCTCATAGGCCTTGAGCTCTTCAGAATTCTTCTTGAGCTGCTCATCCATCTCCTTGAGCTGTTTCTCCCGCATCTCAATCTCCTTCTCCCTCTGCTGCGTCCTGGTGCTGTGCTGCTCGATGGCCTTATTCCTCTGTTCAAGATGCTTGCTGAGTTCCATCAGCTTATTCTCCTTCTCGACAAGCTCCTCAACCTTCTTGTTAGCTTCTTTCTCTGCAGATTCGATGCTACGTTTCTTCTTTTCAAGCTCCTTGGACATGGACGAGATCTCTGTTTCCCTTTCTCTGAGTTTCTCGGCTCTTTCACGGATGTTCTTCTCTTTGCTCAATACCTCTTGCTCTCTCTTCTCAGCATCTTTCTCTTTGGCCTCGAGCTCTTTCTCCTTCTTCTTGTCCCGTTCAATGCGCTCATTGAGCTCAGTATGCTTCTTCTTCGAGTACTCATCAAGCTTGACGATGTCATCAGACAGCTTCTGCTTGAATTCACGCAGGCTCTCTATAGATTTCTGGAATTTCGCCATCTCTTCCTTTATCTTTGACACAGTCTCTTCCTTCTGGGATATGAACTTCATCTGCTCCGACTTCTTACGTTCGAGCTGGTTCACCTCATCCTGTAGGTCATCATACTTAGATGTCAGCTCATTCTTCTTGTCCTTGATCTGCTTATCGAGGTTCTCGACCTCTCTTGAACGTGTATTGACTTTCGCATCAAGCTGATCAGCTTCCTTCTTCTTCTTAGAGAGATCATTCATGAGCTCCTTCAGCTCTTCGTGCTTCTTCGTGAAATATGAGTTTATGTTATCGACTTCTCCGGTCAGGGCATCTTTCTTCCTTGACAGCACACTCAGCTCATCCTTCTCTTTCTTCAGCTGCTTCTGGAGCACACTCAGTTCATCAACTGCCAACTTCTTCTCCTTCTGCTTCTCCTCGAGCTCTTTGCTTAGGCTGTCATAGTGCTCTTCAACCTCTTTTATGTGATCCTCCTTCTCAGATTTCTTGTGCTTCAGCTCCGCTTCCAGCTTCGCCAGGTGTTTTGATTTTGTCTCGAGCTCGTGCGATAGGACCTTGATGTCTGACATGTTCTTCGCATACTTGGCCTCACGTTTCTCGAGGTCCTTCATGTTCTTCGTGTATGTATCATTAAGCTGCTTGAGTCTCTTCTCTTCCGCCTTCACATCTTTCTCACGCTTCTCAAGATCCTTAAGTGTGCTGTCTGCTTTATTCTCTTTCCTATCGACCTCATTCTCCTTCTTCGATAATGAGTTTTTCTGGTTATTCAGATCTTTTTTGAGCCTTGCAACCTCGCCAGACTTGGAGTTCAGCTCAGAAGTGAGTTCGCGTATCTTCTTGTTCTTCTCTCTGATATCTTCCTTGTCATTCTCGATGGTCTTCTTTAGAGCAGAGACTTCTTTCTCCAAATCAGATTTTTGCTTCTCAAGATTGCTCTTCCGTGCCTCGAGCCCACTGACAGAAGAATTAAGATCTCTCTCTGTCTTCTTGAGATCCTTGACCTTCGTACCAAGTTCCTTGAGTTCTGCATTGATATCCTTCTCTTCCTTCTCGAGATATTTTGACTTATCAACCAGTTCTTTCTGCTTCTTCTCTAGTGTCTTCTCCTTCTCTTCAAGAGAGATGCGTTTCTTTCTCAATGCAGTCTCTTCCTTGGAGATCTCATCACTCCTTTTCTTGGCGTTCGTAGAGTCCTCCTTGACTCGTTTCTCCTTTTCCAAGAGCTCTTTCTCACGTTTCTCAATCTCATCAAGTTTGGCTTTTACTATATCCTTGTCCTTTCGTATCTCTTCCTCTCTCTGTTTCAGAAGCTTATCTCCATGCTCAATCAGCGAGAATTTCTTCTCAATCTCTTTGCTGGTTTTTTTGAGCTCTTCCTCCTTATTGATGAGCTCTTCCTCTTTATCAAGGAGGGATTGCTTGAACTGGCTCAGCTCTTCATTAGAGGAGATCAGGATCTCTTTCTGGTGCAGCTGGTGATTCAGCAGCTTTATCTCTTCCTTCGCCTCATTGATATCTTTCTCAGCCTGTTGCTTCGCATTCCTGAGCGCTGTGACCTCACCTGTTAGGTCCTGTTTCCGTGTGGTCCAAAGCTTCTTCTCTTCTTCCAGCTCATTCTCCTGCTTCTTCAGAGCTTCTTCCTTCTTTATCAGTTCTTCACCGAGCTTCTTGTTCTCTGCTACGATATTGGCTATGACCTCATGCTCATGCTGCACCTGGTTCATGGTGTTGTCAAGTTCTTTTTGCTTCTGGATGAATTCCTTCTTCTCCTGCGCAATGACCGAACTATCCTTGTCCATGCCTTTCTCGTGCTCTTTGAGCATAGCTTCCCTGTACTCCAGAGATTGGACGTTCTTCTTCTGGTCCTCGAGATACTTTGATCTCTCACTCTCTAAGAATTCAGAAAGCCGTGAGAGCTCTATGTTGCCATAGTCAAACCTCTGGTCATCAAGCTCTTTCAGGAGACCCTCAAAGCTCCCTGCGCCTTCAGTCTTAGTCACATACTTAGGAACCAGCTTAGAATCCTTAAGACGCTTGAAAGCCCGCTCAATCTCCTCTTTCCTTTTTCTTGCCCTATCGTACTCCTCTTTCTCCTTCTCCAGGAGCTCACCTACTTTCTCAGACGGTATAGCCTCATATCCTAAGCGCTTCAATCGCTCGAGGAAACCTATCCATTCATCATGGTTCCATCTGCCCTCTTTGCTCTCTACAAATTTACGTAACTCTCCTGATGCTTTCAAATCCCTTATGTAATCTTCTACAAAAGAATCCCTGTGAGATTCTATCTTCTCACTCAGAGAGTGAAGCTTTTTCAGGCTCTCTTCCACCTTACCAGCAGCGGCACTATGCTCTTTAGAAATGACGTGTTCATTCTGCCCTTGTGAATCTTGCGAATCGTCAGCTATTTCAACCACCACAAACCTAAGTCAGCCCACTTAGCCCCTTAAGTCCCAGACCTTCTTTAAGAGTGAGTGATTTATAAATTTTTGTTACCTTGTTAGAATGAAAACAAAGGTGAAAAAAGAGCATAGCAACGTGCGCGAAAGAAAACTACTGGATCACTTGTTGTGGACTACTAGTGAGACACACTCATCGTTCTCTGAGATATCGACCCCTTCTATTGAGTTGATGACGATATCATTCCCTGCAGGCAGGAATTTGAACTGATTGCTCTTCTCCACTACAAGTGCCTTATCATGATACTCGAAAGAGCTTACTGGACTATCTGTGCTGAGATGTGGATCATCAACAGCGAAAAGATTGACAAGCACAGAATAGCTGTCATCACCAGTCTTCTTCCTTCCGATTATCAGACTTTGTGCTTTGTGCATAGCCTGGTTAAATCAAAATGATATTAATATTTATTGATTTTGCAGTCATATCGTGTCTTCAGAGGCATCATCAATATCTTCTGCCTCATGACATTCCCTGATGTCTGAGAAATTCAATGTGATAGGATCGCATGTTTCTAACCCTCGCGAGGTAAGGAATTGTGGGATTATCACTATGTCATCAAACCGAGGATAAGGGGAGTAGGGTATCTCAAAGACTTTCGACTCATCGATGTCAAGGCTTGACGACTCAGAAAAGGTCTGTGAATCGCTGAGATAATTCACCTCGACGGATACACCTCTGACCTCACTAAGATGCCTATTCATTATGAGTAATTTCACACTTTCATCTGAGACAGACCTACAATAGTCAGCCAGCATTATATTGGTGCTCCCTCTGCATCTGAATGACATCCTCTCAGAGACCTGGCGTGTCGCCTCACCGCTGATGAGATCACACGAAGATAGAAGTAGTGACGCTGAGAGTATCAGTATTACCATCATCATCCCATAGGAATCATTGGAGATTGTCATCACCTCTTGAGCATCTACGCACTTCTTCAATATCCATCTCAAGCTCATTACAGCCTAGGAATGAGCCATCAAAGACCCTATAAGTTGGACGGATCGTGAAAGAATCGAACTGTTCCGGCGTGCGCTGGTCAAGCACCCTCTGAGAACCCACATCCATGGTTATATGACGCTCCACAGTATGCTCCTCATCGCCATCCTGGAAAGTAAAGAACAAAGATTCTATGCGTGCCTGCCTATTGTTGCGTATGAGTACCTTCAAGACCCTGCCATCAATACACATATCATCAACGTGAAGCCCTGCACCATCAGCACACCTGAGATAGACCTCTTCGAAACTATCAGAATCTTCTCTTATGACCTGACCAGTCAACAGCTCATCACATGAGGTCAAGAGAACAGCTGACAGGAGAGTGATGACGACAATCAAGAATGGTGTAGTAGTAGTCATATGCATTCATTCACCTTATCATATCCTTGATGCAAGAAGAATCTCTTGCATGACGACCAAGATTGTCAGCAATGGAGCTCAAACTCACCGTTATCCTCCGTCCTGCAATCTACGGATTCATCAGTTATATCATATGATTCATATTCCACATCAGGAGAGCGCCCACAACATATATCTACTGCAACAGAGTCAGCGAATTCCCTAAAGACATCCATAATCTCATCTTTACGCTCAGTCAGATTATCATTGAGCTCATCCAACTTCTCGAACTCGATTTTCAATGATTCATAACTGTCTGTGACATTAGTGAGATTGTCTTCCGCAAAATAGAGCTCTGCCGCACAATCATGCAGTTGATGGGTCAGGTTAGATATATCTGCAGATAAAGTGTCAACAAGAGCACTAGTGTCTTCCAAGCGTTCATCTGTGCTGTTGAGTTCCGTATAGCACTGCTGCAAGTCAGCATTGAGCACATTCATCCTGTTAGTTACATTACCTGTGATTGAAGGTCTCACTAGCGTTCCAACCATGACCAAGACAATAAGCACACCGCCCGCCTTGAGTATATTCGATACCCAGTTGTCTGGAATCTCAAGCTCTACCATGACACATCTCCTCATCTATTCTTCTTTTTCTTACGGCCCTTTCCGTTTTCTTCTTCCTTGTTATTGACAATCTTGAGCCTATTCGATCTTGTCGTATAGTTGGTGCCCTGTTCGTCTTTGAACTTCACGACAGTGGTTGGAAGGTTCAACTTACCAAGAACCGCAAAATTTAGTTTCATCTTGTATATTATTATCCTCTCTTCAAAAGGTTCGATAGCCTCAAAGTTCCATTTCAGGAGAGTGCCTTTCTTCTCATGATTGAGGACCTTATCAGGCAATATGCTACCAAGGCTCTCAGACTTCACGAATGTGGCAATCTTAGGCACGTATTCAGACACATTGAACGTGGTGAAGTTCCTTGGTGTCCTGTTCCTCACATGTATGAGAATCTTGATCTCCGAGATGCCCTCTTCCTTGATGTCAAAAGCCGCTGCAGTCTTCTTGACGACAAGAGGTGATCTGAGCATATAGTACAATACCAATCCCACAGCTCCCACAATCAATATGTATACAAGTGGCCTATAATTGACATCAACGTCTATGACGACGGAAGAGCCTGGAGATATCTCTACATCCCAATTCATGTATAATCCATCTTCTTCCCTCGTATATTCCGGGCTGGGTTCAGCACTTGTAAAAATCCTGGCGAAAAAATTAGTGGATACATCCAACTTATCACTATTAACGACATTCCCACGATTCCTCAATTCTATAATGGTCTTTGTCCTCAAGAAACCAGAGTCTTCGGTTACCTGTCTGTCAATCTCAGAATATTCCATCACTTGTACAGGGAATGTCAAAGGAGTTCTTCCTATTGTCTCGCCCTCATATCTTGCAACAACCCTAAAATCATTCACACCCGGCTCCAAGTAATCGTCAACATCAAAATTGAATTCGAAACGTCTCAAGTCAAGCGGAGGTAATGAAGTCGTGAATGTCTCATTGATGAATCTGCTCTCCACTTCCACATCGAGCTCGGATATATTGAGCGGATTCCTATTATCTAACTCTAAGACGAGTGTGGAAGACTCTCGTGGGTCGATTACATCATTGTTATTGACAGTGGCGCTGACCACAATGGTTGCCGCATATTCCCTTTCATCATGATCCCGCCTGATGTTTATAGGCACATCGACGAACAGAGACTCTCCAGTGGTGCGAGAATCTATCTGTGTCCTGACATTATACCTGCCGTTACGGAGGTCACCTCTTGGTGTGTACTGGAGATTGAGAGTATGTGTATCACCACCATCCACAGTGAACCCGCTGAAATAATCTGAGCGAGGACTTGAGAGTATATCCCACCGGAAATCCGGTGTCCGCAGCCTGAAAGACTGTGAAGAAGATGCCATGTTTGTGACATCAATCTCGATTATTGCAGTCCCTCCTGGCATTATGGTGTTGTTTATAGGTCTTAGCTCTGCATTGAAAGAGAGATCATCAATGCCTGCCACGAGACCAGCAGATAGCAACAATGCAAGGGAGAACAAGAATATTCTTGAAATAATATCAGCGCGCATTTGAGTACCTCACACAATAACTATGTCGTGATACTGCTATTTAAAGCTTTTGATTGGATAGTCAAGAAAAGGAAAAAGAAAAACGTACAATCACCATCAGGAAAGGTCACTACAGCTCATATCAGGTTCATGCCTAGCTTCGTACTCGCCATTGTCATCCCGCTCGATGACAAAGCTACCGAATGCTTCATTGTTCTCGTTACCCACCTTATCGATGGCGGTTATGGTTAGATCATGACATGACTCGACCTCGTTGATCCTTGCATAAATCCCTATGCCATTATAGACCTGGCTTCTAGTACTGCCTGACACGTGCTCTTCTGCAGTACGCGAGAACACTGCACTTCCATCCTCATCACCAGCATCAAACTCGTCATCATCACGAGGATCCGTACCAGGATCTCCTGGCCCTGGGGATGATCCATCATGGTCAAGATACCTGTCAAAGGTCAGGAATACAACCATGAACTCTTCAACATAATCAAGGTCGGGAACTTCATTGATCACGTTATCCAAAGTAATGATATAGAATGGATCTTCTCTCTCTATATCTCTGACTTCCACTTCATCAAGCTGCGGTGGCTTATCATCACATTGAGCATCGTAAGGGATGCAATAACCAAGATCATAGCTTGAATCCTGCCAATCATGGATGACACAGCACTTCTCACCAGAATCACAATAACCGCCTCTACCACATGTGCACGCACTGTCTTCTGCATCCCATCTCTCTCCAGGAGCAGGACATAAGTCATCTTCCTCCCTATCTTCGGGACTTACTCCTCTTCTTACTTCAACTCTTTCCGTATGAGATTGCCTACCTTCAAGAATCCTGTTCGCCTGATGATAGACAATCACACCACCATCAGCGTCGAGAAGCTCAAAAGTGAACTCTATGGAATAACCTTCGTCTGGAGAATCAGTCAATACGGTCACAGGGAAATTCCTTTCTTTGAATCTAAATTCTCCCATTCCACCGAAATCAAATATTATATTGTCTTCATCCCTCTCGAAGTCAACATCCAGTCTTTCTCTATCATCTTCTATGAAACCTTTAGGCTCCATACGGCCCGAATATGCCACTAATGAATCATCTTCAATGTGTATGCTATAAGAGGTGTCAAGCTCACAGCTCCGAGAGACTCTCCTTGCATTGCTTGATTGTACTATGCACCGATCTGAAGGCAGAGATGATTCTAAGTCGAGTCGTGCAGGGTCTACTTTAGGTATCTGGTAAGAACCAGTATCCGCACCTCTTCCAAACTTGACCACAGAATCTGATGTGATGGAGATGGTCTCGATATTCCTACCATTATTCCACAATACTTCTTCACCTGTACTGCTTTCAGCCCTTATCCTGAGCTGGACTGGGGTTGATGAGTCGCCTGGAGCCGAGTAACGACGTACGGAGTATGTTCCAAACTCAATCATTCTGTCTTCTTGCGGGTCATCCAAGTACACGACATCTCTGACTGCTTCAGGCTTCTCTACGAATCTGGCAGAACCATCTTGCGCCGCGACACGACAATAGAACTTAGCGTCTACAGGGTCAAACTCACAGAATCCCGGTGGCGAGCCGCCTGCCTCACGTATCCGACATTCTGTCGAATCCTCTACAGTATTGCCTTCGCTATCCTCATATATGGCCCTTACGCGGACCTTGTCATACCTGAGATGGCCATTGTTGGGGTCAGTACCCTCATTCACCACTATGAATTCCTGATCATTGAGAGTATCACCACGCCGCATCCGTCCTTGATGGAAATGATGGGTCACATCATAACGTCTGACTTCTCCAAGCGCCTGGCAGTCACTATCATGGTCTGAGCTACACATGAGCTCTATCCTCACATCAGTGTCATCGGATCCCACAGATACAAAGGGTGCGACATCATAGACATAGGTCGCTATACCTGTCGTAGAATCGTACCCTTGGAACCTCCTGTTAGCGGAGCAGGACAATACGGGCGCGATAGGTACATCTTCTCTGGCTGCAGTCGCTGCAGCCTCAAAGAAACCATCAGGCAATTGCCCAGTAAGCATGAACATGCAGAATGAATTGGCGAAGTTCTTCTCGACGAACAGATGATTATACATGGCCGTATCACCATACTCATTGCTTATCCTGTCGCCTGTACGCCGTCCAGCAAGAGCGAGAGCACTCATTATACCAGGACCTCCATCCTCATCATGATCCTCTATATCTGCACCTATGCCTGCGCCAGAACTACCAGCATATGTCATGAAACAGTCAAATGCGCTATAGAACAGGTCGCATATGTACTGGGAAGCAGCCTGCTGGCACATGCCACCACTACCATCACCAGTCTCTTTAATCGAATTGAAGCATGCAGCAAGAAGCCCTGCGACCTGCTCGATCTGGTGCAAGTATGCATCGATGGCATTGAAGCAGCCACAAGTCAGTGCATCGAAGAAACTGCTTGTAGGATTGAAGATGTCCTCCTCGAAGCCTTCCACAGGCTCGCACAGGTACCTCGCAATGTTCGGAGGCATATTGTTGCTAGATGGCGCAGGCAGTGGTGGACAGCAAGGGTCATCTCCCCTACCTTGAGCACAAGCTCTACAAATGTCGCCAGTCTCTTCGTATGGGCAATTCGAGTCTACACGATTGAAGAGGCTCATAGTCAGCTCTTCTCTGTGTTCTGCCGAGATATCACCCTCAATGTCGTCGAGCTTGAACACTCCTCTCTGCTCTTCAGTGACTGATATCTTCCTTGGATCCAGCTCAAGAAGGTGGACCTTGGCACTAGCATACCTCTCTTCTTGGAAGAACCTAGAATCGTCTGTCGTGTCGATAAGGAAGTAGTCATTGTTCAGTTCGAGGACGAATACCTCATCGTCACCCCTGTCACATATGTTGAGCGTCCTCACCACATTACCCATTGATATGACAAAATCATCCTCACAATGATCCTTGTAAGCGCCAGGGTCCACATGCTCCTCGTTATTCCTGCCGTATACGCAGAAGGATTCCTTGTATGGGTTCCTGAAAAGGCAGTGATACTCATACTCATAAAGAAACTCCAACTCGCAGAACTCATCTTTCATCTGCTCCTGCCATGAGCCGCCGTCAGGATGGTTAAAGATGGAGACCACCCTATCTTCAGGACCGAAATCCCGTCCATCACCCATGTCAGGCACACCGGCACCCATCAGCTCTGAATCGATCGCATCATCCCTGAAGATGCCTGGTTCGTGGTCTCTCTTGAAGTTGGCACAATATGAAGGTCTGAGATCATCTACAACGTCAAGGGGATTAGATACACCTCCTATACCACCGAAGAGTTCACTATCCTGGTCAGCGATATACTTCTCGAATGAAGGGACAGAAGTGCACGCTACCCTATTACATGTCAGGCGTTGGAGACGTCTTGATTCTTCCGCTCTCACCATGCTATCGAAACATTTCTGGACGTGACGCGCCTGATCCTCAGCGTCCTCATCAGCATCTTCAGGAATCTCAACCTCATAGCCACCACCATCTTTCTCCACCATATCAAATGAAGCTGCATATGGTGCTGCACGCATACAACTATATGTTTCTCTCATAGTTCTAGCAAAATCAAATAATGTGGCGCCAAAACATGCCTGGGTTGTCCTTAAGACTAATGGCTCTGTATACTCTCTCAGCTCTGCAGCAGTGTCCGCAAGCCATTCTGCAGCAGTAGTTGATGCCTTAAGGAGAGCATTAGGGACATAATCGCGAGTATCAACACGATTATCAATCTGCACAGACATGTCAAGACATTCCTGCTGGACCTTCTCCTCACCATCAATATTATAATTCACATCGACCATCAGAGCAAGCCTTACGCAACCGATTCCTGTCGGATCCTCAACACTTTCCATACCTAGCGCCATCTCTGATCCAAGACAATGACCTTTGTTCTCCTCAGCAAGGAGTTTCTCACGGTCAAGCATACTCTTGTCCGTATCCATGGCGTCATGCCCTGGAGGCAGATTGAGCCTTATCTGAGTGTATGCATAGTCTCCTTCTCTGTTGGTGTTTATATTACGCTCGGGAGCCCAGTCTTGGTTGTAGTTCTGGGCTTGTATGAATCCCATATCCGCAGTGTATACCCTCACATTCCTGACATCTATATCGTCATTCTCATTGATCTGTTCAAGCTCCATTCCAAAACCTATGGTTGCAATGCCCTCTATCAGGTGCCTTGGGAGGATCTCAGGTGGCATGAAACTATCAGAATCGAAATCTATCCTAAAATCTCTGGCATCACCACCGCCACAAAGAGCGTGATTAATTGTCGTCGGACCATGTTCCCCGACATTGCCGAATCTGTCAGTTGCATTGATCTTGACAGTGTGAGGCCAGACAGTCGTATCAGAGTCGAAACCTATTCCTGCTTCGAACCTATCTTCGACCTCCTCGTCCTCTGCGACAAGCGCATGGAAATTCCTTGTAAACATTATACGTTGAGAGAACCTGCCAGAGCTATCAGTCTCCGTCTCATGGATCTTCTCGCCTCGGAGTCCTTCATTAACTATTATTGTGACATCTCCTGGCTTCGATGTCTTACCACGGATAGTGGTATGCAAAGAGTATATCGGGCCATCATCCATCTCATCAAGATTAGTCTCCACAATAGCCATCTCCTCATCATCCATCTCAACCTCATAATCTCGCGAGAATACATTTCCTGAGTCATCTGTAGCCGTTATTGTTATGATATTGACACCATTCTCCAAGGATATCGTGCCTTCGAAGCTTGAGTCTATTCGCTCCTCAACCTCTGTCTGACGAGAGCCCGCACAGGTATCACTGAGTTCTACTGGCGGTAAAGAGAAATACGACCCCGCTTCAACCTGTGCATCGACAGGACTAGTGAAGGGCCCTTCGTTACAGAACTTGTCAATAGGTCGTATTCTGTATGAATAAGAATAATGGGAAATCACATCCTCATCAGTATAATCAGTATTATCTGTCAGGGCAATAGGTGATCCATCCCTGTACATTATGTAGTTAGCCACTTCACCCTCATCGGGCTCTTCCCAACGCAAGGATACATGATCATCACCTACCCCCGTAACTTCAAGATTTTTGGGTTCTCCAAGAGATTCCTCTTCATCGGAACTCAACACTCTAGAAATTTCAAGATCCACTTCTCGGTCCGTGGTCAAAGATATGCCCAAGGTTGACTCTGAGATATACTCTGGAAGATCGTCGACTTCTATTCTTGGTGGGCGACCATGATCTGGCGTTATGTGTACTTGGCATTCCATATCATTGACATTTCCAGAGATGTCTTCAACCTCGACACGGATATCTGTCGTCCCATCAGTAGGCAGTGGGAAGTTCTCGACCACGAACATACCATTAGAATCGACCTCACGAGTCATAATCTTCGAACCATCCCTATATATCCTGACTTCTGAATCTGGTCGTGTGTTCCCACCAATCATCGCATACCTACCTATAGCAGACTCCTGACATAAGATATCATCAACAGGAGGGTCTGTCTCAAAGTCTCCGAACATGAACGATCTTTCAGTTGTCCGAGCACACTCGTGAGAATTGCATGCTTCAATCACGAAATCATATACATGGCCACGTTCAAGACCAGATATGTCTACTTCATATTCTGTCTGATATGGCTCATCAGAGGCGATGCCTAGCTCCCTGTCATCAAGCATATGAGAACTGAATTCTATGCCACCTGTCACAGTCTCATCAGAAGTGAAACGTATCTTTGGAGTGTCAGTATCAAGCACAACCTCTATATCACTGATCACTGGCGCCTGTTCATCACTCTTTGTGGAGACATCCAATGAACCGCTACGCTCACCTTCAACTCCTTCTGGAGATATGAGTGCGATTTGGTAGGAGTAGCTATGCTCTGGCTCTAGGTCATCATCAATGAATCTATTCTCGCCCTCGGAGAGCTCTTCGTGCTTGGAGCCCTCTTTGTATATGACTGCGGAATAACCATCTTCCATCTCCCACGATATTACCGCTTCTGAAGATGATATATAGATGAGCTCAAGTCCATCTACGACAGGGACAGAGGGAGAATCATCAGCATACACATATGCGGTATTGGCAGGAAGCGCTATGAACATGAGAGCTACTAATATTGAAAAGAATCTTCTTGACCTGTTTTCTAAATCATCTGCCATGTATACACCTTGAAATTAATGCTATGGTAATCCTCATTATGTCAGTTGAACCTTGGAGCTGCGGCATCCGCATACTCACCTTCGTCTATATACTCCATGACCTTAATCTGATTCTGTGGATCAGTGAGCGGCCTTGGCGTAGGTACGGGCCTCACCACACTGAACATTATCCTGCTCCTTCCTGCTGAATCAAAATAATTGTAATTGAATTCTCCCTGGTAACCACCTAGGATTGACCCTTCCGAATCAATCAGGTAGAGAGTTACATCATAAGCACTTTCGCCAACAACGAGGTCGATTTCGGGAGGTTCTTCACCAGGCACAAACTCAAAACCTGCAACCTCATCATGGTTTTGAGGATCCAGAGTGCCGATGACCCTGTGGTCGCTGCTTATGGGTTCTTGCCTTGAAAGATCGTAAGAGAGTCTCTTATTCATCTGTACTGTGAACGTCTCGAGCTTTTTGAGCTGCATCCTCATATACTCTTCACCCGTATGCTGTTCCATCTTAGGTATGTAACCTTCCTTGTGTACACTTATGAAGCCGCCCGAGCATTCAGTAGGAAGACCTGTAGTAAGCCTGAATGTTCCTGCCTCTGCTCTAGTCTCACCAAGAGAACAACCGAACTGTATACAATCAAAATCAACTTCAGCACCATGCACAGGACCGTGCACATCATTAACCTCTATCGTGTATGAGCCTTCTATGTCATCGCAGGGATCCTCGAACTGTCTCGGTGTCGATTCCAACGTGAAAGACTCACTGGTCTTGTCAGGCTCATTTGATCTTATGGAAACCGGCAATGCAAAACGGAATATGAAGCCCTGGCCTTGGAAAGCTTCATCATCAACAAGATTTATCTCCACCATCGTGTCGATATCGTAAGTGAAATGACCCAATTGTATAGGAAAAGGTATCCCTAACCCAGGGAGACGCATCATCTCTGTAGAAAGCGTGCCACCGGAACTAGGGCGTGCGTTCACAGCGATATAGTCATCTGGATGATAGTTGACTATAGCTCGTATCTCATCGAATGACATTCCAGGATCGTAATCATAATCTGCAGGAAGTTCGTTAGGATCGAAGAAGAGATTGAAATACTCATACGCGTCTTCTGGAGCATCCTCAGGCAGATTACCTTCGAGAGAATCAAGAGCAGTATAACCGCTGAACCTTTCGTAATCTCCCTCGGGAAGATTGAAATCAGAATAGTCTGTACCTTTGAAACGGACCCTATGCATGTTATAGAACATCAGTCTGTTCACTTCCTCCTCGATCTCATTGAGATCCCATCGTTCCTGTCGAGCTGAGAAACTCTGATGGGTTATAGGGATATCTGGATGCATGGCCACCAGATTGAAGAGCTCTCTCTCGAAATTATTGTTCCGGGCTTCTGAATGTGTGATCCTAGAGGCGAGCTCGTGCATCCTTCCTAGTTTGACAGGTATGTTTATGTTGAACTCCTCATAGAACTCAGTCTGGTCTGCACGCTCCGCCTCTACATCAACAGGATAATCAAGCTCGACAAAGACTGCATCGTTCGATATGATGGTCTCAGCCTCTAGAGGCTGCCGCTCAGTAACGTTATAATCCTCATAACCGCTGAAGTCATCAAGACAGGCATGGATGTTGTCCTCGACAAAACCAGAGATCTCTTTCTGCATGCTTGATATTGTCGGTATCCTGAATTCTCCTCTGAATATCCAAGAAGGGATACCGAACTCTCTTCTGCTTCCTAGAGATATGAAAGCTGCATCATTAGCACGTATGTAGAAAGGTAGCTCTAGATAACCTCCTTGGA
>CAZJJJ010000008.1:16749-18983 GCA_964546295.1 uncultured Methanosarcinales archaeon
AAAGCTGCATCATTAGCACGTATGTAGAAAGGTAGCTCTAGATAACCTCCTTGGAAACCCATGTTACTGATGGCCGATTCTGTAGTCTCTTCAGCACATATCTCTATATAATCTCTGAAAGAAGTGGGTGTCCTCCTGAATGTCTGGACATCACTTACCTGTTGTGTAGATGCTGCAAAATATACAGCAACACCGACAAGCGACATGATGACAAGACCCGCTATGATAAAGATGGTAATCTGAGATTTCCTATTAAATCTGATAGACACTTTGAATCCTCGCACAATCCTCAGTATTTTCTCTGTAGCGGTGCCTTATAAATATTACTATTCGTGTGTCTAAAGATACCATGACAGAATGTGATGAGCCTACGATTTGCTATATGATTTCTTGTAGAGGACTGCAATCAATCTGGAAAGGAAGAGCCTGAGCACAGTGACCAACACTATGAAAAGGGAAAAATAGACTATGTTAGATAATGGGAAAGGGATGAGGAGACCGATAGGGGTCGCCAAGAAAGTCAGGAGATATGCTACCAATCCAAAGATGATATAAGGTACGATGAAGTAATTTATGGAGAGCAGGCCCACATTGAAAGCGGCAGCTATTGAATGGAATACCCTCGAGCTCCGCGCAAATGTATAATTGTACACGTAATATAGATGCAAGAACATGAAAAACATGAGCACAAACAGGAAAGAGACAGCGAAAAGCCTCTCATATTGCATCTGCACATCCTGGACAGAGACCAATGTGAGCACAAGTACTATTATAGGTAACGCCATAGATGCAAGGAACAGCAGTATCGTGCCCAAGTAATGCTTTGCATATCTGGCTATCTTCTTCATCATCTTCTCAGGAGACCTGACGTTAGAGATGTACCTCCACAAGAGATGACGTGTCGATACCAGAGCTATGCTTGACAACAATAAGAATCCTATAGTGAACAATACTATGCTAGAGAAGAGTGGTGCGATCACCTCACCCATCTCTTCAGGAGGCAACATTAATGCCTCTTCAAACTCTGAGATGTTTTCCATCGCAGGTATTAGAAGAATAAAGTACAGTACAAAGACAGAAAATATGACTAATATGTCGAGAGCAATGCTGGCTGCAATGTTATTCTTGGTCAGTGACCGCTCCAGAAGCATCTTGTTCTTGTTCAGATACTTGAAAAACATCATATTAGGGTTCTTTCACGCTCATTTTAATAGTTTATGGTTGTCAAGAACATTCATCAACAGAATATGAAGGGAATAGCTCTCAGACATCTCTATTAGGGCCATCGTCATCATCACTGTCAGGATCAGGATCCTCAAGCTCAGGGTAGCTCCTTGCATGATCCGCGAACACATCCTCAGCTAATTCGATATCCCGTTCAAAAGTGCTACCTGAACCTTGGCCATATGCCTGCACATGGTTTCTGGGGTTCCCTTTCGTGAATCTTATCTCCATAGTGTCATATACATTATCTGTAGGGTTGGAAACGTATGTTCTCTCGTTCGTGAAGGAATGAGCATCACCGAACTCGACCTCGCCCTCGTAAACATCAACGGTGCGACCGTCTCCATGCATTCTGACTCTGTATTCCCATGAATCTGGATCATCCTCATCTTCGGCCTCTGGTGGGACCACTGTCCAAGTGAGTATGTAAAGGTATCTTTTTCCGTCGAAAGGCGTATCCTCTCCCAAATCAACATATTCTGCAGTGTAACTTACACAGACTTCGCTCTGACATATGCTGCCCCGTGATGAGTCATACTCTATCCATGCTACGCCATCCAGCCAATTTGATATCACACATTCAGCCACAAGGGCATCTTCTGCACCATAAAGTAATGCGTTAGCCACGGTAAAACCATTCTCTTGGAGGTCACGCATCTTGTTTTCCGCATATTCCTCACGTGAGATGCCAAAATTGACAATATCTGCTGTATCAGCTCCAAACCATCCAGGTAATGTGTTAACAAGGCCACCAAGATCCTGCGCGAACTCTCTTGCAGTGGCATGATTCTCATGTGCTCTTCTTCGCAAAGATTTCTCTCTGTCCTCTTCAGGGAAATTGTCACTGCACATGTCGACCTGTCTTCTGCTATCTGCAGACCGTGCGCAATCATCCCAATCCTCGAACTCGTCAAGATCAAAATCACGATCCCTTGGATCCCTGTCACCTGCCAAGGGATTACCATCAAGATCCACACATCCTCCGGGCCCACAATAGAAAGTCTCTCCGT
>CAZJJJ010000009.1:0-16719 GCA_964546295.1 uncultured Methanosarcinales archaeon
CCATGACGATTCACTATGACTGTCTCAACAAGACCAAGCTCTTCCACTTTGCCCTCGATATCCTTAATCCTGATCACATCACCCTCTGCAACGAAAGATTTCTCTCTGATGAGAAGGCCAGCCACCATATTGGGAAGGAAGTCTTTGATGCTAAGTATTACGGAGATCACAATGATTGCAATGACTCCGCCAATCACCATCTGCAGTATGGCAGTGGACAATCCCAATTGGTTGAGTGCCATCACGAAAGATATCATATATACGAAGTATGAGGTGGAAACAGAGAGCACATCTTCTACAGAAAGTTTTATGCCGAGAGTATTACGCATGAAATAATCTGTGTTCATATGGCGGAGGACCTTTTTGATAATCCTGCCTAGCAACCTGCCGAAGATAAAACCGATGAAGAATATGAGCAATGCTACAAGTATATTGACCATCACATCATTGAAGACATTATCAAAGATGTCTACCGGGTTGGTCACCTCTGGAGAGACAACCTCTTCCAATCTTGGCATCATGACCCACAAATATAGAGGGATGTTTTTATATTTTGCGAAACGAGAAAAGGCGATACAGGACCACTATTTAAGAAGATTTAAATATGAGCTTAACAGAATATTGACTACAGACTTTGTGTTTTCGACAATTACCAAATGCAGTTTTGGTGAAGAGGTGGATAAATGAGAGCGAATGATGGCGAAGAGTTCCATTTTAATGATGGGACAAAAGCTGCAGATACCTTAGAGCTTCTTGAGAGAGTGAAGAACATGGCCCCTGAAGAGTTTGCGGCTCACGTCAATGACAGCAAGCACGATTTTCATCAATGGCTGAGCGCTTGTGTTGACGAAGAGGCTGCAGAGAAGGTCAGAGAGGCTATGGACCAGAGGACCATGGTAGAGAAGCTGACAGGTCACCACTGGGAGAAAGAGCACAAGGAACGATTCGGCTATTAGCCAATCTTCCGTACCTCTGACGCCCACATTTAAATAGTTCTTGGATTTTTTTATGTGGTATGATAAAGAAAGACGATGACAATAAGTACAGGTATAAGGACTTTATTCTTGACGATTTCCAAGTCAAGTCCATAGAATCCTTAGAGAAGAACAATTCTGTGATGGTCTCAGCGGCTACAGGTACAGGAAAGACATTGATCGCAGACTACGTCGTAAACAAGTTTTTGGATACGGGAAAACGCATAATATACACTGCTCCGATAAAGGCACTGAGCAATCAGAAATACAAGGAATTCCTGGAATCATACGGGGACGACGTCGGCATGATGACTGGAGACATCGTCATCAACCCAGACGCCCAGGTTCTCATAATGACGACAGAGATATATAGGAACATGCTCCTCACAAGAGATTCTAGCGTAGAGGACGTCTCATATGTCATATTCGATGAGATCCATTACATAAACGACATAGAAAGAGGAACAGTCTGGGAAGAGTCGATAATCTTCTCACCCGATAATGTCAGGTTCTTATGTCTATCAGCGACCGTGCCTAATGCGCATGAATTTGCAGATTGGATAGGTAGTGTCAAGAAACATAAGGTTGACGTCGTAAAATATGAGAAAAGGGCAGTGCCACTAGCACACTATGTCTTTGATGCGGAAGCAGGCATCATAACTGCAAAAGAGTATAAGGATCTGGCTGACATAGACAAGTACAACAACAAGAGCAGGAAAAGAAGAAGAGGGAAGAAGGAAGAGAAACGACCAATCCCTAAGCACTATCATCTGATAAAAGAACTAAACGATAGACGACTATTGCCATGCATATTCTTCACTTTCTCAAGGAAAGCCTGTGAGGAGAAAGCTCTTGAGCTGCGGAAAGACTTCACTAACGACAAGGAGAAGTCTAGGATTATCGAAGTGATGAACAAGCACATAGACCGAGAGCACAATAAGATGGCTTCTGTGAGGACCATAAGGCAGGTCTTGCCTAAAGGTATCGGTGTACATCATGCTGGCATACTTCCCTCTGTGAAGAATGCAGTAGAAGAACTGTTCAATGAAGGCCTCATAAAGATACTCTACGCTACAGAGACCTTCGCGGTGGGCATAAACATGCCAGCGAGATCGGTCGCATTCGCATCACTTGAGAAGTATGATGGCATCAGTTTCAGGTATCTCAACTCCAAGGAATACTTCCAAATGGCAGGAAGGGCAGGAAGAAGAGGTATAGATAAGGAAGGTACTGCAGTAGCTATGATTGACAAACAATACGCTGACCCCGATAAGATAATAAGACTAACAAGCAAAGACACTGATCCCATAAAATCACAGTACAAGCTTTCTTACAATTCTGTGCTGAATCTCCTGCATAATTACGATGATGCCAACACAATAGAGAGGATATTGAAGAGCAGTTTCGATTACTATCTGAGGAAGAAGACGAACCGTAACATAAGGATAATGGGCTCCTTCAATAACTATATGAGAAGACTGAAAAAATTCGGTTATGTGGATGATGATAATAATCTTACAGATAAGGGTGATTTCGCACGATTCATATACAGTGAAGAACTTCTGATAACAGAGATCTTCTATAGTGAGATGATGAATTATCTCAAACCACAACAGATACTCGCTATCCTAGCGGCAATAGTCTATGAGCCTAGACGTAATGATAAGTTCGCCAAGAGGAAGATGAAGAAGGAGTATGATCAGATAATATCGATAATTGGTGAGAATGATTTCGTGGACAAGAAGATAGACCGGCTGACGCTAAGGAAGATTATGCCCATCATATATGATTGGTCAGAAGGAGCAGAGTTCTCCGAGATAATGGAGATGGCGAACCTGCACGAAGGTGACATAATAAGACTCATCAGGCAGATTGTTGATTTCACAAGACAGATCATAAGAGCGAGCAGGGATAACAGGAAGATCGATAAGCTCCAGGTCTGTATCGACATGATATGGCGTGATGTCGTAGTGCCTGGATTCTGAGAATCCTCATTTGAGGACTTGGCCTGTACGCATGTACCACATATAGAAATCAAGCTCTGCACAGCTGATGCCGAGCTCATCTGACAGTCCTCTGAATGTCTCCTCAATCATGAGGTACCTCTTCCTGTTCAAGGTTGCCGGCTTCTCGTCCATCACGCCATGCTCAAGCATCAGATTGAGGATGTGCCGGTCCAGAATCGCAAGATCAAAGAAACCCACATTCCTGAGGAAATGTGATGATTCCTTATAGGAGAAACCCTTTATGTTCGCGACGAGCCATTCACGTGCGGCAGAAGACCCTCCCTCATCCACCAAAGGCATGAGGATATCTTTTATTCTCAGATGTTCTCTTGCTGAGACTATGTAGTTAGTCTTTACATTATGGAAGCGATGTTTGTTCGCTATTATGGTCTCTCGGATAGTTTCAGTAGTATGATGCATGAATCCATGGGTACCTAATGCCTCCTGTATCTTCATCGCAGTCATCGCCTTGGAGTTGGATGTCAGTAGGCAGAAACACAATTCAGAGAACCACTCATCATTGCTGAGATTCTTGAATGAGGCAAACCTTTTGAGCTGATTATTTACTCTTGAGCTGACGTCTGGATCAGACTTCAGTCGTTTCACAGTATCAAGCATAGCTTTCAATCCAGATCACCTCGTACTTCTCACACCTACACGTTCGCAGTATTCATGAACTGGACATGAGCTGCAATGAGGAGATATAGGTGTGCACTTGTTCTGGCCGAACGCGACAAGTATCCGATTCACTTTCTTCCAATAATCGACAGGTAATCTCTCTCTTAAAGCCATCTCACTTTCCAAAGGAGTCTCTGTCGATATGTAGCCGAACCTATTCATTATCCTGTGCACATGAGTATCTACGCATATCGCATCCCTGTTGAAAGCTACAGCCGAAACTAGATTTGCTGTCTTACGGCCAACCCCAGGAAGCTTTATGAGGTCTTCTACTTCTTCAGGGATCCTCCCACCAAAATCTGATCTTATGACTTCAGGGAGCCTTTT
Source organism: uncultured Methanosarcinales archaeon (assembly GCA_964546295.1). Classification (GTDB taxonomy): domain Archaea; phylum Nanobdellota; class Nanobdellia; order Woesearchaeales; family CAZJJJ01; genus CAZJJJ01. Next base: position 3,986 of record CAZJJJ010000009.1, read on the forward strand.
GATGCTCCTCGCTTTCTCTCGGTAGAATCCTACAGGCTTCAACAGGAGAGCAAGATCTTCCTCTCCGAGGTCATCGATATCCTCAAGACTCCTTACCTTCTGGAACAGATTCTTCGCAACTTTCGCAGTTGTCGAGTCCTTTGTCCGTGCAGATAGTATTGTAGTGATGAGAATCTTGAATGGGTCATCAGTCTGCACTTTTATCAGATCCACGACCGGAACCTCATATGATTGAACAGCATCATCGAGGATATCAAGGGTCTTCTGGATTGTCTGAGTATTCATCCTTATGGTTTCTGAACTGGTATTAATAAAACTGATGTTAAAAGTTGCTAGCGTTTCTTTGAGCTCTTCTCAGAGATATGCCTTGAGGCTTCTATGAGTGCAGAGCAGCCCTGGCCAGCGGATATGACGTACTGGTGGTCTGTCACATCAGCGCAATCGCCGATAGCATAGATCCCTTTCTTACTGGAATTCAGGAACTTGTCCACCTTCACATACCCATGCTCATCACGTTCGACAACATCTTTCAAGAACTCGGTGTTAGGAATTCTTCCTACCTGTGCAAAGACGCCCTGAACAGCCAGCTTATGCTCTTCTCCATCCTTCTCATAGACAAGCCCCTCCACCATGACATCACCATAGACCTCTTTCGTAGGAGCATTGTATATTATCTCCACGTTCTTGCACGCTAGGACTTCCTCTTGGAGATACTCGTGCCCCTTCATGCGATCCTTTCTTATCACAAGATATATCTTGTTCGCTATGTCCTTCAGGAAAGAGACTGCCTCAAGAGCAGAGCTTCCGCTCCCTATCACAGCAACATCTTTACCTGCGAAGAGTGGACCATCACATATTGCACAGTATGTCAACCCCTTATTGAAGAACTCCTTCTCCCCTTTTATATTGAGCTTCCGTGGCCTGGCACCTGAAGCGACAATCACAGATTTAGTCTCATACTGGTTCTTGTCGGTCGTGATCTTGAAATCTTCGCCATTCTTCTCGATAGAGGCCACAGTCTCAGGCTTCATAGCAAAACCATTGAACTCCATCTGTTCCTTCATTATCTTGGCAAATTCCATACCTGTGGTCTGCACAATTCCTGGATAATTTAGGACCTCTCCACTATCATTGAACTGACCTCCAAATTCAGTACTCAAGAGTTCAAAACTCATTTTTTTACGGGCAGCATATATGCCTGCAGTCAGACCTCCTATGCCCGCACCGACGATAATAGTATCATACATCAGAATAACCTCCTTAACTATCTGTCAGAGGAGAGACCTGGACCATTTAAATAAGTTTTGTAGAAGGTAGCGAAATGAAAAAAAAGAAAGAGGTGGTGCTTTATGCAGACACGACCTCTACCACTTTGATATCAAAGACAAGATCCTTACCTGCGAGAGGATGATTAAGATCTATCTTCACCTGCTCTTCGCCCACTTCAAGCACTACTGCAGGCATCTGCTTGCCATCTTCTGAAGCCATCAGAAGCATCATACCTGGCTGGACTTCCTTGTCCTTAGGCAGCTTGTCCTTTGGTATATCAACAATCAGATTGTCATTCCTGTCACCATATCCTTTATCTTTTGGGACATTGATCTGTTTCTCCTGTCCTTCTTCCATACCCACAATCTCTTCCTCGAGACCTTTTATTATCATGCCTTTCCCAACCTCAAACTCAAGAGGATGAGAATGTTCATCATGCTTAGAAGTGTCAAAAACGGTGCCGTCCTCGAACTTTCCTGTATAATCAATCTTCACTTTGTCGCCTTCTTTTATAGCCATAAGATATCACCTTTCATATCAAAAACAAGCAGAACTCGTTTTCTATGGTGGGTACTAACCATGCTCTTGTTTTAAATTTTTCTCTTAATACCGTCTAACACCAGGAAAAGCATAAATATCAAGATTGGATGTCATGAGTGCTATGAGAAGAGTCATCGGGCACATAGATATGGATTGCTTCTTCTGCGCATGCGAGATGAAACGCAACCCATCCTTGAAAGGGAAACCAGTCATTGTGGGAGGAACAGGAAACAGAGGAGTGGTATCTGCAGCAAGCTATGAAGCCAGAGATTATGGAGTCTTCTCGGCAACGCCTCTCTCAATAGCAAAACGGAAATGCCCTGAGGGGATCTTCCTTCCAGTAGATGGAAAGTACTATAAGGAAGAATCTGAGAAGGTCATGAGTATCCTCTCCAGATATACTCATGCGATACGGCAGATGTCTATAGATGAGGCATATCTTGATCTTTCAGATCTCTCAAAGGATTTCAGAGACATGAGAACCATGGCTGAAAACATAAAGAGGACCATTGAGACTGAGACTGGATTGACCTGCTCCATAGGTATCGGTGATTCTACGATTGTTGCGAAGATCGCCTCGGACTATAAGAAACCGGGAGGCATCACGGTTGTTGAGGATACAAAAGCATTCCTTGAAGACCTTCCGATCTCTAAGATTCCAGGCATAGGAAAGATATCAGAGGATGCTTACAAAGGGAAAGGGATATATCGGATAGGTGATTTCGCCGCAAGAAGCAATGCAGAGCTCTATGAAGGCTTCGGAAGGACAGGTCTCTTCTATAAGAAGCTCGCACTGGGAGAGTTCTCGAACACGGTCGAATATGATGGACCAAGAAAATCAGTGAGCAGAGAAACCACATTGGATAAGGATACCAATGACATAATAGAGCTTGAGAAAGAGATATCAGGGCTCTGCGAAGAGGTATTCGAGGACTTGGGTGATGCATTCTTCAAGAAAGTGTCAATAAAAATACGGTATTCTGATTTCACGACCATAACGAGAGATTATAGCCTCAAGACACCTTCTAAGGATCTCGAGACAATACGCAAGCTCTCTCTGGACCTTTTCAGGAGGACGATAACAGGCAGATCCAAAGTCAGGCTTCTTGGAGTGAGACTAGGTAGTATAGAAGAGAAAGGACAGAAGACATTAAGCCAATGAATTCCAAAAGCATCGAATCACTCGAGAAGCTCACCAAGCCTTCTGAAGCTTTCACCGAAGGCCTCCCAGTCGCCTTCTTCCATGGCCGCAAGTATATCACTATAATAGCCAGAGGCCTCTCTCATATCCTCGGCACGGACATCAAGATCATCAAGCAAGTCTTCAGGGATATCTTCTGTGATGTCTGGCAGCACTCCTATATCCTCTCTGATGAGCAATCTCTGAAGAGCATCTTCGAGATCCATCCCCATTGCAACACCTCTACCATCTGATACGATGACACGTCTCATCTCGGGTATCCTGCCACTATCTGCTTGGATATACAATGGTTCCACATAAAGGAAACTGTCTTCGAGAGGTATCGCCAGCATATTACCTCTTATGACGGTTGAGCCTTGCTGGCTCCACAGGGTTACCTGCTCGGATATCTCAGGATTCTGGTCTATGCGCGCCTCCACCTGCAGAGGGCCATAATAAAGCCTATCCTTTGGCAGGGTATAAAGCACAAGATCACCATATGAATCACCGTCAGCACGCCCTGCAAGCCACGCTATCATATTATTGCGCCGCTCTGGTGTGAAAGGTGTCATCATCACGAACTCCTGCCCTTCATTGATCCGAGGCAGGTCAAGTATCATATAGTATGGCTCCATGAGTATCTCACGACCTCTGCCATAAATCTCTGTCGGCCTCTGCCATGCGTCCTCTTTGCTGTAGAAGTCTGTAGGGTTCTGCATATGATAGGTCATGAGCTTCCTAGACTGGATCGTGAAAAGGTCTTCAGGATAGCGTACGTGCTTCCTCAGTGATTCTGGCATCTCGTCCATGCTGGTGAAGAGATCCTCGAAGATATTTGCATAAGTGTTGATGATGGGATCGTCTGGCTCAGATATGTAGAAATCCAATGAACCGTCATATGCATCAAGCACAATCTTCACCGAGTTCCGTATATAATTGATACCATCAGTCCTTTCGGAATAGGGGAAGAAAGGTGTAGTCGTATAGGCATCCTGTATCCACTTCAACCGACCATCGGATATCACTATGTATGGATCTCTATCGAGCTTCAAGAATGGCGCAACTCTTGATATCCTTTCCTGCACATTCCTATTGAACATGAATCTGCTCTCCTCGTGTATCTCAGATGATATCAAGGTACGTATGTCGCCGAACCGGATTGCCAGCATGAGCCGTCGCAGGAAACTATCTGTTGTGATACCACCGGTACCTTCATAGTTATGGAATACGTTATCACCAGCCATAGGATAATCGAATTCTAAAGTGTTTGTGTTAGCAATGACATAGTTGTCTGTCTTCTGGCCATAATAGATTCTGGGATTTTCCATCACAATCGAATCATCATCTACAGAATATGTGGGTGGGACATCTTTTATTATGTAATCTGGAAGACCTTCCTCATCCACACGATTGACAGGACTCATCACCAGACCATAACCGTGCGTGAAGACAAGCCTCTGATTCACCCATGTCCTAGCGGTCTCTGTGAGCTGGTCCTGGTCAAGCTCGCGTGCAGCCAAGACAGTTTGGATATAATCACCATCTATGGTGTATCTGTCTATATCCAGTCTTGAGAGATCGTAATATAGCCTTATCTCCTGTGTCTGGCGATATGTGTCTGTCACTGGACGATAATCGACAATCCTTATGTTATCGATGGTATCACGCGAGTCTTCTATGGAACGCATTGTGAGATTTCCTGGCTCGTACGGGATCTGTTCGATCCTGTCAAGACCATAAGCCATTCTAGTGAAATTTATGTTATGCGCTAGATATTCTCTCTCCATCGTGAACTCGTTTGGCTCAACAACCAATGATTGATAAGCAGCAGGGATTATGCCTTGTCCTACAATCAAGAACACCAAGTATATGCCAACCACCACGAGCATGATGTGCCTCTTCTTGATCTTTGACTTACCCGATATGATGAATATATACATGAGCAGTGCCGCAGCGGTGATGAGTGCAAGTACCATCATGCCTGTTATGATAGGGATCAGTATGTTTGTGTCCGTGTACCCTGCGCCTGTAACAAGACCCATAGGAGAATACATGACAGCATAGCGCGATATGTAATGACGTGCTCCTAACAATACGAATATCAATGACAGCAAAAGACCGAGGTGATTGAGCACATACCTCTTGATCTTAGGTTTCTTATTGGCTATATTCAGATTTATCATGCCAGTGTTAGGATCCACATCCTGGTTCAATACTGTTGAGAGATAATTCTTGAAATAGAAGAATGATGTCATGGCTGTCGCGATCAGAAGAGCGCTAAAAAGGAACAGCCACAATACCTCTAAGAGAGGGATGACAAAGACGTAGAAAGATACGTCCAAATTGAATATGGGATCCAATAATCCGAATTCCTGCATGTTAAGGAACTTCAGGATCTGCAACCAGGAATCAGATAGCAACAGACCCGCAACAAGAGCGAAAAAACCTGCAACACCCAAGACTGAGAAGAATAGCGTCTTGCTTTCACCATGCAGCTTCCTTGCAATAAAGAGATTTATTGCTATGATAGCAAAGAAAAGTAGGAAACCGAGAACAAGGAGTCCAACTCTTGATAGTATCTCAAGCGTGAACACAGATTCGAAACCCAGATTCCTGAACCAGAGAAAATCAGTAAATATCCTTGCTATAGTGCCCAAGAAGAATAGCAAGATGACTACAAGACCGACTACAGCATACTTCAGGAAATCTGTCTTACCACCCATATCTGCAAGTAGACGATTAGATATTTAAATGTTGTGTAGATTGAACAATCGTATCAATCTTAAGACTCTAAAAAATCGCGTGCATATGTGTCCCAATCCGGCTCATCCTTGAAAGAATACTTACCGAATCTTTTGAGATTATTGTAGAGCACGGATGCCATCGCAGATAGCATCTCAGGGTCTTCCATGTATCTGTCCTGCCAGACCTCCAGATCGATATCAATTCCACAAGAAGTAGGGATTATATCAAGTGCTTCAAAAGCATCCTCCAGCGCATCATCAATTGTTAGTGAGTTCTCAGAAATGTGATATCCACTAGAATGCCAACGTCTCCTATCGGAAGAGACATCACTACAGTTCTTCCATATCTTTTGCGCATAATCCGCATATCTCTCGTCCAACATAGCGAACAGGTTGATATACCAATATAAAAAAATATCCATGCTTCAGAATAGGATGAGACCTCTTCTCCCTAGCTCTTTCAGCAAAGACTCTGTATCTATGAATACGACACCTTCTATACCTTTGCTCTTTGCAGTATAAATATTTGCGCTGCTATCATCAACATAAATAACCTCTTGAGGAGCTACACCTAAAAACTTGAGAATCTTGTCATATGTCTCGGGATTGTTCTTCAGGGAACCTATATGAGCAGAGCATATGAGATGATCGAAAATATCTTTCAAGAGAAAACGTCGTGTCCACGAATCAAAAGGAACCTTCATCATATCAGAATGAAGTACAAGAGAGAAGCCTTCGTCCTTGAGCCTTTTAGTCAGATTCAGGACAGTCTGGTCCAATGACCTTGAGTCGATCATATCTTTAGCAACCTCATCAATGAGAGCACTACTGATCCCGGACATCTCAGCAAATTTTAATTTGAACTCGTTGAAAGATATAGCGCCCACCATACAATCATATAGATATCTGCTTGCGATAAGCTTAGAATGGGCTGATGCTGCCTCATCTGGAGGTAGATGTTTCTTCAAGGCCTCATCGGTGTTGTCATGGCTCAGAACACCATCAAAATCAAAGATTATAGTGGTTATCTTTTCATCTTTAGCAGGCATAGCATATAGGTTAGACCTTGTGCTTTTAATTATTATTGAAAATCCTAAAAGGCCTCACTCATCCAAGAGAGATTTTATCACAACAGAGAATGCTGGCCTTGTCAGGAGAACACCAACAGAGACACCCAATATTGTAGTCAGTGCAAAACCACGCAGCAGTCCGGCTCCTGCGACAAATAGTAGTGCCATGGCAGCAACAGTAGTGAAATAAGCAGTAAATATTATGGCGAAGGCGCCTTTTATCTTCTCCTTCCACGAGATGTTCTTACCTTCATCACCTCTTATCACAGAATCGGTGATGACGATGAGATGATCAACACTACTTCCCAGAGATATGATGACACCCACCATTGCAGCAATATCGAGGTTCCAACGCATAAGGGCAATCACACCCATTATGACAATGACTTGGGCCACCATAGCTCCAACCATAGGCACTACCACCTTTATCTTCCTGTATCTTAACATCACTACGGCAGATACTGTCAACAACGCCAGAAGACCAACAAGGGCTATATTCTCTATAAACTCCTCTCCAAAAACGGGAGAGATAGCATCAGTCTTTACTATGTTGAGACTGACTGGAAGAGACCCTGTGATGAGATACGTCTGCATCCGGTTCATCTCTTCAACAGCATTATCTACCGCTGCATCTCTTGAAGGTCCTGTACCAGAACCGGATATGGAAATGTCAGTGCTCGCCCTTCCACGAAGGTCTGCACCAATCCTTAAAGAATCGACAAGTTCGCCATCAAGATAGAGCTCCAGGTCCTCTGAGAGGTACTCCTGCCCATTCTCAAATACAACCTCAAGAGGGCGTGTCAGATTAGCCTGTCTTTCAGCCGCATCTCTTGAGAGTGTGATAGCGAACCTAAAACTACAGAACCAACTACCATCCTCCGCCTGTTGGCAAGGTCTCTGGGGATCCAATCCTGAACAGTCAGCAGTCCTGCAAACACGTCTTATGTCATCACCGCCTGTGAAAGCAATCTGATCACCAATCCTTGCTTCGAATCGTCCCTGATCGCCTATTAATGATCTTACCTCTTGCTCATCAGCTCCAGGCAGTTCGACGATTATGAACTGATTGCCCTCGAGATCAGTGGCATCACGTATCATTATGTCACTCATACCATAGACGTTGAGCCTCTGTTCAAGGTTTGATATTATTATAGACATGTCATCAGCCGTTACAGGCTCCTCCGGCTCAAGCATGACGCGCACCCCGCCCTGTAGGTCTAGACCTAGCCTTATGTTGCTCATGGGTGCAGGATATAACGAGAGGCCAATATCTTCAACTCCAATAACAGAACCATTGATGATCGGGACCTCCTCTTCAACCTGGTATGTCTCGTTGGTGGTCTCGTTCGTCATATTGACAAGACGTGTCTCGTAGCCTATGACGGTCTCATTGATCTCTGGACGTGTAGTTATGGTGTAAGGTAGCCTTGTGCCTCTTGTCTGTACTGAGATGGTCTGATTCGGCTGAAAATCATTGATTATGGAGAAATAATCCTCTAAAGTATGTATTTCCTGCTGATCTATAGAGATAAGCACATCACGTTGTCTCGGCAAGACATCCTGGCCTGGAGACTCCATGCCTGCTGCCTCTGCAGCGCTGCCTTGTGCCACACTACGTATTGCGAGGCGGTCTGTCGTGTCGAATGACGGAGATATGGCTAAGACTGATAGAATCAATGCTACCAAGAGCATTATTATCCTATAATCCTTGATCAATGCTTTCAGTTTTCCCATATCCATCAGCTTCATTATCGATAATCCATAAATGTATTGATTCAACCTTGTGCATCCTGTTTCTCAAGATACCACCTTAGCATGCCTGCATTCTGTATCCAAGTGCTTGGCAGATCCACCAATATCCCTATTAGCACTATAGTCATTATCTGTATGAGCACTTCTGAGTTCGAGAAGATTATACCGACCACCAATACAGAGACAGTTGTCGCTTCCATCATGAGACCTGTCCTCATGGCCGAATATAAATTCTTCATAGTGTCCTTGAAGGATCCTTTCAGCATCTTCGAAGACATCAGTATGTCAGTGTCCACAGAATAACCTATCAGCATCAGGAAGGCTACCAGTCCTGCGGTAGATATCCTCAGACCCAGTAGGTTGACGATAGCGACAGTCACTATGATATCGAAGAATGCTGAGAGCATCACCGCTACAGATGGGACGAACACCCGGAAAGATATGAATACGACAGCACCCATCAAGAGGAAAGCGAAAACCAACGCTATCACACTCTGTCTGAAGAATGCTTCACCGAGTGTAGACCCAGTCTCTTCCAAGGAATAGTCATGAAAATCTCCAAAGATCTCCCGCATCAGAGGGAGCATCTCGTCACCTTCGATACCAGACACTTCCAAAGAGACTCCGATGGCCTCTCGAGAGACCAATCTCCTGACATTCAGATCAGCATCAGGATATCTTGAGAGGATCTCCTCCTCGACCTCCATGGGATCGAAATCATCAACATCAGGTATCGTCATGGATATTCCGCCTGTTATGGACACTCCAAAATCCATGACACTTCCAGTTGCTGCGACATTCATACCTATTATTATGAATGATGCCAATAGCATCAGAATGGGGATTAGCATAAGGGTCCTATAATGATCCTCATAGAGCACCCTTACAAAACTACGTCGCTTGGCTGCTCCAGATTCCACCTGCTTATCCTTCTTAGGTTGAGATTCCTTATGCTTCTCTTCTGTCGTCGAATCTTCCTTCCGATGAGAAGAGAAATACTGCTTCTTCTGGATTTTCTTCCTTGTGAAACCTGAGCCAGACCTAGCCATGAGCATTGGAACAAATGCGTCATTAATAAATGTTACTGAATGGATCGAGAATCAACAAAAACGCGTGTGTAATCATTTCTCACGTTCATCCAAGACTTCTTCAAAGAGCTTCAATGTCATCTCAGCTATACCGGGCCACCTGTAGCTTCTAGCTTTTTCTGCAAGACCAGACATCTTGTCTTTCGCTTTAGGATCGTCCAATATCCTATTGACTTTCTTTGATATCTGCATGGGTATGTCCTTTGATGAATCAAGACGATGTCCGCCGATCCAGGATAGCACATATTTCAGGCCACCGATATCTGTCATGAGAGATGGCACACGCATACTCATAGCTTCAACAGGTGAAAGCCCAAAACCTTCCCCTCTTGACGGAAAGACGAACACATCAGCTATATTGAGATAAGGTTCGATGCTCTCGACACCTCCTGTGAATACGCAATTATCACGGACCCCATGGTGGGCCGCTATCCGTTTCAGCTCTTCGGTATATCCCCCATCGACACCGACGAAGACCGCTTTGCTATCGGGATGGCGCTCTATGATATCTGGCATTGCTTTGACGATGTCAGCAACCCCTTTGTATTCAACAATCCTGCCGATGAAAAGTATGACCTTCTTGGGCTTCCCTATAGATTCCAGGATGCGTCTCTTCTCATCCATATCTACTTCTCCATATGCGTTTATGCCATTGGGTATGACCTTGATCTTCCCTCCACAATCTGAGACTGATTCATATTCTTCTTGATTAGCAGGTGTGAGAGCGATAAGCCGTGATGCCCTCTTCAGTATACGCTTCCCTATCAACCTGTCGTAGGCACTCTTCATAAGCCGGAACAGGATACCATCATTATGAGACACGATATCGTGTGCCGTGAGCACATAACTCTTGCAATATTTTGATACCATATAAGCCTCATAACTCAGGTAGCCGTGGACATGCACGATATCATAATACTCTGCATTCTTACGCAGAAAATGCCTCATCTGTGAGTTCGGTGCAAATGTGAAGAACTGATAATCTGGAGGGAACCTAAATACCTTCACACCGTCCCTCATTTCTTCCGTAGCACCAGATATCTCTGAAGAGAGCCTCAATCCTTTTCCTTTAGAAACGCCTCTGGTATCTGTATCTTTCAGTGAAGTTGAAGTGAGCACCGTGACATCGTGCCCCTGACTAGCAAATTCTCTAGAAAGCTCATAGACCACTTTCTCGCATCCGCCGACAGCAGGAGGAAAACGATGCGTGACTTCGAGTATCCTTAGCTTTCTCATATCTCCAAATTCTCGTCATACATTAAAAATGTTATGCAGCAATGGTCTAATGTTCCATGAAGATTCTGGAAACCATAATCATAGGCAGGGGACGAGGACATGGATCATTGCTTCAGGAACGATATCTCGTCCTTGTCAAGACCCAGCTCTTCAGACATCTTCTTGAGACTTTCAGGGTCCTTTGCCATACGCTTGTAGAATTCGAAATTCTTGATCACCTCGGACGTGGACCAGTGTGTGCTCGACGCGATCTTACGCGATATGGACTCGCGCTTAGCATACTTCCGCCGGGACATCCAGATCTTGAGCGGACGGGAATTCTGCTCATATCTCACCTGTTTCGGGAGAGCCTTTTCCTTTGAGAGCCCAACGCCACAACCCAGGAATATCATCATGTATGCAAGATATCGCCAGTACTGCCTCTTCCTTATCCTAGAATTGTATATATCATATTTGCTGAGATTGTCATATGCTTCATATAGTGCATCTGGCTCTGCGTACTCTTTCGGTATGTTATAATCGATCCACATGAACACATCATCTGGATTACCTTCGAAATTGTCCAATGAATGACGGAGGACCGCAAGATCGTCTGATTTGAATATGGTCCTCATGACTTCTGGTATGGATTGTGTGGTATCACGCCCATTACCTGCTTCTGAATAATCAATCTTGAGGACATCCCCATCCACTGAACACTGCATATCGTTTATCGCCCCTCGCACATCTCCTTCAGAGAGTCTTGATAATGAACTTATAACAGAATCATCAAAAGAGAGCCCTTCGTTCTCGGCGATACGAGTCAAAACAGCCGAAACACTATCGAAAGGTATCTTTGTGACCTCACACATCTTGGATAGGGATCTGAGTTTGGAGAATTTGCTGTCAAAAGGGTTGTGTGCAGTCATGATTATGGGAAAACTGGAGTCCTTGACAAGCGATGCCAACTCAGTAGCGCCACCACGATCCTTGGTACCGGACATGCCTTCAATCTCATCCACCAATATTATCTTTGTGCCCCCGAAAAGCGAACTCTGGTGTATGGCCGGACCAAGTATCTCCTTCACAGACGACTTGTTCCTGGAATCAGAAGCGTTTATTTCAAGAACCTCAGCACCGATGACGTTAGCAGCTGCATATACAAGGCTTGTCTTACCTGTCCCTGTCGGACCATATAAGATGAAGGCCTTACGCTTTGACTTTGGTGTGAAACCCTCAAGGAATCTCATCAGTTCATCCGCGACTCCGGGAGAGACACAAGACTCTTCAGGAGTTCGAGGTGCATACTTCAGGGACCATGGTAATTCTCGCATGTATGGGTGGTGAGTGTCCAACTTATAATTGTTTTGACTCAAATATGCACAAAGATATGATTAAACTTATAAATTAATATGAGCTCATACATTATATGAATCATGGGGAAGAAGAATATAGATTCTATGACCCCGATGCAGTAATATACCGTGCGCATTGGAATATTATAGAAAGAGAAAGCGAGAACCCTTGTGTAAGCGAATTATTGGACCTTTCGGAATTCTGTATTGATGTCATGAAGAGACGATTCAAGGAAGCATATCATTGCCTAGAAGATCTTACTCACAAGAACATGGATGAGGAGAAAGCATACGCCACGTATGAGAATAGTGAGAGATCATTGCACAAGACAAAAGGCATCGCGCTTCTTGTTTACGACATATTGGATTCTGCGAGGCAACATTCAGAGAGCAAGGGAAATGCCTGCAGGTGGAGAGTTGACCTGTTATCAAGAGAATACGAAGCGATCACAGAAGCACAGGAAAACATCATAGAAGAGTATAAAAGCGTTTTGAAGAAGACATGATCACTTGTTTTTCTC
>CAZJJJ010000009.1:16819-18318 GCA_964546295.1 uncultured Methanosarcinales archaeon
TATTCTCTCTCTAACATATCTTACACCTTAGTATCATGCTTTGGTCTTGGTCCTACGCCAATTCCTCTTCACGGCAGTATGCCTCCCAGGATGTACCCTTCTCCCAGCACCATATATCTTTGGTACGGTCCAGAAAGGAGCCCATTTCGACTGCTTGCCTAACTTCGCAAGCCGCTTCTTCCGTGATGTGTGTATGAATCTTGCCATTCTACGATCAACCTTTATCATTCATCCTTCTTTGGATTATCGGGCGTTTCCTTTTCGCCAGATTTCTCATCAGAAGGCTTTTTCTGCTCATCTTCTGGAGACTTGGTCGCCTTTTTCTCCTTTTCTCCAGTAGCAGGTTTTGACTTCTCGGGCTTATCCTTAGGAGATTCTTTTGAAGATTCCTTTTTTGGCGCCTTATCCCTATCCGATGATTTCTGCTTTTCAGAAGCTTTAGAGGATTTATCCTGGGTCTTGTACAGTGCAGATGCGCATTTTTCCAGAAGGGATTGTCCTTTTGGTGTTATATGCCTGCCTTGTGCATTCTTATCCTTGCCTTGCATCAGATAACCCTCTTTCTCAAGCTGTTGGAGGATAGTCCTTAGGATATTACCAGACGCTGGCCTGAACCTTTCGGGAGCCAAACCTCTGTCTTGTTTGCTGCCATATCTAGTCCGAAGCTTAGCAACTCCGATAGGACCCTCTTTATATACCGCTCTCAGTACTGAAGCAGCCCTGACATACCACCAATCATCACTTGCAGGAGGTCTTGTCTTTGAAGGGCCTGTCTTTACGAACTGTGCCCATTCTGGAGGCTGAACCATATCAGACTTCTTTAACTCTTCTGAGACCCTTTCTATGAGAGCGCTCGGATCGACATTATATATTGAAACCATCTTAATTCCACATCTCACTTATCTGATTCTAAATGCTCAAATTCACTGCCCAGAAGTTGGACAATCGCCTACAACGGCATTGGACCTTGAGAATTATGGCTTATTTAAAAATGTTTCTATGGGTCTTCGCACACACAGAGATTCCTCAAGGTTTCTTAAATATTGCAATACATCAAGAGATTCCATAAATTATATAAATACTGATTATAGCTTCCTTTTAGGAGGGATTCTCATGGATGAAGAAAAGATTAAGCAGATTGACAAAAGTTCGTACGTTACTGATCTCGAGGAATTCCCACATCACATAATGGAAGGCTTTGAGCTCCCTGAAAAGATCAAAGTAGATAAGAAGAACATAGATAAGATTATTGTCGCTGGAATGGGTGGCTCAGCGATGCCGGGAGACATCCTTGAGACATACATGAGATACAACTCGAAGATACCAGTCATTGTGACTCGAAATTATAAGCTCCCTGCACTGGCCGATAAGAACACCTTAGTGTTTACCCTGTCCTACTCAGGGAATACCGAAGAGACCATTGAATGCTTCAGAGAAGCCCTCAGAAAAGGATGCCAGATCGTATCCATAACATCAGGTGGCAAGATAAAAGAGCTTGC